>NZ_JBEEAC010000016.1:0-164911 GCF_040120695.1 Plantactinospora sp. B6F1 | reverse complement strand
CGGGACTTCCTCGCCGACCGGGTGGCCGGGTGGGCGGGAGGATACGTAGCGGGTGGGTGGGGGGACGCGTGCCGGTCAGGTCGGCAGCTCGATCACGTCCAGGGCACCGGCGGCGTGGTCGGCGCGGATCCGCTTCTTGTCGAACTTGCCCACCGAGGTCTTCGGTACGGCGTCGACGAACGCCCACCGCTCGGGCAACTGCCACCCGGCCACCCGGTCGGCGAGGAAGTCCCGCAGCTCCTCGGCGCCCACCTCGGCGCCCTCCCGCCGTACCACCGTCGCCAGTGGACGCTCGTCCCAGCGCGGGTCCGGTACGCCGACCACGCACGCCTCCTGCACCGCCGGATGCGCCATCAGCGCGTTCTCCAGCTCGACCGACGAGATCCACTCACCACCGGACTTGATCACGTCCTTGGCCCGGTCGGTGAGGGTGATGAAGCCGTCCGCCGAGAGAGTGCCGACGTCACCGGTACGCAGCCAGCCGTCCCGGAACCTCTCCGGGTCGGGTGCGTCGTCGCCGACGTACCGGCCGGTCACCCACGGGCCGCGGACCTCCAACTCGCCGACGGACGTGCCGTCGGCGGGCATCCGCGCGCCGTCCGGGCCGACGATCCGGGCGGCGACCCCGGCCGGCACCCGCCCCTGGGTGTAGCGGTAGCGCCAGGCCTCGTCCCCGGTCGCCCCGGCCGGTGTCCGGGCCACCGAGCCGAGCGGTGACATCTCGGTCATCCCCCAGGCGTGGATGACGTCGATCCGATGCCGCTCGGCGAAGGCGTGCATCAGCGCGGGCGGGCAGGCCGAGCCGCCGACGATCACCTCGGTCAGCGAGGAGGTGTCGACCTCGTTGGCGTCCAGGTAGTTGAGCAGGTCGGTCCAGATCGTCGGCACCGCACCGGCCAGGGTCGGTCGCTCGGCGGCGATCATCGCGGCGATCGGCGCACCCTGGAGGTACCGGTCCGGCATCACCAGGGACGCCCCGGAGAGGAAGGCTGCGTACGGGATGCCCCACGACATCGCGTGGAACATCGGCACGATGGCGAGTTCCCGGGTGGTCGGGCCGAGCCCGAACGACTCCGGCAGGCAGATCTGCACCGAGTGCAGCCAGATCGACCGGTGCGAGTAGGCGACACCCTTCGGGTTGCCGGTGGTGCCGGAGGTGTAGCAGAGGGCGGCGGCATCGCGCTCGTCCAGCTCGGGCCAGTCGTACCGGTCCGGCCGGTTCCGCAGCAGGTCGTCCCACCGGTGTACGGCGATCCGCCCGCCCCCGGCTGCCGACAGCGCCGCCGGGTCACCGCCACCGACCACCACCACGTGCTGCACAGTGGACATTTTCGGCAGCGCCTTGGCCAGCAACGGGATCAGCGTCGAGTCGACCAGCACCACCCGGTCCTCGGCGTGGTTGGCGATGTAGGCGACCTGCTCGGGAAGGAGACGGATGTTGAGTGTGTGCAGCACCGCACCCATGCTCGGCACCGCGAAGTACGCGACCAGATGCTCGGCGTTGTTCCACATGAAGGTCGCCACCCGCTGGTCACCGGTGATCCCGAGGTCGTCGCGGAGCGCGTGCGCGAGCCGGGCGGCGGTCGCACCAACCTCGGCGTACGTCATCCGACGGGAGCCGTCGCCCAGCCAGGTGGCCACCTCGGCGGTGCCGTGCACGGTGCTGCCGTGTTCAAGGATGCGGGAAACCAGCAGGGGCGCGTCCATCATCGTGCTACGCATGGACCACAACCTAGTGTCGCAGCTCACACCTGACCACCCGGAAGGCAGCCCGATGAGCAGCAGTATCCCGTGGGCCGATTCGTACCTCGGTCAGCTTCGCTCCCTCGCCGGTGACCGTACGCTGCTGTTCGTCGGCGCCCGGGGCGTGGTACGCGACGAGGCCAACCGGGTGCTGCTGATCGAGCGCTCCGACAACGGTTACTGGGCGCTGCCCGCCGGCGCGTTGGAACTCGGCGAGTCGATCGCCGAGTGTGCGGTCCGCGAGGTCTGGGAGGAGACCGGCCTGACCGCCACCGAGGTCACCCCGTTCGCCATGTACACCGGCCCGGACCGCACCTTCACCAACATGTACGGCCACACGTACCAGCTCTTCGTCGTCGCCTTCCGGGTCGACGCCTGGTCCGGCGTACCGCTCACCAGCACCGACGAGACCACCGACGCCGGCTTCTTCGCGCCCCGGGCGCTGCCCGCGCCGGTCTCCGGCACCGTGCCGGAGACCCTGGACGACCTCGCCGTGTTCGAGCAGACCGGCCAGGTCGTCTTGAAATAGGTCATCCTGAAATAGGAAGGGTGCGACGGGAGCGCAGTCAATTCTCCGATCAGGAAGGCCTCAGATCATCGTCTGGGCGTTCGCCTCCATCTCGGTGGCCGCGTCGCCCTTCCGGTCCCGGGAGAGCCGCTCGCCGGAGGTGGCCGGCGGGGCGCCGCGCAGCTCGTGGTTCGGCATCGCCAGGGTGACGGCCACGGCCAGGAGCGCGACCAGCCCGGCGACCAGGAAGACGGTGTCCAGCGCGTCGACGAACGACTCCTGCACGGCCGCCCGGATCGGCTCCGGCAGCGCCAGGATCCGGGACGGCTCGTTGACCGAGAATTCGGTGCTGGCGCCGGCGAACTGGGCCCGTTGCTCGGGCGGGAGCTGGGCGATCGCGCCGGGCAGCCGGTCGGCCAGCCCGGTGGAGAGGCCGGCGGAGAGCACCGCGCCGAGGATCGCCACCCCGAACGAGCCGCCCAGCGACCGGAAGAAGGTGGCGGCCGAGGTGGCGGCGCCGAGGTCGCGCATCTGGACCGCGTTCTGCACGGCGAGGACCAGCGACTGCATGCAGAGGCCCAGCCCGACGCCGATGACCACCATGTAGGCGAAGGCGTTCCAGAGCGAGGTGTCGACCTGCAACTGCGTGAAGAGCAGCATGCCGGCTACCAGCACGACCGCCCCGGCCACCGGAAACCATTTGTACCGGCCGATCTGGCTCATCGCCCGCCCGGAGAGTACCGAGGTGACGATGACACCGACCATCATCGGCAGCATCAGCAGGCCACTGTCGGTCGGCGACGCACCCTTGACGATCTGGAGATAGAGCGGGATGAAGATGATCGATCCGAACATCACCAGCCCGAGGATGAAGCCGGCGGCGTTGGCCAGCGCGAAGGTGGACCGGCGGAACAGTTTCAGCGGCAGGATCGGCTCGGCCACCCGGGCCTCCTGGACGAGGAAGAGTACGCCGAGCACCGCTCCGGCCGTGAAGAGTCCGATGATCATTGCGGAGCCCCAGGCGTACTCGTTGCCGCCCCAGCTCAGCGCGAGCAGCAGCGCACTCACCCCGGCCACCAGCAGGCCGGCGCCGAGCCAGTCGATGGCGTGCTGCCGGCGCTCGAACGGGACCAGCCGCATCACGTGATAGCAGACGACGATGGCCACCACCGCCAGCGGCACGTTCAGGAAGAAGATCCAGCGCCAGTCGTGCTCGGCGAAGTAGCCGCCGACCAGCGGACCGGCCACCGAGGAAACCCCGAACACCGCGCCGAACAGCCCCTGGTAGCGGCCACGCTCCCGGGGCGTCACCACGTCGGAGATGATCGTGAAGGCGAGGGTCATCAGACCGCCCGCGCCGAGGCCCTGCACCCCCCGGGTGATGATGAGCTGGGTCATGTCCTGCGCGAAGCCGGCGGCCAGCGAGCCGACCAGGAACGTCCCGATGGCGAAGAGGAAGACCGGGCGGCGGCCGAGGAGATCGGCCATCTTGCCGTACAGCGGGGTCGAGGCGGTCGACGCCAGCAGGTACGCGGTGACCACCCACGAGTAGTGGTTGATCCCGCCGAGTTCGCCGACGATGGTCGGCAGCGCCGTACCGACAATGGTCTGATCCAGCGCGGCCAGCAGCATGCCGGTCATCAGGCCGCCCATCAGGAGCAGGATCTGGCGGCGTGTCAGGGTCGGCCGCGTGTCCTCAGCAGCGGTGGTCATAGTGCCTTCTCCCCCTGATGACACAGAAGATGCCTGCCTGGACACGCGCGAGCGGCTCGACCGCACCGCCGGTCCCGGGGCGCGGCCCGTGGGACGCCGGTCCCGGACTCGGCTCGTGACACCGGTCCCGGACTCGGCTCGTGACACCGGTCCCGGACTCGGCTCACCGCCGGGCCGGGACCGGTGATGGTGCCGCAGGGGTCGGTCAGAGTGTCAGTGCCGGCCCTCGGCGAGTTCCTCCACGAGCTTGGCGCAGAACGCCGGCAGGTCGTCCGGCTTGCGGCTGGTCACCAGGCCGTTGTCGACATGGCACTCCTCGTCGACCCAGTGCGCGCCCGCGTTCGACAGGTCGGTGCGCAGGCTGGGCCAGGAGGTGAGGGTACGGCCCTTGACCACGTCGGCGTCGATCATCGTCCATGGCGCGTGACAGATCGCCCCGACCGGCTTGCCGGCGTCGAAGAACGCCCGGACGAATCGGACCGCGTCCGGGTTCGTCCGCAGGGCGTCCGGGTTGGCCACCCCACCGGGCAGCACCAGGCCGTCGTAGGCCGCCGGGTCCGCCTCGGCCACGGTCGCGTCGACGTCGTACGTCCCGGACTTGTCCAGGTGGTTGAAGGCCTGGATCCGGCCGCCCTTGAGGGAGACCAGTTCGACCCGGCCGCCGGCCGCCTCGACCGCCTCCCGCGGGCGGGTGTACTCGACCTCCTCCACACCGTCCGTGGCCAGGAAAGCGATGCGCTTGCCCTGCAAGGTCGCGGTCATCTCGGTTCTCCTTTCCAGGGGGAAACGGGGGTTAATGTTCCGACGAACCGTTTGGTCGCATCCCGTGGAAAAGACGTTCCCGGTACGCCCGGTGCCAAACCCGCCGTACGGCCACCGCCGCACCCCCGGCGGGGTACCCGGGACCAGGTTTGCCCGGCCGGGCACCGGGGACCCGCAGCAACATGGCGACAGACGCAGCGGAACAGCGCCGGTTGGCCTCGGTGGTGGAGAGCTGGCTCGGCAGGGGCGTACTGGTGGTCGGCGACGCCATGCTGGACGAGTGGCGGTTCGCCGAGTCGGACCGGCTCTGCCGGGAGGCGCCGGCACCGGTGTTGACCCTGCGCCGCCGGCTGACCGCGGCCGGCGGCGCCGCGAACACCGCCGTCAACCTCACCGCCCTGGGCGGCCTGGCGGCGCTGGTCGCCCCGGTCGGCGCGGACGTGGCCGGTGACGAACTGCACGACTGCCTGGACCGGGCCGGCGTCTGGGACCGGACCATCAGCCAGCCCGGCCGGCCGACCCCGGTGAAGCGGAGACTGCTCGCCGCCGACCAGATCCTGCTCCGGGAGGACGAGGGCGACGCCGACGAGACGCTGCCCGAGGAGGGCGTACAGCGGATGCTCAACGCGCTCGCCCGGGCGACCGAGGAACTGCGGGCGGACCGGGACGGCCAGCCGCCGACCCTGGTGGTCTGCGACTACGGCCTGGGTGCCCTGCCCGAGGCGGTACGAAGCTGGCTGGTCCGGCACCGCGACTCCTTCGCCACCGTCGCCCTGGACGCGCACGATCTGGCCTACTGGCGCGGGCTCGCCCCGACCGTGGTGACCCCGAGCTTCGCCGAGGCGACCCGGCTGCTCAACGACGCGGTCACCGCCGGCCCGGCCAGCTCTTCGGCGGTCGCCGGCATCCGGGTCAGCGTCGCCGAGGATGGCACGACAGCCGCCACCGGCGGGCCCGTCCCGGCCGCCGCTGCCGCTGGTGCCGAGGAGGGTGGCCGGGACGGTGACGGCTCCGCCGCGCCGGACGCTACGCCCCCGGGTGGCGGCGACGGTGCCGGTCCGGTCGGCGGGGACGGCCTCACGGTCACCAGTGACGAGATCGGGGTCTCGGGTGACGACATCGTGGTGGCCGGTGACGAGACGTCGAGTGCCACCGCCGGGCGTCCCGTCGCGGCCGGCGGCGTCAGCCGGGCGCTGGTCGCCCAGGCCCGCCTCGCCGAGCTGCGGGAACGCACCGGTGCGGACGTGGTGGCGGTGACGTTGGACGCCGAGGGTGCCGTGGTGGGCGGGGCCGACGGGCGGTCCCGGCGCAGCCACGCGACTCCGGTACCGGCGAGTTACGCCGTCGGTGCCGGTGACGCGTACCTGGCCGCGATGACGCTGGCGCTGGCCGCGGGCGCGCCGCTGCCGACCGCCGCCCAGTTGGCCCAGCTCGCCGCGACCACCACCGTCTCGGACACCGGCACCTGTGTCTGCCTGCGGGAGGACCTGATCGCCGCGCTGGGCTCGGTCGACGAGGCCCCGGCCCGGATCGTGCTCGACCGGGACGCGCTGGTCGAACTCGTCGAGCGGCACCGGGCCGAGGGGCGGACCGTCGTCTTCACCAACGGTTGCTTCGACGTACTGCACCGGGGGCACGTACGCTACCTCGACCAGGCACGCGACCTCGGCGACCTGCTGGTGGTGGCGGTCAACTCCGACGAGAGCGTACGACGGATCAAGGGCACGGACCGGCCGGTGAACCCGGTCGAGGACCGGGTGGCGGTGCTCGCCGCACTCTCCTGTGTGGACCACGTGGTGGTCTTCGAGGAGGACTCGCCCACCGCGCTGATCGAGGCGATCCGCCCCGACGTCTACGTCAAGGGCGGCGACTACCCGCCGGACATGGTCCCGGAGGCACCCCTGGTACGCCGGCTCGGCGGTGAGGTCCGCACCCTCGGCTACGTACCGGACCGGTCCACCTCGGCGGTGATCGAGCGGATCCGCTCGCACGGCGACGCGGCCCGTGGGGCGGTGCGCACCAGCACGCTGCGTCGGCGCGGAACGGCGCAGACGGCCGGGTCGACGCAGACAGGCGGAACGGCGCAGGCGGCCGGATCGCCGCAGACGGGCGGGACGGCGGCCGCGTCGAGTCGCCGGGCGTGAACGCCGGTTCACACTCCGATCGGGCCGGTGCGGGGGTCAGGACGGTCACCCGGCCGCTCGACCCGGGCAGTGCGGCCCAGTTCCGTACGCCCCGGCTGCTGGACGTGCTGGTGCCGACCCGGAACCGACCCGCCGAACTCGCGGTCACCCTGGCCGGGCTGGCCGCACAGCGCCCCGCCGAGGTCGACGGGCGGGCCACCGACCGGACCGGCTCGGACGGCTTCGGGGTGGTGGTCAGCGACCAGTCCGACGGAGAGCCGGGCTGGGCCGAACCGGCGGCTGCGGCGATGGTCCGGGTACTCCGGCACCGGGGACACCCGGTGCTGCTCACCCGGCGGCTGCCCCGGCGGGGCCTGGCCGAGCACCGCGCCTATCTGCTGGACGCCTCGGCGGCCCGGTACGTCCTCTTCCTCGACGACGACGTCTGGCTCGAACCCGGCACCGTCGACCGGCTGGTCACCGCGATCCGGGAACTCGACTGCGGCTTCGTCGGCAACGCGGTGCACGGACTGTCCTACCTGGGCGACGTCCGGCCGGAGACCCACCGGCACTACGTGGAGTGGGACGGCCGGCCGGAGCCGGAGCGCCTCCGCCCCGGCGCGCCGGAGTGGGACCGGGCGCAGATCCACTCGGCGGCGAACCTGCTGCACGTGACGGAGGCCCGCCGGCTGCCGGCCGGACAGTGGCGGGCATACAAGGTCTCCTGGATCGGCGGCTGTGTCCTCTACGACCGGTCCCGGCTGCGCGCGGCGGGCGGCTTCGACTTCTGGCCCCGGCTCGACCCGGGGCACCAGGGCGAGGACGTGGCCGCCCAACTCGCCGTGCTGGCCCGGTACGCCGGAGCCGGCGTGCTGCCCAGCGGGGCGTACCACCTGGAGGCGCCGACCACGGTGACCGAGCGGACCATGGAGGCCTGGGAGGTCACCGTCGGGTCAGATCGGCCACCGCCGCCAGCACCTCCACCACCGGTACGTCGGTGACGAACGAGACCTGGTGCGGGCAGGCCGGGCCGCCGCCCCGGGCCGGATAGATCTCCCGGCTGCAGTCCTGGCCGCAGGTCGGGCAGTTGAGGGTCCACGAGGCGATCGGCCGGTGCCGGGCGCGCAGCGGCACCGCGCAGTTGATCATGTTGCCGACCCAGAAGATGCCGACCGTCGGGATGTCCAGCGCGGCGGCGACGTGCACCGGCCCGGTGTCGTTGGAGACCACCACCTCGCAGCCGGCGTAGCAGCCGATCAGGCCGCCGAGCGACAGTTCGCCGACCACCGAGCGGACCGGCCGGCGGGCCGCCGCCACCACCTCCCCGGCGAGTTCCCGCTCGCCCGGGGTGCCGGTCACCAGCACCTCGTAACCGTCGTCGACGAGGTGGTCGGCGACCTCGGCGAAGCGCTCCGGCGGCCACCGGCGGCGCGGGTCGCTGGCACCGGGATGCAGGGCGATCCGGGGGCCCGCCGGCTCGCCGAGCACCGTACGCGCCTCGGCCAGGTCCGCCTCGGTGGCGACCAGCCGGGGCAACAGGCCGGTAGGGCTGGCGCCGACCAGGCCGGCGACCTCCAGGTATCGGACCACCTCCGGCTGGTAGTAGACGTACCGGAGCCACCGGTCCAGCGGCGGCGCGTCCTCGGTACGCAGCCCGGCGGTCACCCGGGCACCGAGCCCGGCGACCAACGGGTTGGAGTTGGCCCCGCCACCGTGCATCTGGAGCGCGAGATCGAACCGCTCCCGGCGGGCCGCGGCGAGGAACTCGGGCATCGACTCGGCCGACGGCTCCGGTTCACCCGGCCCGGCCACCCGGATCCCGTGCGCGGGCGGTACCACCAGTACCCGGTCGACCGGGCCGGGACGGTCCCGGAGCAGACGCTCGTGCCAGGGCGCGCCGATCAGCACCAGCTCGGCGTCCGGATAGCCGGCCCGCAACGCGTCGAGCGCCGGCAGCGCGAAGATGAAGTCACCGAGCGCGTTGGCCCGGAGTACGGCGATCCGCTCGACGTCACCGACGAGGTCCCCCACCTTGCCGATCATCGGGTACGGGTCCGCCGCCCGCTCAACCCGTGAAGCCGGACGTCGGGGTGCCGGCGGCGGTGTCCGGCCGGTGCAGTTCCCGGTCGGCGGCCGGGTCCACGGTGCCGGGCGGGACGCCGGCTCCGGCGGTACCCCCGGCGCGCTGGCCCGGGTCGTGGCGTCGGCTGCCGATGGTGATGGTCCGGCGACCCGGCCGGGGTGCCCTCGGCAGCGTGACCGTGAGCAGCCCGTGGTCCATCACGGCGTCGATCCGGTCCGGGTCGACCGGCGCCGGTAGGTGCACCCGGTGCTCGAAGGCGCGGGTCTGCGACGCGCTGCCGACCATCCCGTGGTCCGCGTTGACCTCGGCCTCGGAGCGGGCCCGGATGCACAGCTCGCGGTCGTCCAGCTCCAGGGCCACCTCCTCCGGCGCCACCCCGGGCAGCCGGGCCTGCACCGTCCAGCCGTCGTCGACCGGCCTCAGCTCGACGTCGGGTTGCCCGCCCCGTCCGCCGACCAGCCGGCCGAGTTCCGCGCGGAGCGTCTGCAACTCGCCGATCGGATCCCAGCCCCGGTCCCCGGTGCCACGTCCTGGCTCAGTCATGCCGCCGCCTTCCCTCCCATCGTCGTCCGGGCCTTCTCGCCCGGTTCGGCACTCCTCGGGCCGGCCCGCTTCGCCCAGCTCAACGCTCCTCGGGCCGGTCCGCGGCCGCGGCGGCGGTGGCCCGGGGGCGCAGCGAACTCGGCGCGTTCAGGTCCGCATCCGGATCCACCCCGACGCCGAGCCGGTCCACCAGCTCGCCACCGAGCCAGGCGCCGAGCCCGGCGGCGGCGACCGCCACCACCTCGATCGCGACCAGGGCGCCGCCGGCCGCCCGGGTGTCCGCGGCCAACCGCACCGCCCAGACGGCGGCGAAGAGCAGCACCACGGCCAGGTTGGTCGAGGCGTGCGCCACCCCCACCCGCTTGGCCCGGGTCCCGGACGGTATGGCCAGCAGGTCCACCGCGCCGGCCATCGCCGCCAGTAACCCGCCGATCAGGCCGACCAGAATGTTCCAGTACGCCACCTCGCCGAGGAAGGCAGGGCCGCCGGCCACGTCGATGATGTCGAAGATCGTGGCGGACACGAACAGGGCGATCGGGAACATCACCAGCATCGGATGGACCGGGTGCCCGAGCACCTTGATTCGGCTCTCCATCATCGTCGCCTCCCAGGCTCAGCGAATGCCGGCGCCGCGGTCGCTGTAACCGACGCCGTACCCGAATTGTCCGCCCGCAAACCTTCCGTGCCTGGCTCATCCGCTATTTCGGTGCTGAATGCCGCTGCGTGCGGTAGGCAACCGCCATCGCGCCCCCCGAGGGGATCGAGCCAAGCTGCCGAAGACCGTCAGCGGCGGGCCACCACGGGTTGGGCCAGGACCCGCCGGCCCAGCGGCTCCGACCCGGTGGCCAGGCAGGTGAGCAGGCAGCGTGCGGCGACGTTGACGTAGTTGCCGTAGCGGACGAAGCCGACGAGCTGGTCGACGGTCATCCAGCAGAAGTCGTCCGGTACGTCCAGGTCGAAGTCCTCACCCAGGTCCACCACGATGTACCGGCTCTCCGCGTGGAAGAACCGCCCACCCTCCTCCGAGTGCACCACGTCCACCAGTCGCCGGGACGGCGGCGCGTCGAGGATCTCGGTCAGATAGCGCGGCCAGCGCTCGGCGGGCAGCCCGGCGTAGTTGGCGGGGATGCAGGACACGGTGGGCGCCATCTCGATCACGTCGTGCGTGCCGGCCTCGGTACGCGCGTGCACCAGCACGTGGAACGTCTCCCCGACGTGCCGGCCGAGGAACCCGACGACGCCGCGGCCGCAGGGCTCGATCATCGGCTGCGACCAGCGGCTCACCTCGCGGTTGCTCGCCTGCACGTCCACGCCCATCACCGAGAAGTGCCGGCCCTCCTCGTGCACGACCCGGCCGTCGACGCGCCGCCACCGGGCCACCCGGGACAGCGGCAGCAGGTTCCGGCCCAGGTGGTACCGGGCTCGTGCCTCGGTGAACCAGCTCAGCAGGTGCTCGTGGGAGTGCAGGGGGCGAACCGTGCTGTCGGGCCGGGCTCCCTCCTCGTGAAACAGGAATGGCGCACCCGACAGCACGGTGCGCGCGTCCATGTTGATGAGGTTGGGTGCCTTCAGCAACTCCGCGATCTGCTCAAGGCTGAGCCAGCAGAAGTCCTCACGGGCGGGCACCGGCCCGTCGACCTCGACGATCATGTTGCGGTTCCGCTTGTCCAGGAACCAGGTGCCCTGCTCGGACTGCAACGCGTCGAACACCGCCCGGCCGGGCCGGGGCGCGACGAAGTACTCCAGGTAGGGAACGCTGTCGCCCCGGTGAACCCTGGTGTAGTTGCTGCGCGTCGCCTGGATCGTCGGCGACAACTGGACCAGGTTGATGTTGCCCGGCTCCATCTTGGCCTGCATCAGGCAGTAGACGGTGTCGCCGACCAGCCGGACGAGGAGACCGAGGATGCCGATCTCGGGCTGGAGGATGATCGGTTGCGACCAGGACGACGTCTCCCGGTGGTCGGTGGTAACCGCGAGCCCCTGCACGGAGAAGAACTTTCCGCTCCGGTGAGCGATGTTCCCGGTCGCCGGGTCCGTCTGCCATCCGTCCAGCCCATCCAGTGGCGCCCGGGTCACCTGGTACGCGTTGCGTCGGCTCCGCTCGGCGAACCAGGCGTGGAATTCTGACAGGTCGTGGATCACGAACTACCTCCGGAGGACGGACACGCAGTGGGCCAGCGGACCGGTGGAGAGGGCGGCTGTCACGGGCGGCGCGCGGCCGACGACCTCCCTCGATGGTGGTTCGTCCGTCAGCGGACGACGGCCGGCGTGTGCCGGTAGGCGAACTCGGCGATGGACCCGGCGATGTAATCGATCATCTCGTCGGTCAGCCCGGGGTAGACCCCGACCCAGAAGGTGTCCTCGGTGACGACGTCGGTGTTGGTCAGCTCGCCGGAGACGCGGTGCGGGCGGTCCACGTAGGCCGGATGCCGGGTCAGGTTGCCGCCGAACAGCCGGCGGGTGGCGATCCGCCGCGACTCGAGGAACGCGACCATGTCCCGCCGGGTGTAGCAGGCGTCGGGTCGTACCGTGAGAACGAAGCCGAACCAGCTCGGATCGGCGTTCTGCGTCGGCTGCGGCAGCAGCAGCCCGGGCACGCCGTCGAGGGCCTCACGCATCCGGCGCCAGTTGCGGCGGCGAGCCTCGACGAACTCGTCGATCCGGCGAAGCTGCGCCAACCCGAGGGCGGCCTGTAGGTCGGTCGACTTCAGGTTGTACCCGACGTGGGAGAAGACGTACTTGTGGTCGTACCCGTTCGGCAGCGTGCCGAACTGCTGGTCGAAGCGTTTGCGGCAGCGGTCGTCCTCACCCGGGTCGCACCAGCAGTCCCGGCCCCAGTCCCGCATCGACTCGGCGAGCCGGGCGAGCACGAGGTTGTTCGTCAGGACGCAGCCGCCCTCGCCGGTCGTGATGTGGTGCGCCGGGTAGAAACTGACGGTGGCGAAGTCGCCGAACGTGCCGGTGAGCTGGCCCTCGTAGGTGGAGCCAACCGCGTCGCAGTTGTCCTCGATGAGGAACAGCCCGTGCTCCTCGGCCAACGCGGCCACCTCACGCACGGCGAACGGGTTACCGAGCGCGTGGGCCATCATCACCGCCCGGGTCTTCGGCCCGATGGCCGCCGCCACCCGCTCGGCCGTGGCGTTGTAGGTGCCCAGCTCGATGTCGACGAAGACCGGTACCAGTCCGTTCTGCGCGATCGGGTTCACCGTTGTCGGGAACCCGGCCGCGACCGTGATGACCTCGTCGCCGGGGCGTAGACGATACTCCTCAAGCTGCGGCGAGGTCAGGGTGCTCAGCGCGACCAGGTTCGCCGACGAGCCCGAGTTGGTCAACAGCGCCTTGCGGAGCCCGAAGTACCGGGACAACTCCCGCTCGAACCGCCGCGAGTGCGGCCCCGCCGCGATGCGCAGGTCCAGCGCCGCCTCGACGAGCGCGACCCGGTCGTTCTCGTCCAGCACCGCTCCGGAGGTCAGCAGCGGTGTCACACCCGGGACGAACTCTCCGGGCGGGGACTCACGGTGGTACCGACCCACCAGGTCCAGGATCTGTTTCTTGACTGTTGTCACCGGATCGCCCTTCCGCAACGGGATGCTCTGCCCTCGTCCGCCAGCGCACGGACTCTGTCGATCAACCTCGCCTGCTCGACCGTCACCTCGATGTCCGGTGCGGGGCCGCCGCGGACCGCGGCGACGAACGCCTCGATGGCGCGGGAGTACTGGTCGTCGGGGGGCAGCGTCCGCTCCTCCGCGCCGTCCCCGGTGACCAACCGCAGCACCGGACGGTGGTCGGCCGGCGGGGTGAAGACGTGTTCCACGCTGAGCCGACCGGTGCTGCCGGTGAAGCGGTACCCCGAGGTGTAGGCGTGGCGCAGCCCGAAGGACAGCTCGGCGGTCACCCCGCTCGGCGCGGCGAGGAGCGCGGCGCCACCCACGTCGACCCCGAGGTCCCGGTCGTGCCGCAGGACGGCGCCCCGCACCTCCAAGCCGCCGCCGAGGAAGTGCAACGCGGCGCGGACCGGATAGCCGGCGACGTCCAGGAGGGCGCCCCCGCCCAACGCGGCGCGGTACCTGATGTCGTGGCGCGGGCGGGCCGGGATCGCGAAGGTGGCGGCGAAGGACTGCAGGTCGCCGATCGCTCCCTCGTCGATGAGCCGGCGCACGGCCCGGTGCTGGCCGTGCCACGGAAACATGAAGTTCTCCATCAGCACGACCCCGTGCCGGGCCGCGAGTTCGGCCAGCCGGGCGGTGTCCGCCGCGGAGGTGGTGAGCGGCTTCTCGGCGAGCACGTGCTTTCCGGCGTGCACCGCCTCGGCGATCCACTCCGCGTGCAGCGCGGGCGGCAGCGGCAGGTAGACCGCGTCCACGTCGTCCCGGTCGAGCAGCGACCGGTACCCGTGCACGGGCTCGCCGCCGAAACGTGCGGCGAACGCATCCGCCCGGCCGCGGTCGCGGCTGGCCACCGCGATCAGGCGTACGCCCGGGACACTGGCCACCGCCGGCAGGATCCGGCGGGCGGCCACGTCCGCGCACCCGAGCACGGCGAGCCGCACCTCACCGGTCATCTCAGGCCGCCGATCCCTGCCGGTGGTCCGAGAGCAGTTCGTGATGGAGCTGCTGCAGCTCGGTGCAGGGCTCAAGGCCGAGTTCCTCGTTCAGCGCGCCACGGAGGTGGCGGTAGGCGTCGAGGGCGTCGCCGCGCCGGCCACTGCGGTCCAGGACCCGCATCAACTGGCCGCGCAGCCCTTCGTCCAGCGGGTTGGCGGCGACCAGGGACCGCAGCTCGCCGATCAGCTCACGGTGCAGCCCGACCTCGATTTCGGCCTGGATCCGCAGGTGCCGCGTGTTGCGGCGCTGCTCCTGGAGGTCGATCGCGTACGCGGACAGCCGCGGCCCGCACATCACGTTCGCCAGCGGCGGGCCGCTCCACAGCGCGAGAGCGGCGCGGAACGCGCGGGCCGCGGCGTCGTAGCGGCGCTGGTCCAGCGCCTCCCGGCCGATCTGGCGCAGCCGCTGGAACTGGAACACGTCGACCCGCGCCGGGTCGACCCGCAGCATGTATCCGGGCGCCTTGGTCACCAGCACGTCGTCGCCGTCTTCGGCGAGCCCCCTGCTCTCGAACATTCGGCGCAATTGGCAGATGTAGGTCTGGACAGCGGTGCGGGCGGTCTTCGGCGCGCCGTTCGGCCACAGCTCATGGATAATGGATTCGGTGTTGACAACCCGCCCCGCGCATAGCACGACCATCGCCAGCGACTGCAGCAGTTTCGGCGCCGTCGGCGCGATGTCCGCGCCGTTCCAGTGAATCTCCACGGGTCCGAGCACGGTGAAGCGAAACCCGGCCTCGCCCCATTTCGCGCGGCCAGCCCGGTCGTCCGAAAGCCCAGGTACAGCGTTGTCCGCGAGCCGCTGCCGCATCAGACTGCCCACTCTCGACCTCCGTTCATACGCAAGGTTGCCGGGTCGGACAATAACTTTGCACTCATCGAAGCGTCTTCGAGGCGGGGGCGAACGTCAATGGGAGTTACGTCAGGCCTGAGTAAAGTTTCGTCATGTACGCGTCAACCCGGTATAGCCTTTACCGCAGCTTGAGTGGGCTTGTACGGGGTCACCGTACGCTCGCGGACATGAAGGGAATCATCCTGGCCGGCGGCCACGGGACTCGCCTGCATCCGATCACCCTGAGCGTGTCGAAACAGCTTCTTCCGGTCCACGACAAGCCGATGATCTACTACCCGCTGTCGGTGCTGATGCTGGCCGGCATCCGAGAGATCCTGATCATCTCGGCGCCGTCGGACCTCGCCGGGTTCCGCAGGCTGTTCGGTGACGGCAGCGCCCTCGGCCTGTCGATCGGCTACGCCGAGCAGGCCGCACCGCTCGGCATCGCGGAGGCGCTGCTCATCGGCGCGGACCACATCGGCACCGACTCCGTCGCGCTGATCCTCGGCGACAACATCTTCCATGGCCCGGACCTCGCCACGCTGCTCCGGCGCAGCGTCCGCGAACTCGACGGCTGCGTCCTGTTCGGCTATCCGGTCCCCGACCCCGAGCGCTACGGGGTCGCCGAGACCGACCCCGACGGCCGACTGGTCAGGATCGAGGAGAAGCCGGCAGAGGCCCGGTCCAACCGCGCGATCACCGGGCTCTACCTCTACGACAACGAGGCCGTGGCGATCGCCCGGCGGCTGCGCCCGTCCGCACGCGGCGAACTGGAAATCACCGACGTGAACCGGGTCTACCTCGAGCGTGGCCGGGCCCGGCTGGTCGACCTCGGCCAGGGCTACGCCTGGCTCGACACCGGAACGCACGACTCGCTCACCAACGCCAGCCAGTACGTCCAGACCATCGAGCACCGACAGGGTCTCCGCATCGGGTGCATCGAGGAGATCGCGCTGCGAATGGGGTACATCGACCGGGACGCCTGCTACCGGCTCGGCATGGGGCTGGCGAAGTCCTGCTACGGCCAGTACGTCATGGCGCTGGCCGCACCGCAACCGCTGCTCACCCCGGTCGGCTGACGGCCATGCAGGTTCTGGTCACCGGCGGTGCCGGATTCATCGGGTCGCACTACGTACGGCGGCTGCTACAGGGCGCCTACCCAGGGTTCGCCGGGGCACGGGTGATCGTGCTCGACAAGCTGACCTACGCCGGCACCTGGGAAAACCTCGCCGAGGTCCACGGCGACCCCCGCCTCACCCTGGTACACGGCGACATCTGCGACCCGGCCACGGTCGCCGCGGTCATGCGTGACGTGGACACGGTGCTGCACTTCGCCGCCGAGTCGCACGTCGACCGCTCGATCAGCGGTGCCGCGGACTTCGTCGCCACCAACGTGCTCGGCACGCAGACCCTGCTCGCCGCGGCGGTCGCCTGCGGTGTGCGGAAGTTCGTCCACGTGTCAACCGACGAGGTGTACGGCTCCATCGACGAAGATCGCTGGACGGAGACCCGCCCGCTGCTGCCGAACTCGCCGTACTCGGCGTCCAAGGCCGGCGCCGACCTGCTCGTCGGGGCGTTCCACCGCACCTACGGCCTGGCGGTCTGCATCACCCGCTGCTGCAACAACTACGGCCCGCACCAGTTCCCGGAGAAGGCGGTCCCGCTGTTCGTCACGAACCTCCTCGACGGGCGGAAGGTGCCACTCTACGGCGACGGGACGAACGTCCGGGAGTGGATGCACGTCGACGACCACTGCGCCGCGGTGCAGCTGGTGGCGGAGCACGGGGTGCCCGGCGAGACCTACAACGTCGGCGGCGGCACCGAGCTGAGCAACCTGGAGCTGACCCGGCGACTGCTCGCCGCCGTCGGCGCCGACTGGTCCAGCGTGGAGTTCGTGACCGACCGGCCGGGCCATGACCGGCGGTACGCCGTCGACACCACCAAGATCCGCACCGAGCTGGGCTTCGTTCCCCGGGTGCCGTTCGAGCACGGGCTGGCCGAGACCGTCAGGTGGTACCGCGACAACCGGCGCTGGTGGGAACGCGCGCGGCTGGTCGCCGCCGGAGGGCATCGCTGACCTCCTTCCGTCACCGGATGACCGCCCTGGCGAGGGCATCCTCGCGCCCCGCCGCCGGCGGCGGGTCCACCGCGAGCGGCCCACACCGCCGTCCGCGCTCATCGGCGGGCGGCGGCCTCCTGCCAGCTCGTCAGGACACCGGCGGCCACGGACTGCGCCACCGTAGGCGCCCGCACGTCTTTGCCCGACATCAGAGGTGGCTCGCTGCGTCCTGGCGGTTCACGGGCTGCGGTTCACCGGCGATGAGCTGGTGTGCCGCGTCCTCCCGGACGAAGTCGGCCCGGGCGACGCTGAGCTGGTCGGACAGCGAGTCGTCCAGGGCGCGGCGGGGCATCCAGTCGAGGAGCTGCCGTGCTCGCTAGATATCCACCTGCTGCCACTGCGCGCCCGCGCCCGCCGTCACGCCGGGCACCTGGTCCGCAGCCACGACCCGGACCGCCGGTCCACTGAGCGCGATCATCCGGTGGACCAGCCGCCGTACCGAGACCGCCTCGCCCCGCCCGATGTTGACGACCTCCCCGGCGACCTGCGATCGCGGTGCCCGCGCCGCCGCCACGACCGCATCGGCCGCGTCACGCGCATCGACCTCCCGGTGGCGACGAAGAGCAGGCCGCGATGCAAGTCCCGCCGCCCGAACAGCGGCCCGAGCCGCAGCTCGCCCGCTCCGGTCGCGGCGATCCCGGCCAGTTGGCCGGCGACGCTGCCCAACAGGCTGGCTGGGGGTGCGCCTGGACCGCAGACGTTGGCAATCCGCAGCACCAGACCGTCCAGACCACCGGTCCGCACGGCCCGCAGCACTGCCCGCGTCCCACCCAGCTTCGAACGCCCGTAGCCGGTGTTCGGGGCCGGCAGCCGCCCTTCGGTGATGGCGGCGCCGATCGGCACCGGGCCGTACTCGTGGACGCTGCCCAGGCGGATCAGACGTGGCCGGCGCGGCACCGTGGCCACCGCGGGCATGATGGTGAAAAGGACTCGCATGACACGCTCCTCCGGCCTCAAGCAAACCTTCTGCTCCGTACCGACTGGGCCAATCCACGCTGAATGGCGAGCGGGTAATGGTGTCCACGCGGGAACGGACGATTCTGGAGACAATTGCGCGAGAGCTAATTGGTAGTTTCTTCCGCACGGTCGGCGTGGTCAAGGCGCGGTACGTCAGATCTCGGCAAGGTTGCGTCAGCTCCGTCGAATATCACCACCCGGCGCCGCCCCCAGGTCCGGGCCGGGAGTCACCCGTCGAGCAGACGACGCGGGCCGGAACCCTGGCGTCCCAGCGTGTCGTTGGGATTGGCCAGCAGGCAGCGGTCGATCGACATGCAGCCGCAACCCACGCAGTCGGCGAAGTCGTCGCGCAGCTGCTGGAGCAGGCGGATCCGCCGGTCCAGGTCATGCTGCCACCGCCGGGACATCCGCTTCCAATCCCGGCGGGTCGGCGCGCCGTTGTCCGGCAGTTCGGCCAACGCGGCCCCGATCTCGGCCAACGGTATCCCCACCCGTTGGGCGATCCGGATCAACGCGACCCGGCGTAGCGTGTCGCGCGGGTAGCGGCGCTGGTTGCCGGAGGTGCGGCGACTGGTGATCAGGTTCTGCCGCTCGTAGAAGTGCAGCGCGGAGACGGCGACCCCGCTGCGGGCGGAGAGTTCCCCAACTGTGAGTTCCATCCTCTCTCGGCCCGGCTCCGGCATGTCCACGCGCTCATTGTCGACGCGAATCGGGCCCGCTTCAACCTCGGACACGCTCGGCACCGATCCCAGCAATTCTTTACCACCTTCCTTTGCGGTCCGCCGTGCCCGCAGATGGGAGCGGGCCGCTGGTGAGAACGGACCGCTGGTGAGAACGGGCCGCTGGTGAGAACGGGCCGCTGGTGAGAACGGGCCGCTGGTGAGAACGGGCCGCTGGTGCATCGGGTCGCGGCGCCGTGGGCGTCCAGGTGGGCAAGGATCAGTCGTCGTTGGGGTTCCCCGCGCCGATCACGGCCGATGCCGCGAGGTAGGCGTCGATGACCCGCCGGTAGTAGCCGGCGCCGAACCACGTCGACACCTCCGGCACCAGGGCGCGCAGCTTTTCCGTCGAGATGAGATGGTGCATGCCCACGTTGAGGTAGAGCCGACGGGCGGCCAGACCGAGGCGCTGTTCCAGGTAGTCGGCGATCTCCACCACCGGTGTCGCCTGGCCGGACGCCACGTTGACCGTCTCCCCGCGCAGCCCCATGGCGAGCAGCCGGTCGATGACCCGGACCGCGTCGCGGGCGTCGATCAGGTCGCGGGCGGCACCGCGGTGGATCCGCACGCACCCCGCGCGCATCTGCCGGATCAGCGCCGGGACCAACTGGTGCGGCGGCTGGCCCGGCCCGACGAGGTGGCCGAGCCGCAACACCAGGTAATCGGCGCCGGAAGCGCGCAACTGCTGCTCAAGGGCGAGCTTGTGCACGCCGTACGGCGTGCACGGGACCACCGGCCGATCCTCCGTGCCGGGCCCGTCCACGGTGCCGTACATCCCCGTCGACGCCGTGGAGAAGTACAGCAGCCGCCGACCCGTCGCCCGGCAGCGGTGCGCCGCGTCCCGCAGCAGCGCCGCCTCCCGGGCGAAGTCCGCACGCGAGGTGGTGTTCACCCACGACACGCCGGCGGCGAGCACGACGGTGTCCGAGTGCTTGCCGGCGACCGGCGCCAGGCTTCGAGCCAGAAAGCCGTTCCCCACGATCTCCATCGAAAAGGTCCTCATCGTCGGCCGGCGACACGGCGCCGGTCAGTCGGATACGAGGGACGTGCCGGCGACCATGTGCTCGGCGGTGGACGCCAGCGCGGCGGGCGTCGGGAGTGCCGCCACCTCGTCGCGCAGCCGCGCCGCCGCCGCCCGGTAGTCGGGGTTGTCCAGCAGGTCGGCCGCTGCGGCGGCGACGTCGCCGGCGTCCGCGATCGCGTTGTGTACGACCCGTGCCACCCCGGCGTCCGCCATCCGGGCCGCCACCGTGTCCTGGTCCAGCCCGTTGGGCAGGATGAGCTGCGGGGTCCCGGCCGCGGCCGCCGTCATCGCGCAGCCCGCGCCGCCGTGGTGGACGACGAGGTCGCAGTCCGGCAACAGCAGGTGCAGCGGTGTGTGCTCGAGCAGCCGCACCCGGGGCCCGACCGGGCCGATCCGCCGCCGGTCGGCACTGATGACCGTCACGACCACGTCGACATCCAGTTCGGCGAGACCGGCCAGCACCTTCGGCACCGCGAACGTCGCCGGGCCGAACATCGTGCTGACCGCGGTCCCCCAGACCACGCAGACCCGCCGACGCCGCACCGGGTCCGGTGCGGGGTCCGGTGTGGCCGCCAACCACGACGGCATCGCGCCCGGCCCGTTGTACGGCAGGTACCGCAGCCCGAGCCGCTCCGCCCGCAACGGTGGGGCGGCGGACGGCGGGCTCGGATCGACGACGTACCGGTAGACGTCCGGCCCCATCGTGCCGACGCCGTGCCGGGGGAACGCCTCGCTGTCGTCGGCGGGCACGAGCGGGAAGAGGCCGGCGACCAGGTCGTCCGGGCCGAACAGACCCCACAGGTGCAGCAGCGCGGGCACGCCCAGTACCCGCCCGAGCAGCGGACCCTCCAGGCTCATCAGGTCGTGCACCACGAGCCCGGGCCGCCACCGGCGCGCGAAGGCCACCGCCGCGTCGGTGCTGCGCCGGGCGGCGCCGGCAATGCGGTCGCGGTTCTCGGCCCGCCACGCCGCGAGGTCGAACTCGTCGAGGCTGGCGACCCGCTCGCCGGTAATCGGGTGCGGAGGCGGCTCCGGGAACCGCCACCGGCCGGCCAGTGCGTTGCCGTAGTTGTGCAGCCGCGCCCCGAGCACCATGTCGGGCCCTTCCAGGAAGGGCATCGCCAGGAGCCCGGCCGCGGAGACCGCGTCGGCCTGTTCCGGCGGGCAGGCCACCCGGACGTCGTGACCGGCGGCCCGCAGCGCCCACGCCAGCGGTACCGTCGGGAACCAGTGACCGGCCCAGTTGGACACGCCGAAAAGGACCCGCATCGCATCGTCCCCTCTCGATTTGCATTGATGATTTTCGATGTTTGGTGCTCGGGGCGATCCGGTCGGCGGGGCGAGCCCACCGACCGGGGCGTACGGTCAGGGCACGAGCGCCACGAGTGCGTCGACCACGTCGGTGGGTGGCGGCAGCGTGGCGATCTCCCGGGACAGGGCGCACGCCCGCTCGGCGTACCGGCCGTCGGAGAGGATCTCCCGGCAGGCCGCCGCGACCTGGTCCGGGCCGTCCTCGCCGGCCAGGAGCGTGACGGCCGCGCCGAAGTCGGACACCCGCTGCGACGGGGCGACGAAATTGGCCCCCTTGGGGATCAACACCTGCGGTACGCCGGCGTTCATCGCGGTGAGCCCGGTGACGCCGCCGGCGTGGTGCACCACCAGGTCACACGTGTGGATCAGGACGTCGAGTGGAATCCAGCCGGCCCGGATCCCGCCCAGCTCCGGCCGCAGCGCGTCGGCGACGGCCGGCGGCGCGGCGACGACGACCTCTACGCCGAGCGGGGCGACGCTCTCCACCAGGCCGCGCAGGAAGTCGAAGTTCTGGTCGCGGGCCACCCGACTGCCGGACGTCACGCAGACCCGCCGGCGCTCGCCCCGGGTGTACATCCACGGCTCCAGCAGGGCCTGCCGGTTGCCAGGCACCCAGCGCATCATCTGCGCCGGCCCGGCCCCGGGCGGCCGCAGGCTCGGCGGGCAGATGTCCACGAAGAGATCCGGCTCGGGGAGCCGGTCCAGGCCCACCGCCGCCAGCTCCGGCCGCAGTTCCTCGTTCGCCCCCGGATCGATTCCGGTGGCCTCGGTCGCGTCCCACGCCTGCCGGACGAACGGGATCTTCAGGTGGGCGGCGAGCAGCGGCGCCGCGTAGGACATCGTGCCGCCGACCACGATGTCCGGGCGCCAGTGCTGGGCCAGCTCCAGCAGCGGGTCCAGGCTGGCGGCCGCCATCCGGCCGAACCAGCGGCCGGTGAAGAGCATCTCCTCCACCGGGTCCTTCGGTATCTCCACCGGCGCGCCGGACCGGTCGGTCGTGATGAAGTGCCGGATCGTCAGCGGCGTGGCGGAGACCGCCGGCAGGCCGACCCCGGCGATGTACGGCGCCATCTCCTCGGTCGACGCCATGAAGACCTGGTGACCCGCGTTCCGGGCCGAGGTGGCGAGCGGTGCCAGGGCGAAGATCGTCGCCGGTGCGCCACCTGCCACGAACAGCAGCCTCATAACTCCTCCTTGTTCGGTCTGTTCCGGGCGAGCCGCTCGAGGTCGGCGGCGATCCGGGCGGGTGTGGGCTGGTCCCGCATCTCGCGCCCGAGCTCACGGGCCGCCTTGGCATAGCTGTCGTCCTCCAGCAGCGCGGCCAGCGCGGCCCGGAGCGCCGCCGGGTCGTTCTGGCGGGCCGCGTCGTCGATCGCGATGGCGGCGCCGCGGGCGGCCAGCCGGTCGCCGGCCGCGAACTGGTCGCTGATCTGCGGCAGGACGAGCTGCGGCAGGCCGGCGTCGGTGGCGGACATCGAGGTCCCGGCGCCGCCGTGGTGTACGACCGCCGCACAGCGGCCAAGGAACATGTTCAGCGGGGTGGGATCGATCATCCGGACGTTCCCCGGCACCGGCCCGATCTCCTCCCGGTGGACGGCGTCGACGGTGGCCACCGCCTCGACGTCGGGGAGCCCGTCGAAGGCCCACAGCAGCCGCCGCAGGAACGGAACCCCGTGCATGACGAGGGTCAGCCCTCCGACCGAGACGGCCACCCGCCGGGGTCCGGGCCTGCCCTCGCCCAGTTCGCTCCCCAGCCAGGCCGGTACCGCCCCGCCGCCGTTGTACGGCACGCACCGGAGCGGGGTGGCCGGCTCCACACCCGGCAACTGCAGGCTCGGCGGGCATGGATCGAGCAGTACGTGGGGGTCGGGCAGGCCGGCCAGTCCCACGCTCCGGCACGCCTCCGCAAGGGCGAGCCGGGCCTTGGGCCGGGCCGGCGTGGAGATGGGGTCGACGCCCCAGCGGTGCTGCACCACCGGCACGCCGAGCACGCCGCCGACGATCAGTGCGACGTACTCCAGCGGGTCGGCGAGGATCAGGTCCGGGCGGAAACCCCGCGCGAAGTGGAGGTAATCCGGCAGCATGCGTTCGGCGTGCACCATCCACACCCGGCCGTACTCCCCCATCACCTCCGGGGCGGGCCGCCCGCGCAGTTCGATCGGGCGCACGCCGTCCGGCAGTCCGGCCAGCAGCATGGCCCCCAGGTCGAACCGGGTGCCGATGCTCACCGCGTTCAGCCCGGCGCACCGGGCCGCCTCCAGCACATCCGGCTGGCCGGCCACCAGCAGTTCGTGACCGGCGGCGCGCAGCGCCCAGGCCAGCGGCACCAGCGGCGTCAGGTGCGTGGGGACCGGGGTGGTCAGCATCAGAACGCGCATCTGCCTTCACAACCTCCCATGAGCAGGGCTCCGGGTACCGATCCCGGTCCCCGCGCCTTCCGTGGTGCCTACGCCCGGTCCCCGTTCCCGGGCCCGAGCCTGTCGTCGTCAACGCCCACGCCCGGTACGGGCGCCTCGGCCCCCGCGCCCGGTACGGGCGCCTCCACCCCTACGCCCGGTACGGGCGCCGGTAGCGGGCGTCCCGGAGCGCCTCCGCCCACCAGACGAGCTGGTCGAGCATCACCTTCGCCGCCGCGTTGCACCCCTCGGGATGCGTCGGCCGCCCGTCGCTGTCGAACTGCTGCCACGCGCCGTGGAAGCTGACCATGTCGCGAATGGTCATCGCGTGCAGCTCGGCGAACACCTGACGCAATTGCTCCACCGCCCGCACGCCCCCGGCGAGACCGCCGTAGGAAACGAACCCGACCGGCTTTGCCTGCCACTGGGTGAAATGCCAATCGATCATGCATTTCAACGAGGCCGGATAGCCGTGGTTGTATTCCGGCGTCACCACGACGAACGCGTCAGCCTGCTCGACGCGCGGACTCAGGTCGCCGAGGACCGCCGCGACTCCGGGCGCCGGCTCGTCCGTGATCGTGACCGGCAACGGGGCCTCGGCAAGGTCGATGACGTCGACCTCGACACCGTTGCGCTGCCGGGCCTGCTCGACGAACCAACGTGCGACCGTCGGACCGAAGCGGCCCTTGCGGACGCTGCCGATGATCACAGCAACGCGGATACGATCCTTTGACATGGCTGTCCTTTCCGTGGGCGTGAGACAACGGCTGACTCACATTGACGACCGTAGAATCTCAACTAATGTTGATGTCAAACGGCCGATCGACGCCCTGGTAGCAGGCCCGGCAGTGCCACCAGAAAGCCGGCCACGCCAACCGCGGTGACCAGTGCCAGCGCCGGACCATGGTGTGCCGCGACCGCCGCTGCCGGTGGGCCGCCGCCGAGGACCGCGCCGGTTCCGAGCACCACGGCCGCGCCGCCGAGTTGAACCGATGTCTGGTAGAGCCCGCCGGCCATCGCCTGCCCCACGGCTGGGACCCCGGCCGTGGCCTGCACGTGCAGGGCGAAGAAGGCCAGCGCGAAGCCGGCCCCGACCAGGAGCATCGTCGGCAGGACCTCGGTCAGGTACGTCGGCGACGCCCGCGCCGGGCGGTAGAGCGCGTAACCGATCGGCGGCGCGGCCGCGCCGATCGCGATCAGCCGGGCCGTGCCGAACCGGCCCACCAGGGCGGCCGCGTACGGCACCGAGACCAGCAGCAGCAGGCTGGCCGGCAGGAACGCGAGCCCCGTCCGCAGCGGGCTCCAGCCGAGCAGGAGCTGCATGTGCAGGGTGGCCACGAGATGGAAGCCCCAGTACGAGCCGTTGAGCGCGGCGGCGCCGACCATGGCCCGCAGCAGCCGACCGTCTTTCGGTACCGCCAGGCGCCCCGGGCCGGCAGAGGGTGAACCGGGGACGACGCGCAGGGCGAACGCGAACAGCACGAGCGCGGCCGGCGCCGGTACCAGGAATGTCCAGCGCCAGCCGAGGCCGGTGGTGAGCACCCCGGAGAGCAGCAGCCCGGCGGTGAAGCCACTGGCACCGAAGAGCCCGTAGACGGAGACCGCCCGGTTGCGCTCCGGCCCCTCCGGGAAGGTGCTCGCGATGATGGCCAGCCCGGCGGGTGCGGTGAGTGCCGCGCAGACGCCCTTCACCACCCGGGTGGCCATCAGGGTCGCGCCGTCGGTCGCGAGACCGCCCACCAGCGACGCGACGGCGAAGACGAGCAGCGCGGCGAGATAGACCCGGCGCCGGCCCAACCGCGCGGCCAGGTACGCGCCGGCCAGCAGCGTACCGCCGAACCCGACCGCGAACCCGGCGATCGTCCACTGGAGGGCCGGCACCGGCAGACCCAGCTCGGCGCCGATGGACGGCAGCGCGATGCTCGCGACCGACACCTCCAGCGCGTCGAGGAGCATGTTCCCCGACAGGACGAGCAGCAGGACGGACCGGCCCGCGCCCCAGCGCACGGGCGCGGCCGGCCGCACCGGTGGGATCATCTGGCACTCGTGCCGAGCAGCGTGCCGCCGCTGGCGTCGAGCCAGCCGCCGGTGATCCAGCGCCCGTCCGACGAGGCGAGGAACGCCACCACGTCGGCGACGTCCGCCGGCTCGCCGATCCGTCCGAACGCGGTCGTGCCGGCGAGGGCCGCGCGCACCTCCGGATTGCGCAGCATCTCGCTGCCGTTGTCGGTGACGCCCGGCGCCACGGTGTTCACGGTGATGCCGCGCGAGCCCAGGTGCTGGGCGAAGTGCAGGCTGATCATCTCCACGGCGGCCTTGCTCATGGCGTACGCCACCTCCTGCGGCAACGCCATCCGGGTCAGCGCGCTGGAGATGTTGATGATGCGCCCACCGTCGGGCATCATCGGCAGCGCCCGCTGCACCGCGAAGAGCGGCGCCCGGGCGTTCACCGCCATCATCCGGTCGAAGGTGTCCGGCGTCAGCTCCTCCGGCGCGACCCCGCCCATGATGCCGGCGTTGTTCACCAGGATGTCCAGCTCGGCGGCGCCGGTGTGCTCCCGCAGCCCGGTGCGCACTCCGTCGAAGAGGGTGTCCACCGCGCCCGCCGTGCCGAAGTCCGCCGGTACGGCGAAGGCCCGGCCGCCGGACGCGACCACGGATTTGACGGTGTGCTCGGCCGCCTCGGTGTTGCTGGCGTAGTGCACGGCCACGAGTGCGCCCTCGCGACCGAGCCGCTCGGCGATCGCCCGGCCGATCCCCCGGCTCGCGCCGGTGACCAGCGCGGTCTTTCCTGTCAGACTGCCCACGACTACCTCCTGTTGGGTGTGCACTGATCACTTGCTGGGCGCGCCGAACCAGCGGCGCAGCGCGACATCCAGACCATCCGGGCCCGCCGGACCGGTGGCGTCGATCGAGACGGCTTCCGACCCGCCGGCACTGGTCGAGACGACTCCCGGCCCGCCGGCACTGGTCGAGACGACTCCCGGCCCGCCGGCGCCCGACCAGGCGACGTGGCCGTCCGGGCGCAGCAGCAGGGCGCCCGCGTCGGGTGGTCCGCCGGTGTGCCGGGCGGTCACCAGGTCGAGGCGGTCGCGCCAGCCGTTGACGGAGGCGGAGAGGCCAGCCTGGTGCGCGGCGTCGCCGGTGAGGTCGAGGAGCACGCCGCGGCCGGTCCGCAGCAGCGCGGTGGTGCTCGTCGGGCCGGCCGGGGTCGACAGTGGCCAGTGCGGCACCCGGCGGCCGACCAGCGGCCCGGGGCCGTACGCCACATCCAGCCCGCTGACCATCGCGGCGAGGTGCGCCCGCACGTCGGCGTACCCGAGCAGCTCGCCGAGGACCGCCCGGAGCGGATCCAGGTCCGCCCCGCCGAAGAGCAGCAGCGCCTGCGCCTCGATCGCGCCGAGGACCCGGCGCCCGACCGGGTGCCGCTCGTCGTGATAGCTGTCCAGCAGGCCTGCCGGCGCCCAGCCGCACGCCTCGGCGGCGAGCTTCCACCCGAGGTTCGCCGCGTCCTGCAGTCCGAGGTTGACCGCCTGGGCGCCGACCGGCGGTTGGACGTGCGCGGCGTCGCCGGCGAGCAGAACCCGTCCGAGCCGGTACCGGGTCGCCTGGCGGCTCGCGTCGTCGAACGTGTCCACCCACAGCGGCGTGCCGGCGCCGATCTCCTCGCCGGTGACCCGGGCCCACGCGGCGACGACCTCGGCGTACCCGGGCGGGGCACCCTGGCCCGCGGCCGGGCGGCCGGATTCGTGCACCATCAGGCGCGTCACGCCGTCGCCCCGGCCGGCGGCGGTGACCAGCCCGGCCGGGTAACGGCGCAGGCGCCGCTGCGGGATGTCGATGCCGGTCACGTCGGCCCGCAGCAGCTTGCGGGTCGGCTCGCGGCCGGCGACGTCGAACCCGGCGAGCCGCCGTACCGTGCTGTCCTGGCCGTCGCAGCCGACCAGGTACCGGGTCCGGAGCCGGACCGGGCCGGCCGGCCCGTGCCCGCGCGCCTCGACGTGGTCGGCCGCCACGGTCAGCTCCGACAGCTCGTACCCGCGCCGGATGTCGGCGCCCAGCGCGGCCGCCCACGACCCGAGCACCGCCTCGGTGCGTGCCTGGGAGACCCGCCACAGGCCGGGCCGGTGGCTGGCCAGCCGGTCGAGCTCCAGCGGTACCCCGCCGAAGTGTCCCAGGTCGTCGCGGGGTGGCTCGCCGAGGTGTGCGAGCAGGCCACGCTGGTCGAAGATCTCCATGGTGCGGGCGTGCAGGTGCGAGGCACGCGACTGGCCGGTCGGCTCTCGAAGCCGCTCCCAGACCACGACCTCCGCCCCGCCCAGCGCCAGCTCGCCGGCGATCATCAGGCCGACCGGTCCGGCGCCGACCACGAGTACCGGCTCGTCGGCCATCAGCGCCGGCTCTCGGCGTACTCTTTGGCGTGCCGGAGCGTGGCCAGACTGTTGGTGCCCAGCGCCTGCCGGACGTAGCTCCGCGCGTCCCGCACCGTCGCCGCGGGGCCGAGCACGCCCTCGATGGCCCCCTCGTTGAGGACCACGGTGTGCCGGGAGGTGACCTCCACCGCGTCGCCGCGATCCTCGAACTGCCAGTGTCCGGTGTGCAGCGTCATCAACCGGGGCGGAGCGATCTGCTTGTACACGATGCGGGTGTGTGGCAGGCACACCCGGACGGACGTGGTGCTGTGCACGGACCCGTCCGCGGTGCGGGTGTCCATTTCGAGCAGTTGCAGCCCCGGGGTGTCCTCCTGGACGGAGACCCGGGCCACGTGCGGCAACCGCCGCGACCACAACTGCGCGTCGTTGATGAAGTCGTACACGTCCTTGACCGAGCCGTCGATGCGCACGGTGTCGTCGAAGGTCAGCGACCGCTCCCCGTCGCCGGCCTCCGCGCCGGCCTCCGCGGCGGCCTTCAGCGCCGCCAGCTCCGAACCGCTGTTGCGGTCCACCGCCCGGTCGATCCAGGCCAGGTGGTCCGGGTCGTCCCCGACGGCCCGGAAGTGGTGGCGCAGCCGCACCAGGGACTCCCCGGCGGAGATCGGCTCGACGAGCCAGCTGCCCCCCATGGCGGCGACCGGCGGCGCGGAAACCTCCTGCCGGAAGTCGACACACAGCCGATCCGCGTCCAGGCGCCGCCGCGAGACCCAGCTCTTGGCGGTGCCGTTGGCCGTGGCCCAGATCCGGATCAGCTCCTCCGAACCGGTCCGCTCGACGTGCTCGACGTGGATGGTCGGTGGAAAGATCTGCGGCCAGTTCGCCACCTCGGCGATGAGGTGGTAGACGGTGGCCGCGGGGGCGTGCACGGTGATCTCGTGCTCCGTCTCGGTGCTGCCCGGCAGCGACATGCTCTTCTCCTTCTCAGAAGTTGCCCAGCCCGCCGCAGACGTTGATGGCCTGGGCGGTGATCGAGGCGGCCGCGTCGGAGACCAGGTAGCCGACGAGGCCGGCAACCTCCTCCGGCGTCGAGTAGCGGCCCAGCGGGATCTTCGCCTCGAACCGCTCCAGCACCGCCTCCTCGGAGGTCTGCCAGGCGGCGGCGTACCCCTGCCGGACGCGCTCGGCCATCGGGGTCTCGACGTACCCGGGACAGACCGCGTTGACCGTGATCCCGGTCCTGCCCAGCTCGTTGCCGAGCGCCTTGGTGAAACCGACGACACCGTGCTTCGAGGCCGAATACGGTGCGCCCAGTACGACGCCCTGCTTACCGGCCGTCGAGGCGACGTTGACCACCCGGCCACGGCTCTTGTGCCGCAGGCCGCCCGCGTTGAGCACCTCGCGGGTCACCCGGAACACGCTCGTCAGGTTCGTCTCGATGACGTCGAGCCACAGGTCGTCGTCGATGTCGGCGGTCACCCCGCCGCCGCTGCGGCCGGCGTTGTTGACCAGGATGTCGACCGACCCGTACCGGTCGACGGCCGCGCGGACCAACGCCCGCACGTCGGCAGCGGACCGCACGTCGCAGGCGACCCCGTCGACGTCGAGCCCTTCCTCGCGGAGCCGCTTGACGGTCGAGGCCACGCTTTCGGCGGTACGCGCGCAGATGAACACCCGGCAACCCCGCCCGGCGAGGGTCCGTGCGACGGCGAGGCCGATCCCGCTCGTGGCGCCCGTGACTATGGCGTGTTCGGACATGTCCCCGCCCTCAGCTCGCGCTCGCCGAAGCGAGGTGGGTGTTGACGGTCCCGAGCAGCGCGCGGGGCGTCCGGGCCGAGGTCAGCGCCTCGTCCTCGATCTTTATGCCGAACTCGCGCTCGACCCGGGTACCGGTCTCGAGCAGGGCGAGCGAGTCGTAGCCCAACTCGTCGAACCCGGTGTCGAGGATGTCTCCGTCGAGGTCGACCCACTCGTCCTGGCCGGCGGCCTCGCGCAGGATCCGCCTCAGGTCGTCGATGGTGAAGGTCCGGTTGAGCATCTGTTGTCCTCCGTTGTCTCCTCGCTTGCGGATGCGCTCGCCGGCGCCCGGACGACCATGGCCGAACTGAAGCCGCCGTACCCGCGGGCCAGCACGAGTGCGGTGCGCAGCGCCGCCGGTCTCGGCTGCCCCGTGACCAGGTCGAGCCGGTATTCGGGGGCCGGCGAGACGTTCAGGGTGGGTGGGATCAGACCGTCCCGGATGGACAGCAGGGCGGCGGCCAGGTCGAGCGCGGCCGCGCCGGAGCAGAGCCGGCCGGTCATCGTCTTGGGTGCGGTGACCGGCACCCCACGCGGGCCGAAGACGGCGGTGATCGCCGCAGCCTCGATCCGGTCCAGCTCCGGCACTGCCGCCGCGTCGGCGAACACGACATCGACACCGTCCGGCTCCAGCCCGGCGTCGGTCAGGGCCAGCTCGATCGCCCGCCGCAGCCCGGGCTCCCGGCCCAGGCCGGGGCGGGGGTCGAAGGTGGCGCCGTAGCCGGCGATCTCGCCGTAGACGGTCCGGGCGCCGCGCGCCCGGGCCGCCCCGGCCTCCTCCAGGATCAGCAGGGCGCCGCCCTCGGCCGGCACGAACCCACCGGCGCGGGCGTCGAACGGAAGGTACGCCCGGTCCGGCTCGTCGCTGCGGCTCAGCCGTCCGCTGGCGAGCTGGGCCGCCCAGCCCCACGGACAGATGGACGCGTCCATGCCACCGGCGACGACCAGCGCGCTGCCCCGGCGGATCTGCCGGCAGGCGTGCGCGACAGCGTCCAGCCCACCGGCCTGGTCGCTTACCACGACGCCGCTGGCCCCGCGCAGCCCGTGCCGGATCGAGACCTGCCCCGAGTTGACCGCGTAGAACCAGGCGAACGCCTGGTACGCGCTGACGTACTGGCCGCCCTTACGCCACAGGTTCTGCAGCTCGCCCTGGCCGAACTCGAACCCGCCGGAGGAACTGGCCGTGACCACGCCGGCGCTGAACTCGGGCAGTTCGGCCGGGACCACGCCGGCGTCGACCAGCGCCCAGTCCGCCGCGACCAGCGCGAGCTGGGTCATCCGGTCGGTCTGCGGGATCAGCCGGCTCGGCAGGTGGTCGGCGCCGACGAAGTCCTGGATCTCGCCGGCCAGTCGGGCCGGGTAGCCGGCCGGGTCGAACCGGGTGATGCGGCCGACCCCGCTCTTGCCGAGCAGCGTCGCCGACCAGTAGTCGGCCGCGCCGAGCCCGTTCGGGGCCGTGACCCCCAGCCCGGTGACCACCACCCGCGCGGTCACGCCGCGCTCCTCGCGTCGTCGACCAGCGGGCCGGTGAGGACCATGGCGCTCTGGAACCCACCGAACCCGCTGCCCACCGTGAGCACCGTGTCGGTGCGGCGCTCCCGGGCGTGCAGCGGTACGTAGTCGAGGTCGCATTCGGGATCGGCGTGGTGGAGGTTCGCCGTCGGCGGCACCACATCGTGCGTGATGGCGAGCACGGACGCGGCGATCTCGATGGAGCCGATGGCGCCGAGCGAGTGGCCCACCATCGACTTGATGGAGCTGACCGGCGTGCGGTAGATGTGCCCGCCGAGGCTGCGCTTGAACGCCGCGGTCTCGTGCCGGTCGTTCTGCCGGGTGCCCGAGCCGTGCGCGTTGACGTAGTCGATCTCCTCGGCGTTCAGCCGCGCCTCGGCGAGGGCGCTGTCGATGGCCACCCCCAGCTCCCGGCCGTCCGGTCGCAACCCCGTCATGTGGAACGCGTTGCACCGCGAGGCGAAGCCGGCGACCTCCGCGTAGATCCGGGCTCCCCGGCGCTGCGCATGTCCCCACTCCTCCAGGACGAACACCGCCGCGCCCTCGCCGAGCACGAACCCGTCCCGGGTCCGGTCGAACGGGCGCGAGGCGTGCTCGGGGTCGTCGTTGCGGGGCGACGTCGCCTTGATCGCGTCGAAGCAGGCCACCGTGATCGGCGAGATCGGCGCGTCCGTCGCCCCCGCGACCATCACGTCGGCGGAGCCCTCGCGGATCAACTCGACGGCGTGGCCGACCGCGTCGAGGCCGGAGGTGCAGCCGGTGGAGATCACCGTGACCGGCCCCTCGGCCCCCACCGCCCAGGCCACCTCGACGGCGAACGAACTGGGCACGAAGTACCCGTACAGGTGCCGCACGGCGTAGCTGTGGTCGACGAGCCAGAGCCGGCCGCTGTCGCTGACCACCCGGTACTCCTCTTCGAGGCCCATGGTGGCCCCGACCGCGCTGCCGATCGTCACCCCCGTCCGCTCGGGGTCGCAGGTGTCCGGTTCCAGGCCGCTGTCGGCGGTCGCCTCCCGGGCCGCGACGACGGCGAGCTGGGCCCCCCGGTCCATCCGCCGGATCTCCCGAGGGCTGAGCCCGTGCGCCGCCGGGTCGAAGTCGATCTCGGCTGCGATCTGGGACCGGAACGGCGAGGGATCGAAGAAGGAGATCCTCCTGGTCGCCGTCCGCCCGGCGGTCAGCAGATCCCAGAAAGCCTTCGTCCCGATGCCGCCGGGCGCCAGCACACCGATCCCGGTGATCGCGACCCGCCGCCTCATGACGTGGCTTCCCAGCGGTAGAAGCTCGACGCCATCGCGTCGGCCGGGGAGCGCCAGGTCTGCGGATCGTACGGGCTGATGAACGGCCGGAGGGCGGCGCTGACGTCCACGAAGAGCGGGTGGGACCGGACCCCCTCGATCGCCGCGCCGCCGTCGCCGTCGAAGTCCTGGAGGTGGAAGTACAGGCCCTGGTACGAGAAGAGCTCCCGCCGCCGGACCCGCATGAGCGAGGGCATCTCGGTCTCGTCGAAGCGACCGAATATCCGGGCCACCTCGCCGCTCACCTCCGGCGCCATCCTCGCCACGATCAGCGTGCTGCTCACCACTTCTGCCGGCTCACTCATCGCGGGCCCTTCCTTCCGAACCAGGGACTCCGAACCAGCGACGCAGCGCCGCCTCCAGCTCGCCCCCACCGGGCGCGGCCCAGGCGACGTGCCCGTCGGGGCGGAGCAGGAGCGCCTCCGTACCGGCCAACTGGCTGGTCGCCTCGACGCCGTGCGGTGCCGCGGTGACCACGTCGACCCGGTCCGCCCATCCGGCAGCGGTACGGCGCAGCCGGTCGTCGTCGGTGAAGTCGAGCAGGATCCCCCGGGCCGGGTGCAGGAGCCGCGTCGTACTCGTCTTTCCGGCCTCGCCGACCAGGTCCTGGTGCGGCATCCGGCGGCCGAGCAGCGGGTGGTCCCCGGGGCCGACGTCGTACCGGATGTCCAGCCCACTCACCATGCCGGCGAGGTGCCGGCTGACGTTCTCGAAGGCGATCAACTCGGTCAGCACGTCACGCAGCGGCTGCATCGCCTCGCCGCCGAGCAGGATCAGCCCCTGCGCGCGGGTGTTCAGCAGCAGGCGCTGCCCGACCGGGTGCCGCTCGGTGTGGTAGCTGTGCAGGAGCCCGGGGGGCGCCCACCCGGCCACCTCGGCGACGAGCTTCCAGCCCAGGTTCACCGCGTCCTGCACGCTGACGTTCAGCCCCTGGCCGCCGGCGGGCAGATGGATGTGCGCGGCGTCGCCGGCGAGCAGGACCCGGCCGCGGCGGTACTCGGTGACCTGCCGGGTGGCGTCGCCGAAGGCGCTCGTCCAGATCGGCGTACCGGCGCTGATGTCCTCGCCGGTCAGCCGCTGCCATGCGGCCGCGACCTCGGCCCACGGCGGTGGTTCGGTGCGCTGCCGCGGTGGGGCGCCACGCTCGCAGATGATGATGCGGTCCACTCCGGCCGCCACCGGGCCGGCCATGAAGAAGCCCTGCGGCACCGTCTGGCCGATCGGCCGCGGCGGTATCTCGCAGCCGGCCACGTCTGCCAGGAACATCTCCAGGGTCGCCGCGGTGCCGGGGAAGTCGAACCCGGCCGCCCGGCGTACCGTGCTGCGCCCGCCGTCGCAGCCGACCAGGTACCGCGCGCGCAGCTTTCGGGGGCCGGCGGGGCTGCGGAGGTGCGCGGTGACGCCGTGCTCCTCGCTTTCCAGCCCCACCAGATCCCAGCCGCGCCGGACGTCCGCACCCAGCTCCGCGGCCCAGGCCGCGAGGATCGCCTCGGTGCGCGCCTGCGGTATGCCGTGCGCGGCGAAATGGGCGCCGTCGAGCACGCTGAAATCAACGGGCAAACCGCCGAAATGGCCGCGCGGCCCGGTGGAGATCTCGCCGAATCGGGGCAGCAGCCCTCGCTGGTCGAACACCTCCATCGTGCGTGCGGTAAAGCCTAGGCCGCGGGACTCCCCGGTGGGCTCCGTCAGCCGGTCGATGACGACGGTCGCGACACCCGCCAGGCGCAGCTCGCCGGCGAGCATCAGCCCGGCCGGGCCAGCACCCACGACAATTACATCAGCGTCCATGTGTCCTCAGATTCACCGTCGGATGGTCAGAGAATGGCGATACAGAGTCGTTCATCGTGTTCACGACGGCTCAGCCACGGGCGCCGACTCCGCCGAACTGCAGGCCGACTCCGCGGACAGTGACAATCCAGGTAGGGGCACCGAGCTTGCTGCGCAGGCTGCTCACGTGCGTGTCGATGGTGCGGCTGGAACTCGCCCAGGCGTCATCCCAGACCTTCGACATTATCTGTTTGCGGGAAACCACCGTCTCTGGCTGGGTGGCCAGCAGACGGAGGAGGTCGAACTCCTTACGGGTCACATTGATGAGCCGGTCGTCGAGCCGGACCTGGCGGGCGCCGAGGTCTATCTGCAGTGGCCCGTACGAGATCCGCCGCGGCTCCGGCGGCGCGGGGCGCGCCCGGCGCATGACCGCCCCGATGCGCGCGACCAGCTCGCGAAATCCGTACGGCTTGACGAGATAGTCGTCTGCGCCGGCCTGTAGGCCGAGAACGCGGTCCAGCTCGGTACCCCGGGCAGCCAGCGCGATGATCGGGATATCGCAGTCGGTGCGGATGTCGCGGCAGACCTCCAGCCCATCGAGGTCCGACAGTTCGAGATCCAGCAGTACGAGGTCCGCGCGGTGACATGACCGCAGCGCATCTCTTCCGGTGTCAACGGTTAGGGTGTCGAATCCGTGGCGCCGCAGCCCGCCCGCGAGCGACTCGGCGACGGTGGCGTCCCCCTCGGCGACAAGTACCCGCACCATGACTACGCCCCAGCGTGATGGTAAGCATCCCTGTCCATGGGCGAAACCGTACGGGATAGGGATCGAAGTCTATTCAAGGACGGATCAAACGACGTCAGAAAACCAATCGAGGATCACTCCGGCCACCCCTCGACAGTGCAACGGAATGCAATACCCCACGGTCCTGGCCGTCAGGCCGCAAGCGAACGGACGAGCAGCGGACAGAGCCGTTGAGCTGCGGCGTCCAGTCATTGTCCAGTCATCGTCCAGCGACGTGGTCGAAGGTATGGGAGCCGAATGACAGCGGGACAGGCCGTCGTGCCGTTACGGCGGCGCTCTCGCACGGTGTGGCTGCTGCATCTGACCGCAAGGGACTGGGAGATAGCCGTGGGCTTGGTAGACGATTACCAGTTGGCCGCCTGCGCACCGTCCGTCGACGACTCACCCCGAATCTGGACGCACCCGTGGTCCGAGGATGGCCTGCGGTTCAAGGTGCTCGGTCCACTCGAGGTCTTCCGTGGCGAGCACGAGTGCACGCCCAGCGCGCCAAAACTGCTGCAGGTGCTGGCCCTGCTCGTACTCCACGCCAACCGGATCGTGCATATCGAGACCCTTGTCCGGCTGCTCTGGGGCGACCGGCCGCCACGCAGCGCGGTAGCCACCATCCAGACGTACATCTACCAGCTTCGGCGCTTCCTGACCCGCGAGCAGGTGGACAGCGGCGACGGGGACCTACTCGTCACGAAGAACCCCGGGTACCTGCTGCGCGTCCACCCCGACCAGGTCGACCTGCAGCAGTTCCAGCGGCTGAGCCGGCAGGGGCAGGTCTTCCTGCGGGGGCGCCGGTTGGACGAGGCGGCCTCGAGGTTGCGCGCCGCCCTGGGGCTGTGGTCGGGCAGCCCGCTGGCCAACGTGCCGATGGGTGCAAGGCTCGACCCGTACGTGACCGACCTGCAGGAGCAGCGGCGCAACGCACTGCAGCTACGGATCGAAGCGGAGATCGAGCTCGGGCTGCACCGCGAGCTGATCGGCGAGTTGCGCTCGCTCGTCGTGCTCCACCCGTTGGACGAGTGGATGTACGGCCAGCTCATCCGGGTCCTCGCCCGCAGCGGCCGGCGCAGTGACGCACTGCACGCGTACCATCACCTACGGACAACCCTCGCCGCAGAGTTGGGCCTGGACCCGTCCCCCGAGCTACAGCAGCTCTACCAGCAGCTCCTGGGCACCGACTAGCTCGACGCCGATGTGGGCGACGTCGACCCGCTCGACGAGGTCCCGCCTGCCGCCGTCCCCAGATTGCGAGGTCGAGATGGATCCTGAGATTGCGGTGTGCTGCGCCGACCTGCACAAACGATTCGGCGCCAACGAAGCGTTGCGGGGCGTCGATCTGGAGATTCCCAGCGGGACCGTGCACGGTCTGCTGGGGCCCAACGGCGCGGGCAAGACCACACTGGTCCGGATCCTCGCCACGCTCACCCGGCCCGATCGGGGGCGGGCCCGCGTCGCCGGCTACGACGTGGTCCGCGACGCCGACCAGGTGCGGTACCGGATCGGGCTCGCCGGCCAACACGCCTCGGTGGACGAGAGGCTGAGCGGGCGGGCCAACCTGCGGATGTTCGGGCGCCTCTACCACCTGCCCGACCGGGTAGCCCGGCGCCGGGCCGACGAGCTGCTCGACCAGTACGACCTGGCGGATGCCGCCGACCGCAGCGTCGGGACGTACTCCGGCGGGATGCTGCGCCGGCTGCACCTGCTGGCGAGCCTCATCGTCGCGCCGCCGGTGCTGTTCATGGACGAACCCACCACCGGCCTCGACCCCCGGAGCAGGGGCGAGATCTGGGACACCATCCGTGATCTCGCCGCCGCCGGCACGACCGTGCTGCTCACCACCCAGTACCTCGAAGAGGCGGACCGGCTCGCCGACCACATCACGGTGATCGACACCGGGCGGGCCATCGCCTCGGGCGGGCCCGACGAGCTGAAGGCGGCCGTCGGCAGCCGGATCGACGTCGTGGTCCAGGACGTCGCCGCGCTGGCTGGCGCGGCTTCCGTGCTGGCCGCCATCGCCGGTGGTGACCCCGAGATCGACGCGGACGAGCGGCGGGTCAGCGTACCCGCCCGGCAGGGCGCCGTGACGCTGACCGAACTGGTACGGGAACTGGACCGCGCCGGTGTCGTCGCCGAGGACATCGCGCTGCGACGGCCCACCCTGGACGAGGTCTTCCTGACGCTGACCGGGAGGCCGACCGAGGCGGAGGTGACGGTGGCATGAGCGTCGACCCGGGCTCGCCGCTGGTGCTACCGCCGCCGGTTCCGCCTGCCACGGCCGTCGACCGGATCCGGTGGACGCTCGCCGACGGCTGGACGATCGTGCTGCGTAATCTGGGCCACATCACGATCGGCGTGCTGATCGCGCAGCTCGTCTTCCCCGCCATCATGATCGTGATGTTCGGGTACGTCTTCGGCAGTGCCATCGCCGTTCCCGGCGGGGGAAACTACCGCGAGTACCTGATACCCGGTCTGTTTGCCATGGCGGCGTTCGCCGGGGTCATCGCCACCGCGTCGGAGGTCGCCTCGGACGCGGGCAAGGGCATCGTCGACCGGTTCCGGTCGCTGCCGATGGCCCGCTCGGCGGTGCCGTTCGGCCAGACCGGCGGCGACATCCTGCTCGGCGCGCTCAGCATCGTCTTCCTCGCCGCCGCCGGGCTGGCCGTCGGCTGGCGGGCGCACCACGGCATCGGGGCGACGCTGGCGGGTTTCGGCCTGTTGCTGCTGCTCCGCTATGCGGTGAGCTGGGGCGGTGTCCTGCTCGGCCTCATGGTGTCGGAGCGGACCCTGAACCGCCTCGGCGCGCTCATCTTCCCGGTCACGATGATATCGAACGCCTTCGTGCCGACCGACCGGATGCCGACGTGGCTGCGGGTGATGACGGAATGGAACCCGACGAGCGCTCTGGTGACGGCCTGCCGCCGGCTGTTCGGGAACCCGGGCGTGCCCGATGGGGACGCGGCTCTGCCGCTGCGGTACCCCGTCGCCGCGACGATCGTGTGGTGTGTGGTGATGCTGGCGGTCTTCGTCCCGCTCGCCGTCCGCCGCTACCGGACCATGGAGCGCTGACCGGAGTTGCCGCTCGTGATCGGCCGCCGGTCGCAGAGTGTCGACGTGGCCGTAGTCGCGTTCGCCTGTGGCATCCGTAGCTGGCGGAGCCGTCGACCGACGGACGTGGCAGGTCGGAGAAGCCGGGCGCACTCCACAAGACCCTGCGGCGCACTGCGGCGAGATCCCTCCCGTCGATTTCGGTTTCGCTGGGAGTATTCATGGCGGGTGGAAGTCCGCGACACGCAACCGACCGCGCTGGTACGGCTCTGACACACTTGTCTGGTGCGACGCTCGCGGGTCGTCAGGCGTGTCGCGGCGATTGTCTTTTCCGTCGCCGCGCTCATCCTTATTGGATCATGGATGGTCGGCGGTACGGGCCGGGCAGACGAGATTTCCAGCATCCTGGCGGCACTGGTAGCCCTTACCTCCGCCCTGCTCTGGGTCGTTAACAACAATTTCGGGACCGGTACCCAGCCGGCCCGCCCCGACCAGCTTGATCTCGCCGTCCGGGAACTGGCCGAAACGATATCGGTGCAGTGGGAGCAGGAGGGGGTCCTGCGGGGTCTGCGCGACACCCAGCCCGCGAACATCCGCTGGTCAACCACCGGCACGCTGCTCACCGAGCCCCGGGGCGCCGTCGTCCCGCAGCAGGCGGACGGCGAACTGCGGTGGCGGCGGCTGAGCGAGTACGAGTCGGCCATTCTCGACCTGTTCGACAGGGCGCCGTCGCACCGACTCGTTGTCCTGGGCGACGGTGCCGCGGGTAAATCGGTCTTCGCGCTGCTCTTCACACTCAGCTACCTCGCCCGCCGTCGCGAACGGGATCCTGTTCCGGTGATGCTCAGCCTGTCGTCATGGAGCCCCGACAACGAGGCATTCACCGCGTGGGCGGAGCGCAAACTGTTCGAGCTTTACCCATTCCTTGAGAATTCAGGCGTCTACGGAACCAAGGCGGCACGTCGGCTCATCGACACCCGTCGGATCATCTTCGTCTTGGACGGCCTCGACGAGATAGCCGATCATGCGCGTCCGGTCGCGCTGGACGACATCGAGCGCTCGCTTCCAGTGGGCCAGCCACTACTGCTCACCTGCCGCACCCACAGCTTCGTGGCGGTCACCGCGGGTCGCCCGGCGCTCGCCGGGGCAACCCGGGTGACCCTGCACCCGCTGCAGGTGGACGACGCGATCACCTATCTGTACGGAGCGGAAACCTATCCGGACGGTCGGTCCGGTCCGGCCCCGGCCCAGCGGAAGCTGTCGCGCGTGCGAGCCGTATTGAACGTGGTGCTCAGCGACGGGCAGGCCCGGCGGCCGCAGGGATCGGAGGCGTTACGGGCCGCCCTGGGTTCCGAGAAGTGGCGGCCGCTGTTCGAGGTGCTGAGGGACAGGACCGGCAGTCCGCTCCAGCGGGTGATGGCCGTCCCGTTGTACGCGGCGCTGGTCCGGCGGCGCTACAGCGACGGGATCCTCGACCCGCAGGAGTTCGTCCGCAGCGTCGCGGGAGTGAACGAGGCAGGTATCCGGAGCGCCCTGATCGGCGACCTGCTGTGGAAGTTTGACCGACCGAACACGCGGGGGCCGGCCCCGCCGGGCCGGGGGCCGCGGACCCGCTGGCTGGGGTTCATGGCCGACAGGTTGCGCCGCACGGATCAGCCGACGATCGAATGGTGGCGGCTGTACCAGTGGCTGAGCCCGCGGCAGTGGGCGCTCATCGCCGGTATCGTCCTCACGCTGACCTACCTGCTCACGATCGGCTTCCCGGAAGGGCTCAAACGCGGTATCGCGGTCGGGATGGCGGTGGGAATCGTGATCGGTCTGACCCGGGGCAGCCTCGCCGGTCTGCGCGCGGGTGCGCTGACCGGGGTGGTCGGCGGTTCGGGCGTTCTCGCGGTGTCAGCCTTCCTGCTCGACTGGTTCGACGCGGTCTTCGTGGCGGTCGAGCTGGGTGTGGCGCTGGGCGTGGCCACCGCGTTGATCCCGCGGATGCAGCGGTCCCTGACGGGAGTGTTCCAGGTGGGGCTGCTGGGCGGTATGGCCGCGGCGACGGTGACGGGTCTCCAGGACGGAATCTCGCATGGGCCGTCCGCCGGGTTGTTCCGTGGCGTCACGACGGTGTTCGGCATGGGCATCTCGATCGTCTTCGCCGGAGCCCTTACGTACTGGCTGAAGGTGACCGAGCAACCCAAGCAGCCCTCGTTCATCAACATCTCTCGCGCCCGCCGTGAGCGACGGCTGCTGCCGTACCTTGCCTTCGGCACCGCGAGCGGACTGGCCATCGGCGTCGGCGGAGGGCTGGTCGGGGCGGCCCGGTCCTGGTTCGCCGGCGGACTGGAGGAGGCGGTGACCTACGGCGGCGTGATCGGCCTGAGTTACGGACTGACCGCCGGATTCGCGGTCGGCCTCACCGGGGGCTACGTCAAGTGGATCACGGAACCGTCTGCGGAACCACTCGCCGTGACCCCCAGCCTGACGCTCAGCTACGGTCGCATCGTCGCGCTGGCGTACCTCGTGGTGCCCACCGTGGCCGCGCTCGGCACGATGCTGGCGCTCCGTTACGTGCTGACGTCCCACTACCCGGCCGTGGCCGGTCCGGCAACCCACTCACCAAACGTCTCACCGGTGAACGGCGCGGCGCTCGGGGCGAGCATCGGGCTCGTCCTGGCGTGCTGTTTCACCCCGTGGCCGGCCTTCGTGCTCGTCCGACTGATGCTGTGGATCACGCGCTGCGGGCCGCTGCGGATGATCGGAGCACTGGAGCGGGCGTGTGACCTGGAGATCCTGCGACATGACGGAGCGGCGTACCAGTTCCGGCACGACGAGATCCGCAAGTGGCTCCTGACCGCGGAGCCGGGCGGCCGAGGCCCCCAGCCGGCTACGGCCGCACCACGGTCCAGCGGGGCAGGGCCGTGAAGGCGCCGGTGCCGATCGTCGATGAGGGCAGCCCTTCCACAGCCGCGTAGACCATCTCGTACGCGCTGGTAATGGCGGCGAGCAACGGACGCGGCCGCAGTTCCCAACGCGCGAGGGTGGGCTGGCCGGCCATCGGCGCGAGGTCCAGGACGTACGGTCGCTCCGCGCCGGGCTCGTGCCGGAGCCGGGCCAGCCGCTGAAGGTCGCTGTGCTTGCGCGCGACCTCCGCCAGGTAGGCGGCGCCCAACCCCTTTCGCAGGCGCTCCACGTGCCGGGCGGTCAATCGGATGAACGGCGACGGCCGGGCCTGGTAGCTACCGGCCGGGAAGGTGCTCAACGACAGCACGTGGGTGCAGTTGTCGTCGACCGCCATCCGGTATGGCAACGAGGTCAGCACGGAACCGTCGATCGCCCGCTCTCCCCGGTAGACGCCGGCACCACGCACCAGCACAGGCCGCCAGGAAGTGCTCATGAGCGCCGCCTTGAGATCTTCCCGGGTGGTGAAGTCGGTCGCGGCGTACGGCTGAATGGTGTCGACCATCGTCAGTGCCACGGTGAGCGGCACCGGTGAGCTGAGCACCCGGTCGTAGTGCAGTGGTCGGACCTGCTCCATGATCTCATCGAAGACCACGGCAAGGTCGAGCGCCGAGCCACCGCGCAGAAATCGACCCAGCCGCAGGAAATCCCGGCTGGGAAGATCCTGGAAGTAGATCGGAAGCGCCCGCCACGCCTCGCCGGCGACGAAATAGGCGCTGTTGATCGCCCCACCCGAACAACCGTAGAGCGCGTCGAAGGCGGAGCCGAACCCGAACTCCTCGAGCGCCGCCAGCATGGCCCCGGAGACCACCCCGCGCATGCCGCCGCCCTCCACGGCCAGCCCGATCTTGTGATCGTCGGCGCGTTGACCCGGTTGGCTCTTGGCTCGACGGCGCTCTCGCAACGCATCGAGAACGGGATGGTCGACGCTCCACATCCCATCACTGGGCCCAGATTGCTCCGGCATCTGACACATCCTCGGCACGAATCCACAGTCTTGAATTTATCTCGCCCGTGCCTTACCTTCTGTTGATGCTGCTGGCGGCAGTCGGGTCATACTACCCCTGTGAGGCACCGATGCTCCAGCGGTGAGATCTTCGAGTTGCCCGCACTGGAAGCAATCGATCAACCTGACGGAGTGACGTTTCCCGGAAGGTCAGAAGTTGACCGCCAACAGCCGTGCCGCAGGCGTGGTGGCAACGAATGCATGTGGCACGAAGGGTGCGATGTAGATGCTGGAGCCCTGCGGGAGATCGGCCTTGGAGGGCGCCTCCGGGTCGCCCCAGCGCATGTGGACATCGCCCTCCAGAACGTAGATAAACTCACCCCCTGGGTGCCCGGCGTTAAACTGCGACTCGTCCTCGCCCTGCCGCAGCACGTCGACCAACAATGGCACCATGTTCGGCGCCGTGTGGGTACGGACGAGACAGTGGTACGTGTAGTATTCCGCACCGCCGCGCTTTCCCGTGATCGCGTCGGCATCGCCTGCGTACTGTAGCTTGACGCCGTTGTCGAGATCGCTCCTGTGGCCCGGCACCAGTGTCGCCGGGTTGGTGTCGAGCGCCTTGGCGATATCGGACACCTGGGCCAGGGTCAGATCCGGCAGGTCATGGCTCTGTTCCCACTCGCGCACCGTCTCGGCGTTGATACCCAGACGGTCGGCGAGATGATGTTCGTTCAGCTTGATCTGTTGACGCCGACTCCGTAGCTTTGCGCCGAAACCGGATGTCGCCTCGACGTTCATGGGAAACCCCCTCGGGTCGGCTTGATCAATAACCCCGGGCTTGAGACGCACTTTACCGACCCCCCCTCGACAAATCAACCATGATAGATTGTCACGAGCTTCGATCAATTTCGCGGACAGATGATCCCAGAAGGCGCTGATCGAGTCGGTGGGTGGCCATTGTGGCCGGGTGCGACCAGAGCCCATTGATGCGGCCGTCAACAGTTCTCGTCAACGTCTCCCGCAGCGCGGTCGTCGGGGAGGCGGCGCTGGCCGGAAACCCGGTGCCGCACCGCGTTGCGTGACGGCGGCCGACCACAGGGAGGTGTTCATGGCCGGTGACGGCCTGCGGGTGGATCCGGGTCATCGAGGTGGTCGCACTCCCGGCCGAGGCGAACAAGCTGGGCGCGGTGCCGAGTCGACCGGTCTCACCGCGGTGGTCGTCGGGGCCGCCGGCCACACCGGCGGCGAGGTCTGCCGCCTGCTGCTCGGACACCCTTACGTCGGCGAGATCCTGCCGACGTCGCGCTCGGATCTGCCGTTCGACCAGACGCACCCGAACCTGCGCGGCTGCGGGCTCGTCTACCGTTCCGCGGACGAGGCTCTGGACGCCCGCCCGGACGTGGCCTTCCTCTGCGCGCCCGCTGGGGAGGCCATGCGGATGGCACCACGCTTCCTGACCGCCGGTACCCGCGTCGTCGACCTCGGCCCCGACTTCCGGTTCGCCGATCCCGACGTCTACACGCGCGTCTACGGTCGCCCCCACCTGGCACCCGAGCTGTTGGCGAAGGCGGCGTACGGGGTCAGCGAACTCAACCGCGCCGAGATCACCGCCGCCCGGCTGGTCGCGAATCCGGGCTGCTACGTCATCACCGCACTGCTGGCGCTGTATCCCCTGCTCGGCGCCGCCTTCGTCGACTGGTCGTCGCTGATCCGGATCAGTGCCATCAACGGTACGTCGGGCGGCGGGACCGCCCCACACCCGCGGCTCATGCACGCGGAGGTCGCCGGATCCATGCTGTCGTACAGCCTGAACGGCCATCGTCATGCCCCCGAGCTGGAGACCGTGCTGGGGCGCCTCGGCGGGCGACCAGTGTCGGTGGACCTGAGTACGGCCTACGGACCCTTCGTCCGCGGCACCTTCCTGACGGCCAGCCTGTCCGTCGGCACGGCATGGCGCGACGACCTGGACCGCGACGCGGTACTCGACCGGTACCGGAAGACGTACGGAAGCGGCGCCGACGGCGAATACTTCGTCCGTGTCGTCGACCAGCCGCGCCGCGGTGGGCTCAACGAGAAGGAGTACGACCTCTACCCACGGCTGGCCGACGTCGTCGGGTCGAACTTCTGCCATGTCGGGACGGACTACGACGCCACGCACGCGGTGATCCGGGTCGTCGCCGTGACCGACAATCTCGGCAAGGGAGCCGCGGGTTCGGCGATCCAGAACATGAATCTGCTGACCGGTCTGCCGGAGTCCACCGGCCTGGCCGCCTATGCGCTGTGAGGCTGTCGCGTGTTCGAGCTACGGATACCCACCACGATCGTGTTCGGGGCGGGACGACTCGCCGACGTCGGAAAGCTCACGCGCCACCACGGCCGGCACGCGCTTGTCGTCACCGGCCGGGCGGCGATGCGCCGGCACGGTGTGACCGACCGGGTCACCGGGCTGTTGCGGGATGCGGGAGTACGGGCGACCGTGTTCGCCGGCGTTCGGCCCAACCCACACGCGGAGGAGGTCGACGCGGCGGTGGCGCTGGTCCGGCGACACGCCTGTGACGTGGTGGTCGGACTCGGGGGCGGCAGCGCCATCGACGCGGCGAAGGCCGTGGCGGTCGGGGTCAACCACGCGGCGAGCGGCCCCTTGGTGGGACGCACGCTCGATCCCGAACCAGGCTCCCTGCCGGTCGTCGCCGTTCCGACCACCGCCGGCAGCGGTTCCGAGATCAGCAGAGGGGCCATCGTCACCGACACCGCACGCAACCTGCGCGCCGGCATCCGGGGCGAGGATCTGTATCCGGCGGTCGCGGTGATAGATCCGGATCTTGTCGCCACGGTTCCCGGCCGGACGGTGGCCGACGCCGGGTTCGACGCGATGGCCCATGCCATCGAGGGGTACGTAGCGCGGTCGGCCAACCCGGTGAGCCAGGTGCTCGCCGAGCGCGCCATTCTGCTCCTCGCGGAGCACCTGCCCGCGCTGTCGGCCGGGCGGAGCGACCGTGCCGTACGGGAGGGCTGCTGCCTCGCGGCGCTGCTGGGTGGCGTGAACGTCGCCACCGTCGGCACCTGCCTACCGCACCGGCTCCAGCACGCGATGGCGTCGGTGGCGCCGGATGTCTCGCACGGCCGTGGCCTCGCCGCGCTCTATCCCGCCTGGCTGCGACACGCGGAACCGTTCGCGACGGGCCGTTTCCGGCGGCTCGCCGGCCTGCTCTCCGCACCGGACGTCCACCACGGCGTCGCCGAGATCCGGCGGGTCCTCGGGCTCACCGAACGACTGCGGGACCTGGCGGTGACCCCGGGGGACATCCCGGCCGTGGTGGACGCCGTCCGGGGCAACGTCGACAACGACCCCATCGAGGGGGACGCCGCCGAGGTGATCCGCGGCATACTGACCGAGTCCTGAGTTTAGAAGAAGATCACGGATGGCTGGTCAAAGGACCATTCAAGGACTCGACGGGCCAGCGGCGCTGTTGTCGACCTTCGGAAACGGCGAAGCCCAGGCCGATGACCTGGGCTTCTGTTCCGAGCCGCCTGACGGAATCGAACCGTCGACCTACGCATTACGAGTGCGTCGCTCTGACCGACTGAGCTAAGGCGGCAACGCCGGCAAGTGTACGACACCGGGCGCCGGCCCGGCTCGGGGGTTTCCCGGTGGGTACCCGGGCAGGGCGGCCGGAAGCGGTCGGACCTGGCGAAACCTCGCGCCAGCGCCGGATCGGTCAGCGGGCGGACAGTACCACGACGGGCGCCCCGACTAGGCTGCCATCGATGACCGATCACCAGGCGCCGCCGGTCCCGGCGCAACCGGCGGCCCCACCCCGGCCGGGCAGCCTCGACCCGAGCGAACTCGGCTTCACCCCGCAGCGCCCGGTGCCCTGGCTGGCGCCGCTGCTGCTGGTCAGCACCGGGCTGCGTACCCTGCTGGCGCTGCTCTTCGGCGCGTACCTCGACAAGCGGGAGTTGCAGAACTCGCTGCCCAGCACGGTGACCCGGCAGGTCGGCCCGGACGGCGACCTGTGGCTGGACTTCGTCGCCGACCTCGGTGACGGGTTCAACGCCACCTACTCGGTCGCCTATCTGCTCACCCGCCCGGAACTGGAGGTCGACGGGCACCGGCTGCCGCGCGGCCAGATGCTGCTGATGGGTGGCGACCAGGTCTATCCGACGGCCAGCGGCGAGGCGTACGAGAACCGGTGCAAGGGCCCCTACCAGGCCGCTCTGCCGCAGCCGCCGGCCGACGGCCCGCCCCCGGCGCTCTACGCCGTCCCCGGCAACCACGACTGGTACGACGGCCTCACCGCGTTCCTCCGGCTCTTCGTCCGCTCCCGGGACGACAACGTCGGCGGCTGGCACACCCCGCAGGGCCGCTCCTACTTCGCCGTGGAGCTGCCGGCCGGCTGGTGGCTGTTCGGGCTGGACGGGCAGTCCGGGGTCTACCTCGACGACCCGCAACTGCGCTACTTCGAGGAGGCGGCGAAGGGGCTCACCGCCGAGTCACGGGTGATCATCGCCGTGCCGGAGCCGAGCTGGGTCAAGGCCGTCGACAAGCCCGACGAGTACGACACCATCGACTATTTCCTCCGTACCGTGATCGCGCCGACCGGCGCCCGGGTCCGGCTGCTGCTCTCCGGCGACCTGCACCACTACGCCCGGTACACCGGACCGGACCGCACCCTGGTCACCTGCGGTGGCGGCGGCGCCTACCTTTACCCGACCCACAAGCTGCCGGGCCGCATCGAGGTGCCGCCGAGGGACACCCTGGTCCGCCGGGCCAGCACCAGCCAGTCGTACGATCTGGCCGGGCGCTATCCGGACGCGGCCCGGTCCCGGCGGTACGGCTGGGGCATCTTCGGCCGGCTGCCGCTGCGTAACCCGGGTTTCGCCACCCTGCTCGGCGGGCTGCACACGCTGTTGATGCTGGCCATGGCCGGCGTGGTCGCCCCGCGCTCCGAGGCGGCGGCCCAGCGGTTGTTCAGCATCCCGCTGGCGATCATGCTCGTCGTCACGCTGGTCGGTGCGGTCTTCTTCGCCAAGCCGCCCAGTGCGAGCGGCAAGCGGCACGCCCGGCACTGGATCCTCGGGCTCTGTCACGGCTTCGGGCACATCGGGCTGGCCGCCGCCGGCACCTGGCTCTGGCTCCAGCTCTTCTTCCACGCCTGGCCGTGGCCGCTGCCGGTGGTCGCGGCCGCGGTGGTCTACGGGCCGATCGCGGGGCTGGTCGCCAGCCAGCTCACCGCGCTCTACCTGCTGGTCGCCGGCTCGTTCGGGGTCAACCTCAACGAACTCTTCGCCGGGCAGGGCATCGAGGACGCCAAGTGCTTCCTCCGGCTGCACATCGCCGCCGACGGTACGCTCACCGGCTATCCGATCGCGGTGGACCGGATCTGCCGGCGCTGGCAGGCCGAGCCGGACGGTACCCCGGACGCCGCCTGGCTGACGCCACGCCATCCACTGCCGTTCCGGCTCGCCGAACCGCCGTTCACACTCCGCTGACCCGGCTGTCGGGACCGGTCAGGCGTGCCGCTTCGCCAGGCTGACGAAGGCGCGCCACCGCACGGGATCGAAGGTCAGGAGCGGCCCGTCCGGATCCTTGCTGTCCCGCACCAGTACGCGGCCCGCAAGATTGTCAGCCACCTCGACGCAGGCTGACCCGTTCGAGTTGCTTCGGGTGCTCTTGCGCCAGGCAGGCCCAACGGTGCTCATAGCTCGTTCACCAACTTCATGATCAGGGCTCGGGATTGGCCGCGCGGCAGGGCGACCGCGGTTACAGCCTGCCAGGAGCGTTCGAGAGCGGCAACACGCCCTGGCTCGGTGATCAGCCGGCCCTCCACCTGGTCATCGACATATCCGACCGTTGTTTCGTTGGGCAGGCTCGCGAGCATGAAAGGCCCGTTCTCGCCCGGGTAGTGCTCGGCAGAGTGTGGGATCACATGCACGAACAGTCGGCTACGGTCACCCATCTCTACAAGGTGGTGCAGCTGTTCCTTGAGGACAGCCCGGTCACCGCGCTCTCCAAGAGCGTTCTGGTCGATCGTGAACTGACAGACCGGGGGATCCTCTCGCCCGAAAACCGCTGCTTGGCGCTCAAGCCTGAGTGATACGTGTTCCTCAGCTTGTGCCTCGGTCAACAGGCCGCTGGTAAGGATCTCCCGCGCGTACGCCTCGGTCTGTAGCAGGCCAGGGATGATCGCTGATTCGTGCCATCGGATCGCGGTAGCCTCACGCTCGATGTCCGGCCAGGGTCGGAACCACTCAGGGGGCGCAGCCTTCCGCGCGTCGGCCGCCGTGCCCTGCACCAGGTCTCCGCTGCCGAAGAGGTTGTCAAGCTGCCTGGCCGTGTCTGGCATCGGCACCAGCCGGGCGGTCTCGAACTTGGCAATCAACGATGCACTGACGCTCAAGCGTTCGGCGACCTGCTCCTGCGTCATCCCGCTGTTGATGGCACGTAGGAACTTCAGGATTCGCGGGACACCATTCTGACTCATGTCTTCCCGATTCTTCTCGCTGATTCCCGAACTCGGACTGTTGGATGCGACGTGTCATCAGTCTTTCGTCACCACGGTGTCTCGTCCAGGGTGGACGGCAGACGGAGGGCAGTCGGTCTACTGACCTTTCGGGGTGTGCCCGCAAAACGCCCCGAGTGGACCGCCTCCGTCGAGGGGCGGGGACCTGCTCGGAGGAAATGGGGTCCCGCCTTCAAGAATCTCCGATACCAGAGAGGTGATCCCGATGGCGCTGGAAAGGCGACCGCCACACCGACGGGACTGGCGTCGACTCTGGCTGTACTGCCGGTGCGGCCATCGCTGGATCTGCCCGGATTCCGCGATACGGGCCCCGAAGCCATTCACGCCCTACATCCGGCCGATGACCGACGAGGAGTACCGGGCCGGCATGCGGGCCTCGTCACCCGTACCCGAGGTCGTGCTGCGCCTGGACCCGATCGTCCCGCCGCCGGCCAGCCCTCGGACCCGGTCCACCAACGATCCGTTCTGGAACTCGTTGTCCGGTCGACACCACACCGGCGGCGCCCCGAGACCCGCGCAGACCTACCGGGGCCGCTACGGCGAACGGCGGCCCCGGGCCGAGCGAGTCGGCCGGAGGTAGCCGTGATCGGGCCGCAGGAGCGGTGGTACCGGCACATGCGACGGCTCGCCCAGCGGCGCTACCCGGCGGGTCGGCACACCCCGGCACGGTCATACCGTTGCCGGACCTGCTCGGATCCCTGGCCGTGCGCGCCGGCCCGGCTGGCCCTGCTGCTCGGCTTCAAAGGCGACCGGGTGGGGCTGATGATGTACCTCGGCGTGCACCTCACCCGCGCACTGCAGGCAATGCCCGACACGCATCCCGCGCTGATCGCCGGACAGATCCTCTACTGGGTTCCCCGGCGCCGGTGCTAGTCGGTCGTCGTCGCGGGGCGTGAGTCGTACGCCCGACGGGGTCCGCAGACGTCGGCCAGTGCGCACCGGCTGACGGATCCGTCGGAGAGCTGCCGAACCGTCACCGTCTCGCTCGGGACGTGCCGGGACACGACCTTCGCCTGGCCGGCCGGCGTCTGGACCCGCTGCCCCGGGCTCGGATAGTTGCCGCTGTTGGCATAGAGCGGATGCTCGTACTTCAGGCAGCACATCAGCCGACCGCAGGCGCCGGAGATGCGCAGCGGGTTGAGCGGCAACTCCTGGTCCTTGGCCATCCGGATGGTCACCGGTTCGAAGTCGGTGAGGAAGGTGGCGCAGCAGAGGTCACGCCCGCAGGAGCCGATGCCGCCCTGTACCCGGGCCGAGTCCCGGGCGGAGAGCTGGCGCAGCTCGACCCGGCAGTGCAGCGTGGCACCCAGGTCGCGGACCAGGGACCGGAAGTCGACCCGGTGCGGCGCGGTGAAGTAGATGGTGATCCGCGACCCGTTCGACCCGCCGCTCGCCGTCGACTCGATGACGCAGTCGACGGCGACCACCTTCATGGGGAGCTTGTGCTCCCGGATCAGCCGCTTCGCGGCGACCTTCGCCTCGGCCTTCCGCTTGCGCAGCATCTCGTCGCGGCGCAGGTCCTCCTCGCTGGCCAGGCCGGCGAGCCGGGGAAAGCCGCTGGTGTCGTCGGAGACCCACTGCGCGGCCCAGACGCACTCCGCCACCTCGGTCCCCTCGTCGGTGGGGACCAGCACCCGGTCGCCGACCGCCGGCCGCAGCTCGCCCGGATCGAGGTAGTAGAGGCGGCCGTAACGGTTGAAACTGACCGCGCACAGCATGCCCATGGGCTCACCCTATGACGGATCCGACCATCCGCCGAGTCGCGTGGACGGGCCGACCGAGATTCCACGCCTGACGACCACTGACGGGCGGCCGTGACGACGACTCAGGTGAGTGGGAGGGTGCTTCGGTCGACGCGTTGCACGAAGGCCGGCTTCCGCGCGTGCTCCAACCGGAGCGCATCGAGACGCCGAACGAACTCGTCGGTCCGCCCATCCCGCTCGCTGAGCGCGTGCAGATCCTCCAACAGCGCCACGGCCGCGTCGTACCCGCTGGTTTTCTTCGCGGCAATCAGCTCGCCGACCTGCCGCCAGGCCCGCTCCGAGCCGCCTGCCGCCAGGGCGTCGAGGCGTCGCTCGCGGGCGAGCGCCGCCGCACGTTCCCGGCGGGTCTGCTCCTCCGACGCGTCCCGCTCGGCCTGGAGTATCCGTTCAGCTCCGCGTACCTCGGACGCCACCCACAGTTCGGCCACGGTGCGGCGTCCGGCCTCGCCCGTGCCATCGTCGGATGTCGCGGCCCGGAAATCCCGCAGCAACTCTGCCTGTACGCCGCCCGCACCGCCCTCGGCGACGCGCAGCAGCAGGTCATCCTTCTTCGCGGTCGGCAGTTTCCGCAGCCAGCGGGCTAGTTCCGCCGACGACTCGGGGCGTTCGACCCGGGTCGGGCTGGCCTCGGCCGCGGCGGCGAGCAGGTCACGGTCGATGCGCAGGAAGTCGACGAGGGAATCCAGCGCCCCGCTAAGCTCGCCCAGACCCGGCGGCACGGGCGGCTCCAGGTCGTCCTCGTCGACATCGTCGCGGCCGACACTCAGTAGCCAGGCCAGATAGAGCAGTCGTAGGTCGCCGGAGGCCAACTCGGCGCGGGCGGGAACGATGGACGCCAGCAGCCCTTCGCCGTCATCGTCCTCCCAGTCCCACTCCTCCCCGTCGTTCTCGTAGATCAGATCGAGGATGACGTGGTCGTCTGTTGCCCACACCGAGGCCGAGCCGCCCCAGCAGTACTGTTCGGCGGTGGTGAGATCGAGCGAACCGCTGGGCAGCCGAAGCATCAGGTGACGGGTGCCCCAATTCGCGAGGTAGAGGAACGCGTCGTAGTACTCCTCGACAAGCTCTCGGGGATCACCGCTGAAGTTGCCCCAGTTGTAGCTGTTGACGAAGCTGGTCGGGGTGATCGTCGCCCGGGTCGAGAATGACCGTACCTCGGCCATCTCCCGCTTGCTCAACGGCCGGTCAACCGCCAGGAACTCGTAGTACTGGTATTCACTCACCGCAGGAGGTTATCGAGCTGTATCGTGCCCGCGTCGGCCGGTCGGACTATCTATCCGCTGACGACATCCTCGGCGGTGACGGCGGTGACGGCGCGGCGCAGCCAGATGTCGAGTTGGGCCAGGTCCGTACACGTGAGGATCTGTTCGCGGACGGCCTCGGAGACGGGCACACCTCGCGTCTCGAGCACGGTCAGCACCGCTCGGCCTTCTCCTCGGGCCTCTCCTCGGGCCTCTCCGTGAGCATCAACCTCGCGCAGCAGCTCACTACGGAACTCGGAGCCGACGGTGGTGCTCATGTAAGCCTCCCAACGTGCACGGGGCGCTCGCGGCAACCCTGCCAGGACTATGTCATAGTACAAGATTGCTCTTTTCGGGCCGAGCGCTCGCAGCGCCTCCGCCAGCGCCGGGAACACGGCGTCCACGTCTGCGGCTGTGCCGTGGCAGATCGCCGACAACACCGCCAGCGCCGGATTGGCCCGAGCCAGGTCCACGTCGACGACCAGCGGCACATCGCGCGGCGTGAAGATGAACGGCCGCAGCGGCAGGCTGAGCCCTTCGAACTCGAACATGCCCCGGTACCGACGGGCGATCGTGGGGTCGGGGCAGTAGACCACCAGCGCGGCGTTGACCTTCAACTCGGCTTCCAGCTGAGCGACGTAGAGCTTCCACATCCACCGCTTGCGGGAATCCCAGCCGCGCTGGATCTCCAGCACCACCGCGAGCACCGGCTCGTCGGTCGCGTCGCAGAACAGCAGCATGCCGTCGGCATGGTACGTACGCGGAACCAGCACCCGCACGTCGGTGGGTTGAGCTCGGGCGTGGTGGTAGTCCGGCACCTTGACGTCGAACAGGTTCGTCAGCAGCCAGGTCAGCAGACCCGGGTCCAGCCTTACCAGCGCGATCGGTGACTCGTGCTCTCCACTCGGCATGGCGGCAGAGTACGGGGGGTGTATGACAAGCTCCGCTGAGTGATCCGACGCCGGTGCCCGACGACGTCGCCGTCAGAGGGAGATGCGCCCCCCGTCGGGGCGTACGACGGGGACCTCCGGGGGGCGGTGGTCGAGCAGGTCCAGCTCCGCCGCCCAGTGCCGGGGCAGCTCCTCCGCCCGGTCGTACGCCTCGTCGACCGTGGCCAGGATCCGGGCGCCGATCTCGGCCGCGGCCGCCCCGACCGGCAGTCCTACCGGCCCGGCAGCCCACGGCGCCGGCTTGGACCCGCCGGCCGGGGCGGTAAGCACGGCCACCGCCTCCGCCGAGCCGAGCACGTCGGCGAGGGTACGGGCCAGCGCGTACCGGGTGTCGGCGATCCACCCGGCCACCGCTTCGGCGTACGCGGTCGTGGCGTCGGCCCGGCCCGCCTGGCCGGTCAGGTGGCCCGCCAGTCCACGGCGGTGTGCCGCGTACGCCTCGGCGGCCGGGCCCTGCCACGAGCCGGCGGCGGAGAGCGCCGCCTGGGCCTCGCGGTAGGCCCGGCGCAGGTCGGCGTCAACCCCACCGGCGGCGGCCAGCGCCCCGGGCCGCAGCCCGAGCACCGCCCGCACGGCGTCGCCGGGCAGCACCCGGAGCCGGCGCAGCAGCGGCCAGATCCGGTGCCCGTCCGGCGCACCGGCGACCGCGAGGATGTCGTCGACCCGCCCGGAGAGCGCGACGGCGGGCTCGGCGAGCTGGTCGAGGACGTCCATCACGCCTCCTCCGGCCGCCGGTGGTGGGCCGCGGCGTCGCTGTCGGCGTATGCCGCCTCGGCGATCCGCAGCGCGGTGCCGGTGTCGGCCAGCCGCTCAGCCGTGGCCAGCAGTTCCCGGGCCCGGTTGTCGAGCGCGGCCGACCACTGCCGGTGCAGGATCCCACCGACCTCGCCGAGTCGCCCCGGCCCGTCGGCGCCGAAGGCAGCCTCGTCCGGCCCGGCGTACCGCAGCCGGCGGGCGAGGTCGGCGAGGCTGCCGCCGGTGACGTCGAGCCGGCCGGCCAGGTCCCGGAGGCCGTCCACTCATGCCTCCGTCAGTCGGCGGTACTCGCCGAACGTCTCGGTGTACAGCTTCTCCCGGGCCCACCGGGCGGCGTCGTCGGCTGCGGCGATGGCGGCCCGGACCGACCGGGCCAGGTCCGGTCCGGTACGCACCTGCGGCGCGCCCAGGAACCGTACGTCGCCGATCGACCCGTCGGCGGTGACGATCAGCTCGACCAGCCCGTCCGGGGAACGGACGGTCACCTGCACCCGGCGGATCGCCTCGTCGAACTCGGCCTGCAGCGCCTCGATGCGCCGGTAGCGCTCGATCGCCTCCTCGACCCACGACTGGTCGATCTCCCGCGCCACCGGCAGGTCCTCCGCTTCCGGCTCACCGAACGTGCCGCATTCGCTGCGTTACGGCACCGAACCGTACCGGGCAGCCCGTCCCAAGGGAACCCTTCGTCCCAAGATCTCCCTGATCAGGACGGAACCCCCCAGCGTCCGGCGAATCAACGGCCAGCGAATCAGCCGCCGACGAGTCAACGGCCGGCGAATCAGCCGCTGGCGGAGCGCCGCTCAGCCGCGCCAGAGGGCCAGCATCATCGCCTCGACGGCGATCCTCGGCTTCACGTTGGTCTCGATCGCCGTACGGCAGCCGAGCACCGCCTCCAGCCGGCGCAGGGTGCCCTCGGCGGTCCACTTCCCGGCGGCCGAGCGGGCGGTCCCGGCGACGTCGGTGTGCACCGGCTCGACCGGGGCACGCAGCGAGATGGTCAGTACGTCCCGGTAGAAGCCGGCCAGGTCGACCAGGGCCCGGTCCAGCGCGTCCCGCTGGGCGCGGGTGGCTCGGGATTTCTGCCGGCGTTCGAGGTCCTTGAGCTGCCCGGCGGCGCCCCGGATCGCGCCCGCCGCGCCCCGGCCGGTACCCCCGGCACCGAGCGCGGTCTCCAGCGCGGCCCGCTCGGCCGCGTCGGCCTCGACCACCGCTGCCGCCGCCTCGGCCTCGGCCGCCTCGATCAGCGCGGAGGCGGCGTCGAAGCAGGCGCCGACGCCGGTCAGCTTGCGCGGCAGGGCCAGCACGGCCTCGCGCCGCTTGCGCGCCTCCGGGTCCCGGGCCAGCCGGCGGGCCCGGCCGACGTGTCCCTGTGCCGCCGCTGCCGCCCAGGCCGCCACGTCGGGCGCGATGCCGTCCCGGTCCCGGAGTACGGCCGCGACCGCCTCGGCAGGCGGCTGGCGCAGCGTCACCACCCGGCACCGGGAGCGGATGGTCACCGAGATGTCGTCCGGGTGCGTCGACGGGGTGCAGAGCAGGAAGACGGTACGCGGCGGCGGCTCCTCGATCGCCTTGAGCAACGCGTTGCCGGCCGCCTCGGTGAGCCGGTCCGCGTCCTCGATGACCAGCACCTGCCAGCGTCCCCCGCTCGGCGTGCTGGCCGCCCGGAGCACCAGGGTCCGCATCTCGCCGACCCCGATGGAGAGCCCTTCCGGCACTACGAACCGTACGTCGGCGTGCGTCCCGGCGAGCGTCGTGTGGCAACCGGTGCACTCGCCGCAGCCGGTGCCCCGGAGGCACTGTAGTGCGGCGGCGAACGCCCGGGCGGCGACCGACCGACCGGAGCCGGGCGGCCCGGTGAAGATCCAGGCGTGCGTCATCGCGCTGCCTGCACCGGCCGGGTCCGGAGTACCGCCGGCTCGGTCGGCCCCGCCCGCCGGGGCGTCGACCCCGCCCGCCGGGGCGTCGACCCCGCCCGCCGGGGCGTCGACCCCGCCGGTGCCATCGGCGGAGACCGCCTTGGCGACCCCGGCAGAGACCGCCTCGGCGGAGACCGTCTCGGCGACGTCGGTGACCTGGACCGTCTTGGCGACATCGACGGCGGCGGCCCTGATCGTCTCCGCGGCGGCGGCGGCCCGGCGGAGCAGGTCGACCGCCTCGGGCTGGCCCACCAGGTCGGCGAAGACCTCGGGCATCAGGGCCGCCGTTCGAGTTCGAAGCCATCCTGCGGCCGCACCGGACTGCCGGAGTCCGCCGCGCCACCGGCGCCGTCCTGTCCGGCGTGACCCGGCCCAGCGTCCTCGGCCGGCCGGCCCGGCCGGCCCACCAACCGGAGCTCCGTCTCGACCTGCCGTTCCGGCTGCGCCCGCGGCTCGGATCCGGATCCGGATAACTCCGGTCGGCCCGAAGTGTCCGGCGGGCTCACCGGCGCGGGGTGGCCGGACGCGTCCGGGTCGGCGAGCATTCCGGTGACCCGCTCGGCCACCGCCGCCGCCAGCTCGTCGGCCGGTCTGGAGGCGTCCAGCACCAGGTAGCGCTTCGGGTCGGCGGCGGCGAGGTCGAGGAAGGCGTACCGGACCCGGTCGTGGAAGTCGATCGACTCGGTCTCCAGCACGTCGGGGTCACCGCCCCGGGCGGCCACCCGGGCCAGGCCGGTCCGGGGCTCGATGTCGAGCAACACCACCAGGTCGGGCTTGAGGCCGCCGGTGGCCCAGGAGGAGAGCCAGGAGACCTCATCGACCGGCAGGGTCCGGCCGGCGCCCTGGTAGGCGAGGGACGAGTCGACGTACCGGTCGCTGACCACCACCGCGCCCCGGGCCAGGGCCGGGCGGACCACCGTGGCGACGTGGTGGGCCCGGTCGGCGGCGTAGAGCAGTGCCTCCGCCCGGGGGGCGAGCGCGTCCGGGCCACTGGTCCGGCCGAGCACCAGGCCGCGGATCTGCTCCCCGACCCCGGTGGCACCCGGCTCCCGGGTCACCACCACCTCGTGGTGCTGCCGGCGCAGCGCCTCGGCCAGCTTGTTCACCTGGGTCGACTTGCCCGCACCCTCACCGCCCTCGAAGACCACGAAGGCTCCGGCCGAGGCGAACGGCTCGGCCGGGAAGAGCGGGCGTCCCCGGATCGAGCCCCAGAGGTCGGACAGCACCGGTACGCCGGGTTTGTCATCCATCTGGCGGAACGCCTTGATCCCGGTGAGGATGCCGGCCGCCCCGGCGACCAGCAGCAGCAGTCGGGTGGAGGAGACCGAGATGCCCAGGTCGGCGATGCGCAGTTGCCGGGAGCCGCCGACGCCGACCAGCAGGCTGCTCACCGAGATGGCCAGGATCAGCACGAGTCTGGTGCCGGTCTGCACCACGGCGAAGACCCGGCCGCGTACCTCGTCGGCGATCTCCCCGCCGAGCAGCGTCGTACCGGAGAGGAAGGCCATCCCGGCGCCCGCGCCGACCAGCACCGCGCCGAGGATCGCCATGGAGAGGTGGATGGAGCCGGCGAGTACCAGCACCGAGGCGCTGGCCAGCACGATGCTCATGCCGAACCAGCGCCGCCGGGACATCTCCCGGACGATCATCGGTCCGAGCCCGATCCCGAGCGACAGGCCGAGGAAGATCGCGCCGAAGAGCAGGTAGAACGCCGCGTCGCCGGCGGCCAGCGACTTGGTGAAGAAGTTCGCCGTACCGATCACCACGCCGCCACCGGCGAAGGCGCCGAAGATGCCCAGCACCAGGCCACGGACCAGCGGGGTCTTGCCGATGAACCGCCAGCCGTCGACGAACTGGCGCAGGACGCTCTGTTCGACCTTTCCGATGCTCTCCCGACGGCCGCTGCGGCCGCTGATCTCCCGGATGCCGAAGAAGACCACCAGCGCGGTGGCCAGTCGGCTCAGGGAGTTGAAGTAGAGGGCCAACTGGGTCGGGTCGGCCCAGCCGGGCGGCGGACCGCTGGAGGCCGCCCGGATGCTCCGGTCCAGTACGGCGATGCTGACCGCGGCGAGCACCGGGGTGACCCCGTACGTGGTGATCAGGGTGAGCTGGTTGGCCATCTCCAGCCGGGACCGGGGGATCAGGTTCGGTACCGCGGCCTCCTTGGCCGGGATCCAGATCAGCGTGACCGCCTCGATCAGGAAGGTGGCGATGGCGGCCCAGCCGACCACCAGGCCACCGCCGACGTCCAGCAGGGCGGCGAGCGGGATCGAGGCGAAGAGCACGAACCGGAGCAGGTCGCAGATGACCATCGTGTAGCGCCGGTCGAACCGGTCGGCGAGCACTCCGGCGACCGGGCCGAGCACCAGCGCCGGAAGCAGCCGGACCGCGATCACGGCACCGAACGCGAGACCCTTCGCGGTGTCCCCGCTGACCTGGCTGGAGGCGAAGATCGAGGTGGCGAGCAGGCCGAGCCAGTCACCGAACGAGGCGGCGCCGAGCACCAGCCAGAGTCGCCGGAACGGGCGGATCCGCATGACCGAGCGGAGCGCCTGGTAGCCGGTCCGGTCGACCGGACCGGTGGCGGCGGGAGGCACGGGCGTGGACGTGGGCGGCGGCGACTGCGCTGTGCGCTCCGCGCTCCTGTCGTTGTCGTCGATGGCCGTACCCCTCCGCGCCCCGGCCCATGGCTGGGCTCCCCCGAGCACACTCTAGTGGCGGTACGGATCGGCTCCGACCCCGACATTCCCCGGAGTCGGGGCTTAGGGGGCGGTGGTGGAGCTCCCGGTGGGTCGAGTCGTCGATCTCCCGGTGGGTCGATGGTGCCGCTACCGGTGCCCCGCACGCCACACCGGGGTACGCGAGAGAGTTTCGCATTATCGCCGGGAGCGTTAGCGTGCTCGAATGACCACCGAACGCGACAAGCTGCGCCGACGCCTGGACCGGGCGACGGCACATCTCGAACCACCCTTTGCCGTGGTCGACCTCGACGCGTTCGACGCCAACGCCCGCGCCCTGACCGGCCAGGCCGGGGAGAAGCCGCTGCGGATCGCCAGCAAGTCGCTGCGCTGCCGGGCCCTGCTCGGCCGGGCGCTGGCCGGACCCGGCTGGGCGGGCGTGCTGGCGTACACCCTGGCCGAGGCGATCTGGTTGGTCCGCAGCGGCGTGACCGACGACGCGGTGCTCGGCTACCCGACCACCGACCGGCAGGCGCTGGCTCAGCTTGCCGCCGACCCGGAACTGGCCGCCAAGATCTGTCTGATGGTGGACAGTACGGCGCAACTCGACCTGGTCGACGCGGTCGCCGCCGCCGGCACGCGGGCGGAGATCCGGCTCTGCCTCGACCTGGACGCCTCCTGGCGGCCGATGGCCGCCGCCCTCGGCGGACGGATGCACGTCGGCACCCGCCGCTCACCGGTGCACTCGGCCGCCGAGGCCGGCCGGCTGGCCGGCACGATCGCCCAGCGGCCGGGCTATCGGCTGGTCGGCCTGATGGGCTACGAGGCACAGATCGCCGGGCTCGGTGACGCACCGCCCCGGCAGGCCGTCCGGGGTGCCGCCATCCGGCTGCTGCAACGCCGGTCGTACCGGGAACTGCTGCACCGGCGCGCGGCGGCGGTGGCGGCGGTACGCGAGCACGCCGACCTGGAGTTCGTCAACGGCGGCGGTACCGGCAGCGTCGCGCTGACCACGGCGGACCCGGCGGTAACCGAGATCACCGCCGGGTCGGGCCTGTACGGGCCGACGCTGTTCGACGCCTACCGGAGCTGGCGGCCCCGACCGGCGGCGTTCTTCGCGCTGTCGGTGGTCCGCCGTCCCGCCGCCAGGATGGTGACCCTGCTCGGCGGTGGTTGGGTGGCCTCCGGGCCGGCTGACCGGACCCGGCTGCCCACCCCGTGGCTGCCGCCGGGTCTGCGGCTGACCGGCACCGAGGGCGCCGGGGAGGTGCAGACCCCGGTGACCGGTGCCGTCGCCGCGTCACTGCGGGTCGGTGACCGGGTCTGGTTCCGGCACGCCAAGGCCGGCGAGCTGGCGGAACATGTCGGGGAGCTGCACCTGGTCGAGTCGGACCGGGTCGTGGGCACGGTTCCGACCTATCGCGGCGAGGGCCGGGCCTTCCTGTGAGCCGCGTACCGGACCTGTCGTAGGGCGGCTGATGGTGCCGGAAGGACGCTACCCGGCCGAGGGGGCGGCGTCGACGTGCCGGTGCAGGTACTCCCGGATCAGCGCGGTCGCCTCGGTCAGCACCTGCTCGTCGCCCTCGGGATCACGCCGGAAGGCCAGCTTGATCAATGCGTCGGCCGCCTCGACCGCGATCTCCAGCGCGAAGCGCAGCCGGGGCGCGTCGCTGGTGCCGAACTGCTCGACCAGCACCCGGGCCAACTGCTCGGCGATGACACCGTTGTTGTCCCGGTCCTCGTCCAGCAGGTGCACGTCGACGACGTCGCCGAAGTGCAGGGTACGGAAGCCGGGCACCCTCCGGTGCATCGTTATGTACTCGTCGATCGCGGCGTCGACCCCGTCCCACCAGTAGGTCAGGTCGCCCCGGGAGAACCGGTCGCTGAGCCGCTCCAGGTACGCCTCCATGTTGCGCAGGGTCAGTGCCTGCACGATCGCTCGCTTGTCCGGGAAGAACTGGTACACCGACCCGATGGCCACTCCGGCGCGCTCGGCGAGCAGGGTCGTGGTCAGCCCCTCGTAGCCGACCTCGTCGACTATCTCGGCACAGGCGTCGAGCATGCGCTGGACCCGGGCGACGCTACGGCCCTGCACCGGTACGCGGCGCAGTGGACCGGATGTGGCGGTTGACGTGGACACTCGTCGCCACTCCCTTTCGACGGGGTGAAGGTTACTAGGCGTCACGGTTTCGAAACGCTATCCGGACTAACGAGCCGAGCGGATATCGGTATTTACTCGCCGTGACGATCCTGATTTACTCGCCCTGGCACACCTTGATACGAGCCTAATTCATGTTTGTCCATCGACGGCCTGGTCAGAGCGAACGGACGGCAGATGAGCGGGCGTACCGCAGCACCCCGAGCCACCTCCTCCTGGTCGAACTGGGCCGGCAACCAACGCGTCGACGGCGACGCGCTGCGACCGTCGACCGTGGACGAGATCGTCGCCACGGTCCGGGCGGCCCGAGCCGCTGGCCGGCGGATCAAGCCGGTCGGCAGCGGCCACTCGTTCACCGCGATCGCCCGGGCCGACGACCAGCGGGTCGATCTCACCGCGCTGACCGGAGCGGTCCGGGTCGATCCCGGCCATCGGCTGATCACGGTACCGGCTGGTGTCACCCTGCACGCGCTGAACGAGGTGCTCGCCGGGCACGACCTGGCCCTGGCCAACCTCGGCGACATCGACGCGCAGACGCTGGCCGGGGCGATCTCCACCGGCACCCACGGCACCGGCGCCGGCTACGGCTGCCTCTCCACCTTCGTCGCCGGGCTGACCCTGGTCACCGGGACCGGCGAGCTGCTGGAGTGCTCCGCCGACCGGAACCCCGACGTCTTCGCGGCGGCCCGGGTCGGGCTCGGCGCCCTCGGTGTGATCACCGAGGTGACCCTGAACTGCGTGGACGCCTTCGTGCTCCGCGCCGACGAACGCCCGGCACCGCTGCCCGAGGTCCTCGCCGAGCTGCCCGAACTGGTCGGCGGGAACGACCACTTCGAGTTCTACTGGTTCCCCTACACCGACCGGGTGCAGGTGAAGGTCAACAACCGGGTACCCGTCGACGACCGGCCACTGCACCCGTTCCGGAGCTGGCTGGACGACGACTTCCTGGCCAACTCCGTCTTCGCCGCGGCCTGCCGGCTCGGCCGGACCGTCCCCGCCCTGGTACCGGCCATCTCCGCCGTCTCCGCGCGGGCGCTCACCGCCCGCGGCTACACCGCCCGCTCCGACCGGGTCTTCTGCACCCCGCGCCGGGTCCGCTTCCAGGAGATGGAGTACGCCCTGCCCCGGGCCGCCCTGCCGGAGGCGCTGGCCGGGCTGCGCCGGGTGATCGAGGAACTGCCGTTCCGGGTGCTCTTCCCGGTCGAGGTCCGGTTCACCGCCCCGGACGACATCTGGCTCTCGCACGGCCACGGACGCGAGTCGGCGTACGTGGCGATCCACCAGTACGCCGGGATGCCGGCCGAGCCGTACTTCCGGGCGTTCGAGCGGATCGCCACCGGACTCGGCGGCCGGCCGCACTGGGGCAAGCTGCACTACCGGGACGCCGAGTCGCTGCGCCCGGCGTACCCCCGGTTCGCCGACTTCCTGGCTGTGCGGGACCGGCTCGACCCGGACCGGGTTTTCGCGAACTCCTACACCGAGCAGGTGCTCGGCCCCTGATCCCCAATCAGCGCCCGTGACGTCCGCCCACCGCCCGGCCGGACAGGGTTCCGGTCCCGACGCCCGGCCGGACACTGTTCCGGTCCCGACGCCCGGCCGGACACTGTTCCGGTCCCGACGCCCGGCCGGAAATCGTTCGGATCCGGGCCGGCCGATGCCGTATACAGGCCTGGTGACGAGCCTGACGCCGCGGATGCGGCCCTACTCGGACGCCGATCTGCCGCGCCTGTCGCAGACCTTCGCCGCCTGGATCGCCGAGGCCGGCCGGTGCGGATACGACCACGTGGGCGAGGTACCGCACCGGATCTACGAGAACCTCCGAGGTCGGCCGGTGGGTGAGCTGGTCCAGCTCTGGGAGTACGGCGACGAGATCGTCGGGCTCGCGATCAACCTGCGCTTCGGTGCCGCCTTCGACGTATTCACCGCCCCCGCGTTGCGCGGCACCGCCGCCGAGGTCGAGATGCTCCGGACGGCGGCGGAAACCACCGGTCGGGCGATGGCCGTCGACGAGCCGTACGTGCTGACCGATGTCTTCGACTGCGACACCACCCGGATCCGGCTGCTCAGCGAACTCGGCTTCACCCGCTTCCGCACCTGGGACGACGTCACCGTCCGGGAACTCGCCGGCCCGGTGGACGCGCCGGTCGCGCCGGAGGGCTTCCTGGTGCGCACCGCCCGGCCGGCCGACGCCGACCAGCTCGCCCGGGCCCGCAACTCGGCGTTCGACGCGGACTGGACCGCCGAACTGTACCGCTCGGCGGTGATGACCGGGCCCGGCTACTCCCCGGACCGGGAGGTCGTCGCCGAGGCCCCGGACGGGCGGATCGCGGCCTTCGCCGTCTACTGGCTCGACGGGCGCAACCGGGTCGGCCACTTCGAGCCGGTCGGCACGCACCGCGACTTCCACCGGCGAGGGCTGGCCCGGGCGGTGATGCTGACCGCGATGCGTCGGATGGCGGCGGCCGGGATGGCGACGGTGACCGTCAACTACAACGCGGACAACCTGCCGGCACAGCGGCTCTACGCCGGGCTCGGCTTCCGCCGCGAACACCAGACCTACGGCTTCCGCCGCCCCCGGCCCTGACCCGGGTCAGTCGGTGGACTCGGCGGTGGCGGCCGCGCGCGGGGCGGCCTTCTTCGCGGGAGCCTTCTTCGCCGTGGTCGCCTTCTTCGTGGTCGCCTTCTTCGCCGCGGTCTTCTTCGCCGCCGCCTTCTTGGCCGGCGTCTCGGCGGTGCCGGTGGCCTTGGCGCTCGCCTTCTTCGCGGTCGTCTTCTTGGCGGCCGTCTTCTTCGCCGCCCGCTTGCGCGGTGTCGGGCCCTTGGCGCGCTTCTCGGCCAGCATCTCCGACGCCTCCTCCAGGGTCAGCGCCTCCGGAGTCTGGCCGCGCCGCAGCGACGCGTTGGTTTCGCCGTCGGTGACGTACGGCCCGAACCGGCCGTCCTTGATCACCAACGGCTTCTCGGTCAGCGGATCGGTGCCCATCTCCCGCAGCGGCGGGGCCGCCGCCCGGCGCTGCCGGGTCTTCGGCGCCGCAAGCAGGGCCAGCGCCTGGTCCAGGGTGACCGTGAAGAGCTGCTCCTCCGACTCCAGCGACCGGTACTCGTCACCGCGCTTCACGTACGGGCCGTAGCGGCCGTTCGCGGCCAGGACCTCGGCACCGTCCTGCGCCACCCCGACCACCCGGGGCAGGGTGAGCAGTTGCAGCGCCTCCGTCATCGTCAGCGACTCCGGCGACTGGGAGCGCAGCAGCGACGACTTGCGCTCACCGCTGGAGACGTACGGACCGAACCGGCCGGACTTGAGCACGATCGGCTCGCCGGTCTCCGGGTGCTCACCGAGCTTGCGCTCCCCACCGCCGCCGAGGAACAGCTCGTGCACCTTCTCCGGGGTCAGCTCGTCCGGCGCGACCCCCTCCGGGATCGGTGCCCGGTCGCCGTTCGCCGCCGCGTCCTCGGGCGGGCCGCCGTCGCCGGTGTCCCGGGCCGCCGGCTCCGCGCCGGGCAGGCTCCGTTGCAGGTACGGGCCGTACCGGCCGACCCGGACCACGACGTCGCGCCCCTCGTCGTCCCGGAAGAGCGGGATCGAGTTGACGCTGCGCGCGTCGATCTCGCTCAGGTTCTCGGTGACCATCTTCTTCAGCCCGCCGGACCGGGCCACCGACTTGTCCCCGCCCATCTCGCTGCCGAAGTAGAACGAGGTCAGGAAGTCCACCGCCGCATGGTCACCGCCGGCGATCTCGTCCAGCTCGTTCTCCATCGCGGCGGTGAAGTTGTAGTCGACGAGCCGGGGGTAGTGCCGCTCCAGCAGGCCGACCACGGCGAAGGCCAGGAAGGACGGGATCAGCGCCTGCCCGCGCTTGAAGACGTACCCCCGGTCCTGGATGGTGGCCATGATCGAGGCGTACGTCGAGGGCCGGCCGATGCCCAGCTCCTCCAGCGACTTGACCAGCGACGCTTCGGTGTAGCGGGACGGCGGCTGGGTGTGGTGCCCGGTCGCGGCCAGTTCCTCGGCGGTCAGCGGCTGGTCCTTCACCAGGTTCGGCAGCCGCCGCTCGGCATCCTCGGCCTCGGCGTTCTCGTCGTCGGACGACTCCACGTACGCCCGCAGGAAACCCGGCTCGGTGATGGTCTTGCCGGTCGCCCCGAAGTCGGCCTCCTCGCCCGCGCTGGAGACCGCCCGGATCCGCACCGAGACGCTGGAGCCGACCGCGTCGGTCATCTGGGAGGCGATGGTCCGCCGCCAGATCAGCTCGTAGAGCCGGAACTCCTCGGCGGAGAGCTCGTTGGCCAGCTCACCCGGGGTGCGGAAGTGGTCCCCGGCGGGGCGGATCGCCTCGTGCGCCTCCTGGGCGTTCTTCACCTTGCCGGTGTAGCGGCGGGGCTCCGGCGGCACGTTCCGCTCGCCGTACAGCTCGGCGATCTGCCGGCGGGCGGCCGCGATGGCCGTCTCCGACAGGTTCACCGAGTCGGTACGCATGTAGGTGATGTAGCCGTTCTCGTAGAGCCGCTGGGCGGTGCGCATCGTCTGCTGGGAGGAGAAGCGCAGCTTCCGGGCCGCCTCCTGCTGCAACGTGGAGGTGATGAACGGCGCGTACGGGCGGCGCCGGTAGGGCTTCTCGTCGACCCGGGTCACGGTGAAGGGCCGCCCGTCGAGGCGGGCGGCCAGGCCACGGGCCCCCGCCTCGTCGAGATGCATCACCGCGGCGCCCGGCTTCACCTGGCCGGTGGTCGGCTCGAAGTCCTTGCCGGTGGCGATCCGGTCGCCGTTGTACGCGACCAGGGTGGCGGAGAAGCTGCGTGGCCCGTCGGCGGCGCCGCGTACGGCGAGAGTGGCCAGGATGTCCCAGTACTCGGCGCTGCGGAACGCCATCCGCTGCCGCTCGCGTTCGACCACGATCCGGGTGGCGACCGACTGGACCCGGCCGGCGGAGAGTCCGGAGCGGACCTTCCGCCACAGCACCGGGGAGACCTCGTAGCCGTAGAGCCGGTCCAGGATCCGGCGGGCCTCCTGGGCGTCGACCAGGTCGCGGTCGATCTCGCGCGGGTTCGCCACCGCGGCCTGGATGGCCTGCCGGGTGATCTCGTGGAAGACCATCCGCTTGACCGGCACCTTGGGCTTGAGCGTCTCGACCAGGTGCCAGGCGATGGCCTCGCCCTCGCGGTCCTCGTCGGTGGCGAGGAAGACCTCGTCCACCTCCTTGGCCAGCCGGCTCAGCTTGGTGATCTGCTGCCTGCGGTCGGGCGACACGACGTAGAGGGCGGCGAACCCGTTGTCGACGTCCACGCCGAGCCGGGCCCACGACTCGCCCTTGTACTTGGCGGGCACGTCGTCGGCGTTGCGCGGCAGGTCACGGACGTGACCCAGGCTGGCCTCGACGACGTATCCCGGGCCGAGATAGCCCGAGATCGTCTTGGCCTTCGCCGGTGACTCGACGATGACCAGACGGGTGCTCCTGGCGTTGCTCGGCACGTCTCTCCTGACCTCAATCACGATCTTCCCCCTGCGGACCGCCCTGTCCGCGCCCGCCGCCGGGGCCGGATCGGCCGCCCGATGGCCAGACGTCCAACGTAACGCGCTCCCCGTCCCGGGGGTTGCGCGGCCCGAGAAGAGCACCGCTACGCTGCGGTGACACCGGGTGCGACCGCCGGGACGGGCGGTCATGCCGGACGGCGACACCGTACACCCATGGGCGATCTGTGCGGGACCAACCGGACGGATCATGCCCCACTCAGCGAGCCGCCAATCGGATTATCCGAACAAATCTGACTTGCGGCTGTCCGGGATGCGACACCGGTCGATCGGTCCGGCGGGTTCCCCCATCGAGGGTACTCACCATGTTGCGCCCGGCCACTGGCCCGGCGGCGCGGTCGGTGGGCGGTCACCCACCAACTCCGCCAGCCGGGCCAACCGACGTCGCCCGGTGATCCGGTACGCCGGACCGCCCGCCCCGGGGTCGAGCAGTACCGCCGGCAGGCCGATCGCGGCCAGCGCCGCACCGACCGGCTCCCGGCACGCCTCGTCGGCGGCGCCGAGTCGCAGCACGAAACCGAGCGGCTCGGGGGTGCCCGCCGCCGCCACCCAGAGCCGCAGCCGGGGACCGGTCAGGAAGAAGTTGCCGGGTGGCCGCTTCACCGTGCCGCGCAGCCAACCGGCGGCCAGCGGAGCGAGCAGGGTGCTGTAGGAGGTCTGCACCCGGTGCTGCTCCGCCACCCGCCCCAGCCAACTGGCGGTCAGCCCCCGGCGGGCCAGCTCGGCGACGAGGACGTGCACCCGCCAGGCGGCGTCCACCACCAGGGCGATCCGGGCCGTACCACCCATCCGGACCAGCTCACCCGGCCCGGCCAGCAGCCCGGCGAGGTCACCGACGGACGGCTCGGTGGCCTCCACCCCGAACAGCGAGAGCTGTCGCACCGGTGGGCCAGGCGGTTCCCCGGGTGGGCCAGGCGGTTCCGCGGGTGGGCCAGGCGGTTCCGGCGGCGGGTCGGGCGGCTCGGATGGCGTGCCGGCCGGGTCGGGCGACTCGGCCGGTACGGGCGGGACAGGGGGCCTCAGCGACACTCCGGAACCTCGTCGAAGGCCCGTCTCAACTCCACCGAGTCCAGTTCGCTGGTGTCGAGCGAGCTGGCGTCGTACTCCTCGTTGAGGGTGTCGACGGCGGCCTTGACGCCGTCGTAGAACTCGCTGGCCTGTCCGGTGCCGAGTGCCTCGATCGCCGCGCCGGCCCGGCCGTAGGCATCCCGGACGGCGGTCAGCGACGCGACGAAGCCGCGGGAGACCGCCTCACCCTTCTCGGTGTCCGGTACGCCGGCCGCCTCCACCTTCTGCCGGGCGGTCTCGCTGGCCCGTTCGGCACCCCTGAGCAGCCGGACCAGGTTCTCCTTGGCCTGCGCCGGACTGGTCTGCGCGGTCATCTGCTGTTGGGTGCTCCGGGTCAGCGTCCCGATCTCGGCCCGCCACGGGGCCAGTGCCGCGCAGACCGCGGCGGCCCAGGCCTGTGGGGTGGGTCCCCCGGCGCAGCCCCCGAGGAGGAGGGCGATCGCGCACAGGGCCGCCACGAACCTACCGGCGGATGCCGTGCGGGGGGTACGCATGCGTTGCAGCGTACGGGTTGGAGCCGGCTTCGCGAGGGGGTGGTTTCGCCGGGTCACCGCCAACCCACCTGACCATCCGAGCCGACCGGGGTGGTCGCCGGTCCGGAAAAGCCGGACCCGGGCCGTCGCGTGCGCGACGGACCCGGGTCCGGATCTGCTCCGCCTCAGGCGGTGACCGTCTGCGGCTGCTGATCCGAGCTGCCGCTGCCGGCGCCGTCGTCGTCCGGGTCGGAGTCCGACATCGCCACCGGCTTGCGCTTGCTGAACAGCACGGCCGCGACGATGATCAGCGCCGCGACGACCGCGACGGCGATCCGCAGCGCGGTGTTCTTGTCCTCGCCGACGCTCCAGGCCACCACGGCCGGGGCGATCAGCAGGGAGACCAGGTTCATCACCTTGATCAGCGGGTTGATCGCCGGCCCGGCGGTGTCCTTGAACGGGTCACCGACCGTGTCACCGATCACCGTGGCCGCGTGCGCGTCCGAGCCCTTGCCGCCGAACGCGCCGTCCTCGACCAGCTTCTTGGCGTTGTCCCAGGCGCCGCCCGAGTTGGCCAGGAAGACCGCCATCAGGGTGCCGGCCCCGATCGCACCGGCCAGGTACGCGGCCAGCGCACCCGGGCCGAGTCCGAAGCCGACCGCGATCGGCGCCAGGATGGCGAGCAGCCCCGGGGTCATCAGCTCGCGCTGCGCGTCCCGGGTGCAGATGTCGACCACCTTGCCGTACTCCGGCCGCTGGCTGTAATCCATGATCCCGGGCAGCTCGCGGAACTGCCGGCGTACCTCCATCACCACGGCGCCGGCCGAGCGGGAGACCGCGTTGATGGCCAGACCGGAGAAGAGGAAGACCACCGCGGCGCCGATGATCAGACCCACCAGGTTGCGCGGGTTCGCGACGTTGAGCAGCCCGTCGATCGACAGGTCGGAGCCGGCGTCCCGCAGTGACGTGCCGAGCGTGTCGGTGTACGACCCGAACAGCGCGGTGGCGGCGAGTACCGCGGTGGCGATCGCGATGCCCTTGGTGATCGCCTTGGTGGTGTTGCCGACCGCGTCCAGCTCGGTGAGGGTGCGCGCGCCCTGCTCGTCGATGTCGCCGGACATCTCGGCGATGCCCTGCGCGTTGTCGGAGATCGGCCCGAAGGTGTCCATCGCGACGATCACGCCGACCGTGGTGAGCAGACCGGTACCGGCCAGTGCCACCGCGAAGAGCGAGAGCGTGAGCGAGCCGCCACCCAGCAGGAACGCGCCGAAGACGCCGGCCGCGATGAGCAGCGCGGAGTAGACCGCCGACTCCAGGCCGACGCTGATCCCGGCCAGCACCACGGTGGCCGGACCGGTCAGCGACGACTTGCCGATGTCCTGCACCGGCCGCCGGTTGGTCTCGGTGAAGTAGCCGGTCAGCGCCTGGATGGCGGCGGCCAGCACGATGCCGATCACCACGGCGCCGATGGCGAGGATCCGCGGGTCGATCGGGTCGGCCGCGCCCTCGGCGAGGCCGAGCCTGGTCCGCCAGTCGTCACCTACCAGTTCGGCCCAGGTGGCCGGCAGGTAGACGAAGGACATCACCGCGACCAGGATCGCCGAGACCACCGCGGAGGCGTAGAACGCCCGGTTGATCGCGGTGAGCCCGGAGCGGTCGCCGGCCCGCAGCCGGGTGATGAAGACCCCGAGAATGGCGATCAGCACGCCGATGGTGGAGACGATCAGCGGGAAGACCAGCCCCTGCTCGCCGAAGGCGGCCCGACCGAGGATCAGCGCGGCGACCAGGGTCACGGCGTACGACTCGAACAGGTCGGCCGCCATTCCGGCGCAGTCACCGACGTTGTCACCAACGTTGTCGGCGATGGTCGCCGCGTTGCGCGGGTCGTCCTCCGGGATGCCCTGCTCGACCTTGCCGACCAGGTCGGCACCGACGTCTGCGGCCTTGGTGAAGATGCCGCCGCCGACCCGCATGAACATGGCGAGCAGCGCGGCACCGAAACCGAAGCCCTCCAGTACGGTCGGCGCGTCGCCCTGGTAGATCAGGACAACCGCCGCCGCGCCGACCAGGCCGAGGCCGACGGTGAGGAAGCCGACGACGCCACCGGTTCGGAACGCGATCTGCATCGCCGTTTCCCGGCCGCCCTGGTGCTCGCGGGCGGCGGCCGCGACCCGCAGGTTGGCCCGGGTGGCCAGGGCCATGCCGGCGCCACCGATGAACGCGCTGAACAGGGCACCGACCACGAAGAAGCCCGAGCGGCCGATCTTCACCAGCGTCTCGTTGCCCTCGGTGTCGTGCACCGGCAGCAGGAAGAGCAGGATCACGGCGACCACGACGAAGATCGCGAGGGTGCGGAACTGCCGGAGCAGGTAGGCCGAGGCCCCCTCCTGCACGGCGCCCGCGATCTCCTGCATCTTCTCGGTGCCCTTGCCGTTCGACAGCACGGCCTTGGTCAGCGCACCGGCAAAGCCGAGCGCCACCAGGGCGATAACTGCCGCGACGACGACGTACGAGAGATTCTCACCGCCGAGGGACAGCACGCCACCGTCGGCGGCCATATCTACGGACATCTATGTCCTCCTGTACCGAACACTCGCGTCGGGCCGGCAGACGAACCGGCCAGACGTCTCCACGCGTGGAGCGACAATTCGCAAGGGTTCCGCCGGCCCGGGACAACCCACGACCGACGATGCTCCCCCACCCACGGGAGCGGGACCAGCACACTTGCGGATAACCCCGGGTACTCTAGCGGTCCGTGGTGTTGGAGGTCACACAGAGGACCTGCCTGGTCGCGATGATCTTCGTCGTTGTGTTGCCCACGGGGTTCTGGTAATGCTCGGTGCCGACCGCCGCCGGGGAAGCCGTCGGGACGGTGACCGGAGGCCGACCAGCGACCGGACTACCGCCCGAGCGGCCAGACCATCCGGACCTCGGTGCCGACGCCCTCGTCCACCGGACGCACCTGGAGGTCCTCGACAAAGCCCGCGAGCAGGGCAAACCCGACACCGACCGTCAGGGCCTCGTCGGTCAACGACTCGTCGGCCAGCTCGTCCGGAGGCAGCGCGGCCAATCCCAACCCGGCCTCGATCGGCGCCCGGTCGATCACCCGGACCGTGTACGCCGGACCGTCCGACATCTCGACCTGCACCAGCTCGCCCAGCCCGTACTGGCGGTGCAGGGCGACGGCGCGGGCGCAGGCCTCACCGATCGCCAGCCGTACCTCGTCGAGCAGTTCCTCGGGCACGCCGGCCCGGCGGGCCACCGCGACCCCGACCAACCGGGCGGTGCGGACGTGGACCGGGGCCGGGGTGAAGGAGAGCCTGACCCTCGACATCACGAGTCGACCGTCGAGATCGGGCATCGGCGCGTCGACATCAGGCATCGGCACCGGAGGAGTCGGCCGGCGTGGCGGCGTCCAGCGTCGGATAGATCGGGAACACCTGGTCCAGGGCGGTGATCCGGAAAATCTTGAGCAGCGGCTCCTTGTCGCAGATCAGCCCGAACGTCCCGCCGACGGGACGCAGCCGCTTGAGCGCCCCCACCAGCACGCCGAGGCCGGTCGAGTCGAGGAAGTCCACCCGACCCAGGTCGACGACGATCGCCCGGGCCCCGCCGTCGATCAGCTCGACCAGTCGTTCGCGCAGCCGCGGGGCGGTGTAGACGTCGACCTCGCCGCCGACCTCCAACACCGTGTACTCACCGATGGTGCGGGTCGTCAGCGACAGATCCATCAGTCCTCCTCTGACCGGCCAGGAACGCTCCTGGGCATCTAACCATCGAGGGGCGGCCCACGCAGCGAGGGCGGACCGACCCCACCCGGCCTTCCGACGCACGTACGAGAGTGCGAGAGTGCAGGGCGTGACGTATCCCGCAACAGTATCGGCCGGTACCGGGGGCGGGGACTCCCGCCCGGCCGGTCGTTTCGGCGCGGGTGAGCTGCTGGCCATGCTGCGCGCCCGCACACCGGGCGGCGGGGCCGGCAACCCGGTCACCCACGTCGAGCGGATACCGGCCCGCCCGGGTACCGCGGTCGACTGGCCGGAGTGGGTGCCGGCGGAACTGCGCGCCGTCCTCGCCGGACAGGGCGTGGTCGCGCCGTGGCGGCACCAGGCCGAGGCCGCCGGGCACGCGCACGCCGGCCGGCACGTGGTGGTCGCCACCGGCACCGCGTCGGGAAAGTCGCTCGCGTACCAGCTTCCGGCGCTGGCCACCCTGCTCACCGACCCCCGGGCCACCGTGCTCTACCTGGCGCCGACCAAGGCGCTCGCCGCCGACCAGCTCCGGGCCGTCGCCGCGCTCGACCTGGATGGGGTACGCCCGGCGTGTTACGACGGCGACACCCCGCGCGGCGAGCGGGACTGGATCCGGGCGCACTCCCGGTTCGTGCTGACCAACCCGGACATGCTGCACCACGGCATCCTCCCCGGACACGCGAGGTGGTCCACCTTCCTGCGCCGGCTGGCGTTCGTGGTGGTCGACGAGTGCCACACCTACCGGGGCGTCTTCGGCTCGCACGTGGCGCACGTCCTGCGCCGGCTGCGACGACAGGCCGCGCGCTATCCGGGTACCTCCGGATCGGTGCCGGGGCAGCGGGGCGGGACCGGCGGTCCCCGGCCGGCGCCGGACGGACCGGTCTTCGTGCTGGCCTCGGCGACCTCCGGCGACCCGGCCGCGGCGGCCGAGCGGCTGACCGGGCTGCCGGTCACCGCCGTCACCGAGGACACCGCGCCGCGCGGCGGGTTGACCTTCGCGCTCTGGGAGCCGCCGCCGCTGCCGCCGTCCTCGCCGTCGGACGTCCCGGACCCGGCCGACCGCGCCGGGGCGGCTGCGCCGGGCGGCGGGTTCGACGCCGCCCCGGTACGCCGCTCCGCGCTGCGGGAGACCGCCGACCTGCTCAGCGACACGGTCGCGGCCGGGGTGCGGACGCTGGCCTTCGTCCGGTCCCGGCGCGGGGCCGAGGTGATCGCCACCACCGCCCGGCGCAGGCTGGACGAGGCGGTGCCCGGGCTCGGGGCCCGGGTCGCCGCCTACCGCTCCGGCTACCTGCGCGAGGAGCGCCGCTCGCTGGAGCAGGCGCTGCTCGGCGGCGAGCTGCTCGGACTCGCCTCGACCAGTGCACTGGAGCTCGGCGTCGATCTGGTCGGCCTGGACGCGGTGCTGATCTGCGGCTACCCCGGCACCCGGGCCTCGCTCTGGCAGCAGGCCGGCCGGGCCGGGCGCTCCGGCGGGGAGGCGCTGGCGGTACTGGTGGCCCGGGACGACCCGCTGGACACCTATCTGGTGCACCATCCGCAGGCGCTGTTCGGCCGGCCGGTCGAGGCGACCGTGCTCGACCCGGCCAACCCGTACGTGCTCGGGCCACAGCTGGCCTGCGCGGCGGCCGAGTCCCCGCTGACCCCGGCCGACCTGGAACTCTTCGGCGCCGGGGCGAAGGAGGCGGTCGAGGCGCTGGTCGCCGCCGGCGCGCTGCGGCACCGCCCGACCGGCTGGTACTGGCGGCACGCCGGACGGCCGGAGGTGGACCTGCGCGGCACCGGCGGCACCCCGGTGGACGTGGTCGAGTCGTCGACCGGCCGGCTGCTCGGCACCGTCGACCCGGCATCGGCACACTTCCAGGTCCACCCCGGCGCGGTCTACCTGCACCAGGGCGTGTCGTACGTGGTCGACGCCCTCGATCTCGACGACGGGTGCGCACTGGTGCACGCCGAGGAGCCGGACTGGTCCACCCACCCCCGGGACGTCACGTCGCTCTCCGTCGCCTCGGTCCGCTCCTATCTGGACGCCGGGCCGGTCGGGATGTTCCTCGGCGAGGTCGACGTGACCAGCCAGGTGGTGTCGTACCAGCGCCGCCGGCTCGCCTCCGGTGAGGTGCTCGCCACCCTGCCGCTGGACCTGCCCGCCCGGGAGCTGCGTACGGTCGCGGTCTGGTTCACGGTCTCGCCCGAGTCGCTGGCGGCGGCCGGGGTGGATGCGGCCGAGGTGCCGGGGGCGCTGCACGCGGCAGAGCACGCCGCGATCGGGCTGCTGCCGCTGGTCGCCACCTGCGACCGCTGGGACATCGGCGGGCTCTCCACCGCCAACCACCCGGACACCGAGGCGCCGACGGTCTTCGTCTACGACGGGCACCCGGGCGGCGCGGGCTTCGCCGAGCGGGCGTACCGGGCGGCGTCGGAGTGGCTGACCGCGACCCGGGACGCGATCGCCGAGTGCGGCTGCGAGACCGGCTGCCCCTCCTGCGTGCAGTCCCCGAAGTGCGGCAACGGCAACAACCCGCTGGCCAAGTCGGAGGCGGTCCGGGTCCTCGACGTGGTGTTGTCCAACCTGGCCAGGCTGGCTACGGCCGAGCCCGACGCGACCTGATCGCGGATAGTCGGTATTCGCATGCATGGATCTATGTGGATCCGGTTAAGTTACGCTGGGAGCGCTTCCACGGATCCGCCTGAGGAGGACGTCGTGGCCGACACCATCGCCGAGACCGTCGAACTGCTGTACACCATCGACCAGGCACATCTGACCGTCGACCAGCAGATCGCGCTCTCACAGGCGTACGCGGCACTGGCCCAGGCAGAACGCCTGGACCAGATCCACCAGATGCTGCACAGCATCCATCAGGTGCTGAACAGTTGGGTGGTGCGCCGGGCCACCGAGGGCAGCATCCGCTGAGCCATCCCGCCGCACCATCCGCGTGCCGGGCCCGCCGCTGGTGCCCGCCCCCGCCGCTCGCGTGCCCGCCCCGCCACTCGTTGCCCGGCCCGCCACCCCGGTAAATGTCCCAGGAGTGCCGACCGATCACGTTCGGGCGAAGCCGCGCCCCTCGTGATTACATTGACGAATACGAATCACTGCACATAGGGTTGAGTCCCATCACACTCAGTGAACCTTTTTCAACCTCCCCTGCGGTCCGTCGGAGCGCAAGGTCGGACGCGGTGTGTGAGCGCCGCGCGGTTCAGGCTGAAAAAGGTTCAGTAATCACGGCCGATCTCGTCGGCCGGTCCACGCCCGGTCTTGCTCCGTCTTGCTCCGCATTCACCGGCCTGCGTCGCCTCGGCTGTGAGGCCGGCCGGTCCCGTTCCGAAGGGCAGGTCGCCGCCGTGTCCGTCCTCGTCAGCACCGTTGCCGGTCGCCGCCGGCCCGGCCGCCGGCCGTTCGCGCCGGTCGCCGCCGGTCTGGCACTGGCCACCACCGCCGCCCTGGTGGCCGTCCTGTCCTCGCCTGTCGCCGGCGTGGCCACCGACGATGCCGGCGTGGCCACCGATGATGCCGGCGTGGTCACGACTGCGGCCGGCGGCGGAGATCTGGCCGTGGCCGACCACACCACCCGGCCGGGCCGGACGGACACCGGAACGACGGCGGTGGCCCCCTTGTTCGAGGACGACTTCGAGGATGGCGACGCCGCCGGCTGGTCGACGCTCGGCGGGCGGTGGTCGGTCGGCGGCGACGACACCACGCTGGCGTTCCGGCAGCGTTCCGGCAGCGCCGCCGCCGGCGCCCGGGTCGGTGATCCCGGCTGGACCGACTACACCGTCAGCGTGCAGGTGAGGCCGACCACGCTGGGCAGCGCCCGCTCCTCGATCGGGCTGCTCGCCCGGGTCCAGTCCAGCAGCAGCCACTACTACCTGAACCTGCGCGGGAACAGCCAGCTCGAACTGGGCAAACTCGTCGCCGGTCGGGGCACCGTGCTCGCCTCCGCACCGGTGACCGCGGCGATCGGCGGCTGGCAGACGCTGCGGCTCGCCCTCCGGGGTGACCGGCTGGTCGGACAGCTCGGGTCCGCCTCGGTCACCGCCACCGACGGCGAGTTCGCCCAGGGCCGGATCGGGCTGACCACCAGCTACGCCACCGGCTGGTTCGACGACGTCCTGGTGGAGCCGTCGGCGCCGGACATCCAGCCGCCGAGCGCACCCGGTCAGCCGCAGGTGCTGTCGGTCGTACCCGGCGCGGTCACCATCACCTGGCCGGCGTCGACCGACAACGTCGGCGTGGCGCAGTACTACGTCTACCAGGGCGACCAGTTCTACTCGCAGTACCTGGCCCGGATCGTCCCGGACAACGCTCCGCTGACCCTTCAGCTCTCGCCGACCGCGGCGTGGACCCACTTCTCGCTCACCGCCCGGGACGCGGCCGGCAACATGTCGGGGTTCTCCGCCCGCGCGTCCGTCCCGCAGCCGCCGTCCTTCCCGCGCAGTGGTGACAACACCGTCCCGCCCAGCCCGCCGGGCGCTCCCGTGGTCACCGCTGTCACCCAGGGCGGATACCTGGTCAGCTGGGAACCGGCGACGGACGACATCGAAGTGATCGAATACCACGTCTACCACGTGTTCGCCATAGACGAGATCAGGGTCGAGGCGAAGGTCAGCACCAACACCGCCGTGATCACGCCGCGGGGCGGCTACGAGACGATCTACGTCGTCGCGTACGACGCATCGTGGAACTCCAGCCGCAGCCCCACCGTGCAACTCCTGCCACCGCCCACTCCACCGGCCACCCGGTAGGGCGGTGCCGGAGGGATCCTCCACCAGCGGCAGCCGAGTCGATCGAGGTGATCGAGCACGTGCGGCGCCCGGGCCCGGTTGCTCGCCGAGATACCCGCCGGGCTGGCCTGCCTCGCCACGCACCGGGCCGGCCCGGGCTGTCGCTCGGGCAACCCTGGTCATCCCCGGCAGCGGCTCGACCGTCACCTCGGCGGTGAGCTGGAGATCGAATCCGTCGAGCGTGCAGCCGGTGATCCGGGCGCTGTTGGCGGCGGCGATGACCGCCGCCCGCGAACAGGCCCGCTCTGGTCCGTCCAGCGCGTGGGCGGCACCGGCGAGGGCTCCCAGGTCCGCCGCGACCCGGGCCTGATGCCGAGCCACCCGGGCGGCGGCGATCGCCGCCGCACCGAGGCTGAACACCACCAGTACCAGGCCCGCGACGAGCAGCCACACGGTGGCGCTGCCCCGCTCGGATCCGCCGCCGCGCGGGGGCGAGGTCCCGCCGGCCTTACCCGCCGGGGCGCGGTGCCGCGGTGTCTCGTCGCACGCCCGGGTCGCGTCGCAGAGCCGGGTCGCGGTGCGGTCGGGCGTCATGCGGTCGAGGGCCGTGCGGTCGAGCGCGATGCAGTCAGGTGTCATGCGATCGAGGGCCATGCGATCGGGCGTCATGTCGACGGCTCCGGTGCACCCGGTTCGACCGCTGCCACCGCAACCGCGCTCACCGTCAACCGGGGCAACCGCGCCCCGAGCGACCGCACCGGTGCCCGTACGGTGGCCACCACCCGGTCACCGTCCACCGAGACCGACACCACCGCGCCCGGCGGTGCGGCGCGGGCACCGGCCGGTACTCCCGGGGCACCGCGGGAGGCAGCCAGGGCCGCCTCCCGCGCCGCGTCCACGCACTGTCCCTTCGTGATCACCGCATTTACGGCGGCGAGCCCGGCGAGCAGCAGAAGCAGCAGCGCCGGCAGGCCGGCCGCCAACTCGGCGGTGAACGAGCCCCGGTCGCGGTCGCCCGGCCGGCACCGGATCACGACAGAGCCCGGTCGATCACGCTCGCCAGCGCGGCCTGCACTCGACCGGAGGTGAGTACCTTCAGCAGGATTCCGGCGAAGGCGACGGCGGCGAGGGTGCCGACGGCGTACTCGGCGGTGTTCATCCCGGCGTCGCCGCGGAGCCGGGCGATCAACTTGCGCAGCATTGATTCAGTTCCCTTCTCGAATCGGTCACAGCACGTCGCCGAGCACGGCGACGATCACCGGCACGAGGCCGGCGAGAATGAAGGCGGGCAGGAAACACAGGCCGAGCGGCAACACGATCAACACGCCGGCCCGCCGGGCCGCCGCCTCGGCATCGGTCACCCGGTCGGCCCGCAGGTCGTCGGCGAGTCGGGTCAACGCCCCGGCCAGCGCGGCCCCGCTCGCCGCGGAGCGGACCGCCGCCGACGTCAGCCGTTCCGCGCCCGGCACCGGCCCGAGACACGACCACGCCTCGTCGGACGTGCCGCCGAACCGGAGGGTCCGGCCGACCTCGGTGAGGCGCTCGCCCAGCGGACCGCCGAGTGCCTCCGCGACCGCACAGACCGCCCGGTCGACCGGTGCGCCGGCCCGCAGTGCCGCCGCGAGCAGGTCGGCGGCGAGCGGAAGATCGGCCGACTCGCGCAGCCGACGCCGTCGTACGGCCGCTGGTTCGAGCCGGCGGAGCAACCGGTCGAGACCGACCGCCGCCGTCACCCCGACCAGGACGCCGAGCACACCGCCGAGCAGCACGCCGGACGCCAGTCCGGCCAACCCGGCAGCCAGCCGGACGAAATCGATCCGGCCCGACCAGCCGGGCCGGCCCCGGTCCGACCTCGGCAGGCCCCGCCCCGCTGCTCGGGTGGCTCGGGTGGACAGTCCGACGGCGGCGGGGCCGAGTGCGGCAAGCCGTCGTCGGGACGACCGGCGGGCGGGCACCCGGACCAGCGCCAGCAAGAGGGCGAGACCGGTCAGAACTCCCGGCACCAGGATCCGCACCGCCGTCAGCGCCCCGAGGTCACGACGGACCCGGCCCGGTCGGTGTGGCCGGCACCGCTGAGCCGACTCGCCCAGGCCAGGCCGGCAAGTTGCAGAACGATGGCGCCGACCGCGCAGGCCGCGCCGATCGGGGTGTGCAACAGAATCGCCATCGGGTCGACCCCGATGCCGTAGCCCAGGGCGATGCCGCCGGCCGGCAAACCCGCCAGCAACCAGGCGGTGGCACGCGCGCCGGCCGCCTGTGCTTCGGCGGCGGCCAGCCCTCGGTCCATCGCCCGCGCGTCGGCCTCGATCCGCTCCAACAGGTCGGCCAGGGGTGCGCCGGTCTGCTCGGCGAGGCGTACCGCCGCTCGGGCGAGACCGGCCAGCCGGTCCGACCCGTCGGCCGCTGGCATGACGCCCGACGGCGTGGCGGTCGACGGCATGACAGCCGAGGGCATGACCTGCCACGGCATGGCGGTCGACGGTGGCAGCCCGGCTCGCAGGTCGGCGGCGAGTCCGCAGAGCGCGTCGAGTTGGCGACGGTGCGCCCGCTCGGCCGACCGGCCGACCCGGCGGCGCAACAGGGCACGTATCGCGATTCCGGTGTAGGCGGCGACAGCGAGCGCCGCGACCGGACCACCGGCGAAGGCGCCCCCGACGCCACCCAGCACGGCACCGACGAGCACGGCCCGCCATGGCGGTACCGAGGCCAGTAGCCGGTCCAGGGCAATCGACCAGGAGACCGGCAATCCCGCCGGCCCGTCACCCGGGTCGGCCCGCCCAGCGGTCCGTATGGCGTGCCGTCGTCCGATCACCGCCCGGCGCCGCGCCCGAGCAGTGCCGGCCGGCCAGCCGACCAGGATCGCCGCGCCGATCAGACAGGCGGCGGCCAGCCACCAGGTGGTCACGGCGTACCCCGGGTGATCTCCCGTCGGCCTGCCGACGGCTGCGGCCAGGACCGGGACCCGTCGTCCAGCAGCGGCGGCACCGGCACTCCCCGCTCGGCGAGCAGCGCGGCCAGGGCCGGAGCGGCCGGACCGGGACCCCGCTCCCTTCGCCAGGCCGGTACGACCGTGACCAGGCGCTCCGGGCCTGCCGGCAACAGCAGGCAGACCGCCTCCAGCACCCGCCCGGTCGAAGCGCGGCGGACCTGGAGCAGTACCTGGAGCGCGGCGGCCACCTGGGCGTGCAGGGCCGACCGGGGCAGCCCGCCGAGCAGCCCCAGTGCCTCCAGTCGGGCCGGCACGTCGGCCGGTGCGTTGGCATGCAGCGTGCCCGCCCCGCCGTCGTGCCCGGTGTTCAGCGCGGAGAGCAGGTCCACCACCTCGGCGCCCCGGCACTCGCCGACCACCAGCCGGTCGGGGCGCATCCGCAGCGCCTGGCGCACCAGGTCGCTCAGCCCGACCGAACCGGCACCCTCCACGTTGGAGGTTCGGGCCTGCAGGCCGACCACGTGCGGATGCACCGGTCGCAGCTCCGCCGCGTCCTCGACCAGCACGATCCGTTCGGTCGGTGGCACCAAACCGAGCAGCGTGTTCAGCAGGGTCGTCTTGCCCGACCCGGTCCCGCCGACCACCAGGTAGGCGAGCCGGGCGGCGACCACCGCCGCGAGCAGCGTGGCGGCGGCGTGCGGCAGGGCACCGTGGCGTACCAGGTCGTCGAGGGTGAACGGACGTTGGCGGAAGGTACGCAACGACAGGTACGGCCCGCTGGTCGCCACCGGCGGCAGTACGGCGTGCAGCCGGGTGCCGTCCGGCAGCCGCGCGTCGACGTACGGGCTGCCCTCGTCCAGCCGTCGACCGCAGGCTGCGGCGAGCCGCTGGGCGAGCCGGCGTACCTCGTCGGGGCCACCGAGCGGTACCGACACCGGGGACAGCCCACTGCCCCGGTCGACCCAGACCTCGGTGCCGTTCACCAGCACGTCGGTGACCCGGTCGTCGGCGAGCAGTGGCGTCAGTGGGCCGGCACCGACCAGGTCGTGATGAACCCGGGTGGCCATTCGCAGCACGGTGGTGTCGCCGAGGACGGCGGCGTCGGGCTCGGCACGTACCGCCGCCACGACGGCGGCCGGAGTCACCGTCGTCCCCTCGGTGGCGAACCGGCGCCGGACCCGGGCGGCGAGATCATGACTCATGGCCGCACCGCCCCGGTGCGAGCGACCCGAGCCCCGGACCCGTGAGGACGGACGACGACCAACCGTGTCGTGGATGCCCGGGTGGTCTGGCTCGGGGCCTTCATCGCGCCTCGGCCGGAACGCCGGCCGCACCGGTGAGGTCGGTGATGATGCGCTGGCAGAGCGCCGCCAGCGGGCCTCGCCCGGCAGCGGCCGGTGCCTCGCCGCGTTCCAGGTTGCGGCAGAGTCCCGGCTCCGGTCGCAGCGTCCCGACCAGTGGCAGGTCCAGCGCCCGGGCGACCTCGCGGGCCTTGAGCCGGCCCGGGGCCGGGCCGCGCACGATGATCGAGAGATTGGCGCAGTGCAGACCGGCGGCCGCGACCACCCGGGCCGCCGCCGCGGTGGCCCGCAACTCGGCAGGGACGAGTACGAACGCCTGATCGGCCGACTGGAGTGCGGTCACCGCCGCATCATCGAGCTGCCGGGGCAGGTCGACGACGACGATGTCCCGGCCCCGGCGACCGGCGTCCATGGTGGCCGCCATCGCCTCCACCGGCAACGCCAGCAGGTCGCCGCGATCCCAGGAGAGCATCACCAGGTCGCCCCGGCTCGGCAGCGCCCGGACCAGCGCGGGCGCGTCGACCCGACCGTCCGCTTCGGTGAGCGCGGGCCAGCGCAGGCCCTCCAACTGCTCCCAGCCGAGCACCAGGTCGAGACCGCCGCCGAGCGGGTCGGCGTCGACCAGCAGCGTACGCAGACCACACCGGGCCGCCGTGATGGCGAGCCCACCGGCCAGTACGCTCGCGCCAGCCCCACCGCGCCCACCGATCACGGCGACGATCCGGGCCGGGCCACCGACCGCAGCCCGGCCGGTGACGCACTCGCCGAACCGGTCGACCAGCCAGGGCTCGGCCGCCGGCAGCACGGCGACGTGCTCGGCGCCGAGCAACTCGGCCACCTGCCAGCCGCCGTCCCCCTCCCCGGACCGGCCGACCAGGACCACCCGGGGTCGGCGGGGCATCCTCGCCCGCAGGCAGGCCTGCGCCTGATCGGTGCCGACCACGACCATCGGCGCGGCGGCCCACCGGGACCGGGCCGCCGCCGGATCGGCGGCCACCTCGACCTCGCCGCCAGCGGCGGCCGCGAGCCGCAGCAACTCGTCGAGTAGCTCGTTGTCCGAGGTCACGACCAGGGGCAGACGCGGTCCGGGGCGGACCTGGGTACGCGGTGGCATCATGTCCTCCAGAGGTGGGATCCCGACTCCTACGGGCGGTCCGGTTACCGCCACACCCTGGCGTCCCGAACCGACGCCCGGGGCGCCCGAAATCCGCGCTGTGGATAACCGGGCCGGTTGTGGATAACGCCGTTGGCGGTCAGTGGATCTGGTATGTCCAATCCGCGGCGGACGGTCGCCGAGCAGGGCGGACGCCGTCGAGCCGGCCCAGGCTCTCCGGGTGCAGCCCGTCGACCCGCCATATTCGGGACCGGCGGGGGTACCCGGACCGGGCGGCTCGCCATCGTGCGACGCCGCCGGGAAAATCGGGGGAGGAAGCCGTCATGGCGCAGTCCGTGAGCATGACCTCGGTGGTGCTGGAACCGGCCGCGGCAGAGGTGGTCCGGATGACGGCGAATCCGCCGTTTCCGTTCCAGCTCGCCCCGGAGCAGGGGCGGGCGAAGCTGATCGAGATGCAGTCGGGCGGCGTTCCCTGCCCAGAGGTGGACATCGAGGACATCATGGTGCCCGGCGGCCCCACCGGGCAGGTACCGGTCCGGATCGTCAAGCCCCGGGGTGCCGGTCGATTCGGCGGCGCGGGCGGAGGGCTGGGCGCCAGTCTCCGCTCCGCCCTCCAGGAGATGATGCGACCGCGCGGGGTCGGCGGCCTGCTGCCGGCGGTGCTCTACATCCACGGCGCGGGCTGGGTCTACGGCGACTCCCTCACCCACGACCGGCTGATCCGCGAACTTGCGGTGCAGTCCAACTCGGCGATCGTCTTCCCGGAGTACAGCCGGTCGCCGGAGGCGCGGTATCCGGCCGCGATCGAGGAGTGCTACGCGGTCGCGCAGTGGCTGGCCAGCCAGGGCGACGACTACGGTCTGGACCCCAGCCGGATCGCCATCGCCGGCGACTCGGTCGGCGGCAACCTGGCAACGGTGGTGACGATGCTCGCCACGAAACGCGACGGGCCCTGTTTCGCCCGACAGGTGCTGCTGTATCCGGTGACCGACGCCGATTTCGACACCGCGTCCTACCAGGAGTTCGGCACCGGCTACTACCTGTCGCGGCAGCAGATGATGTGGTTCTGGGACCAGTACCTGCCGGACCGCGCCGAGCGGTCCGATCCGATGGCGTCCCCGCTGCGGGCCAGCCCGGAGCAGCTCCGAGGCATGCCGCCTACCCTGATCACCACCAACGAGGCGGACGTACTGCGCGACGAGGCCGAGGCGTACGCGACGAAGCTGCGCCAGGCGGGCGTGCCGGTGACCCAGGTGCGCTATCAGGGCAGCATCCACGACGTGGCGATGCTGGACTCACTGGCCAGCACCCAGGCCGCGCAGGCGGTCACCGCACAGGCCGCGGCGACCCTGGCCCGCGCGCTGCATCACGAGTAGTGCCGGCAGGAGGAGACTGATGCTGAGCCTTCAATCAACGGGTACGGGCGCTCGTCGAGCCGTGGTGGCCCGATCCTCGTAAGGTTGCCTGGTGAAGACCCTCCACACGGCGTACCGCGTATCGGACCTCGCCGCCTCGCTTCACTTCTACACCGCGCTCGGGTACACCCAGGTCGGTCGGATCGACCTCGGCGGCGGCGCGAGTCTGACGGTCCTCAAGTTCCCGGACGAAGAGGTCGTCACCCTCGAACTGGTGCACCGACCGGACGACGGGCCGGTGGACGTCGGCAGCGGGTTCAGCCATCTCGTCGTGCAGGTCGACGATCTGCCCGGTACCGTCGACAGGCTGGTCAGGGCCGGTCTCTGGCCCGGCCCGGTGGAACAACCCGCGGGCCCGTACGGGCCGCAGACCTCGTGGCTGACCGACCCCGACGGGTACCGCATCGAGCTGGTCCAGTGGCCACCGGGGCACCCTGACGGAATAACCGCCGCCGACTTCGGATAGCCCGCCGTACCCTTCGATCACTCCTACGATCCGGTCCGATCACCGCGACTACCGGTCCCGCCGTCGTCGCGACCCGGTCCGGTGAACAGCTCGGGGTGGACCCCCGCCACACCTCGCCGTCAGATCCCCTCCTCGGTCATCCGTTGCAGGGTGTCCCTGGCCACCACCCAGCTGGTGCCGGCTCCGGCAGCGTTCTTGAGCGCCGGCTCGGTCCACGGTCCTTCCCGCCACCATCCATCGACCTGGTAGTCCTGGAAGGTCCGGCGACCGTGCGGCGTCGAGCACGTGTACACCACGTGGTAGATCGACGGGTGCCAGTCCATGTCGCCCTCGCTCGGGACACAGCTCGGCTCCAGCCGGTTGACGATCGCCTGCATCGCCGCCCGGTAGTCCGGGAGGTACGTGGTGGTGGGAAGCCCGGCCGCGACCCGCGCCTGGAGCCCGACCGCGTAGAGCGAGGAGATGGCGAAGCCCAGGTGGTCCGCTTCGGCGTCCGAACTGACGGCGGCAAAGACGCTCCTGGCCTGGCGCGCGTGCAGCGCGACCTCAAGCGCATAGTCCTGCAAGGGGTCCTCGCCGAGTTCGGGCAGGGTAGGGACCTCCAGGATCGCGTGCCGGGCTGCGCCGACCCACGGCGCCGCGGCGACCGCGTCCAGATGCGTCATGATCGCGTTCTCGGCCTCGCTGACCGCCGTGACAAACTGCTGTAGCGCCTGGATGATCTGCTGCTCGGTCAGGTTCCCACCGCGAGCCTCCAGGAACAGGTGGAAAGCGATGTCGCCGAGCTTCTTGATTGAATCGACGCTGGTCGCTCGCACGGGCGCGGCCGTACCGGACAGGGTCATTGCTGCCGTTAGCAGCAGTACGCTGATGCCGCGTGACAATCTCGGTCTCACGCCAGGACTCCCTCCTCTGTGGCCGCGACAAGCTCAAGCCCGTCAATGCGGCACCCGTTGTGGGGTAACGCTGCCAAGCGCGACTGGACAACGACTGAACGCGACGCCGACGAGTCCCGGGACCGCTCGGACCAGCGCGAACACCTTCACCGGGTAAGGCGACGACCCCTGTTGGGGAAAAGTGACCTGACGTAGCTGAGAAGACCAGGGACGGCGGCCCGCTACGGCGGTCGGACTTCCGGCGCCGGGTCTGGCTGCCCTCGCTGATCCGGGCCGGGCTGCTCGGCCGGATCATCGCAGTGCCTCCGTCCGTCCGTTCGGCGAACTCCTCGTCAACCTTGGGCGGCAGCGGTGGCAGGCAAACTGGTCGGATAACAATGGGGTAACCCTGTCCGCAGAGTTCACCACCGAGCGGGCTGCGGTGGCTCATGTGGCGCAGAACGCTATAGGCGCGGGTGATGGGCCATGAGCAGGCGTCGACCCCGCTCAACCGATACACCCACACCCCGGACGACTACGCCGACCGGGTCCGCCGGACCTTCGCTGACGACTCGCTGCCTTTCGAGCGTCCGAATCCTCCGGAGCCTCCGAAGCAGCCCGACAGACCCGCGAACAAGGCGGCATGACCAGCGTGAATGCGCTTCACCCGGACAAGCGACGACCCCCGTCGGGGGGAGACGGGGGTCGTCTGGGGTTCGGCTCCGGGGGGGTCGAGCCGAACCCGCCCGGCGGTCACGGGGGGTGCGACCGCCGAGGTCTGCCGCGCACAGAGGATATGAAAGTTCGTCGTAACTACAAGCATGCCTGAGTCGACCCGTATACGTCGAGTGGCGTTAACTTCCACTCCCTGCGAAAGTCAGCTCCGGCGCTGTGACCGTGATCACCCTGGGACTGATCGGCCGATCAGGGGGGAACCGGTCGTCAGGCACCAAAGGTGACCCCGCGCACCCGCTGACCATAGACCATCCAGCTAGACTTTCGCGCCGTGGGCCGAAGCGCCGCTTTCTTCGATCTGGACAAGACCGTCATCGCCAAGTCGAGCGCGTTGGCGTTCGGTCGGCCGTTCTACCGGGACGGGCTGATCACACGCCGTGACGTGGTCAAGTCCGCGTACGCCCAGCTCATGTTCCGGCTGGGCGGCACCGACGAGCAGACGATGGCGCGTACCCGCGACTATCTGGCGGCCCTGTGCAAGGGCTGGCGGGTGGAGCAGGTCCGGCAGATCGTCGCCGAGACGCTGCACGAGCTGATCAACCCCTACGTGTACGCCGAGGCGGCCGCCCTGATCGAGGAGCACCAGGCGGCCGGCCGGGACGTCGTACTCGTCTCCGCCTCCGGCGAGGAGATGGTCCGGCCGATTGGTGAACTGCTCGGTGTCGCCGACGTGATCGCCACCCGGATGACGGTGGTGGACGGACGGTACAGCGGCGAGGTGGAGTTCTACGCCGCCGGCCCCAGCAAGGTCGACGCGGTCAGCGAGCTGGCCACTAAGCGTGGCTACGACCTCTCCGCCTCGTACGCCTACTCCGACTCGGTCAGCGACCGGCCGCTGCTGGAGTGTGTCGGGCATCCGAGCGTGGTGAACCCGGACCGGGCGCTGCGCAAGCTCGCCGTGGAGAACGGCTGGCCGGTGCTGGAGTTCCGGCACCCCATTCCGCTCGGTCGCCGGCTCCGGGAGCGTCCCGCCGTGCCGGTGGCGGCGGCGGCCATCGGGGTCGGCGTCGGGGTCGCCATCGGCATCGCCTGGTACGGCCGGCACCGCCGGACCCGCGCCACCACCGCCTGAAAGGTGTCAAGAAGGGCCCCTTCATCTACAGAATGCGATAGGAAAGGGCCCTTCCTTACGCCAGTACCTCGTCGCCGATCTCGGCCAGCCGCTCCGCGCCGACCTCCACCGCCGTCGCATAGTGCCGCAGCCACGATCGGAGCCCGTCCGGCGTACCGGTGGCGAAGGCGCCGGCCGCGCCCACATACTCCGGTTCGCGCTCCGCGTGACCGAGGTCGACCGCGACCAGGCCGCGCGGGTCGAATCCGGTGGAGATGAGGGTAAGCCGGGCGGCGGCCCGGGCAACCACCCCGAACGGTCCGGCGAAGGGCCGCAGCGCCAGCAACTCCCCGTGTACGACGGCAGCCAGCACCATCGGCGACACCGACGTCCCACGGGCGACCAGTCCGGCCAACCCGTCCAGCCGGACGCCGAGTGCGTGCGGCACGGCAGGCGAGGCCACGGCGGGCCCCGGCTCCGGGGCCGGCCGGCCGAGTGTCTCCTCCGGCACCGTCCCTCGGGCGGCCAGGGTGTGCAGCCGGGCGAGCACCTGACGGGGGGCCTTCGGCCACAGGTCGGCCAGCCCGGGCAGCGCCCCGGCGACCCGGAGGGCTCCCTGCAGCACCGGGTCGGTCACGGTGCCGGCGCGGACCGCTTCGCGCTCGTGGGCGTACCCCTCCAGGGCGGAGCTGGCCACCGCGGACCTGAGGCTGACCTCGGCCGCGACCTGGCCGCCGTGCCGGCGCAACGCGCGATGCCGCAACGCCTGGTCGACCCGCTCGCGCGCCCGGTCGACGGCGGGCGCGACGTCGGCGAGGTCCAGCAGCGGGGCGAGCGGGTCGGCGGCCATGCTGTCACCGTAGTTGCCGGCCCGGCGGGCCGGCGCCGAGCACCCGAACCCGACCGGCGAGCGCCGTAGCGCGGCCATTCGGCGCGTCGGGTGGCGCGAGTGGTGCACACCCCTCGCCCCGGCTACCAGGCCCGATTAACCTCCTACCGAACGACCCTGACGCGACGCCTGAGGAGCCACCACCATGAGCGAGACTCTGGCAAACCTGTTGCAGGAGACCCGGCAGTTCCCGCCGCCGGCCGACCTTGCCGCCGCCGCCAACGTCACCGCGGACACCTACGACTCCGCCGCCGCGGACCCGTTGGCGTTCTGGGCGCGCCAGGCGGGCCGGCTGGACTGGTCGAAGGAGTGGGACCAGGTCCTCGACTGGTCCAACCCACCGTTCGCGAAATGGTTCGTCGGCGGCCGGCTCAACGTCGCCTACAACTGCCTGGACCGGCACGTCGCGGCCGGGCACGGCGACCGGGTGGCCATCCACTGGGAGGGCGAGCCCGGCGACAACCGCACCATCACCTACGCCGACCTGCTGGCCATGACCAGCCAGGCGGCGAACGCGCTCACCGACCTCGGGGTCACCGCCGGTGACCGGGTGGCGATCTACCTGCCGATGATCCCGGAGGCGGCGGTCGCGATGCTCGCCTGCGCCCGGATCGGCGCCACCCACAGCGTGGTGTTCGGCGGTTTCTCCGCCGACGCGCTGACCAACCGGATCCAGGATGCCAGCGCCAAGGTCGTGATCACCGCCGACGGCGGGTTCCGCCGGGGCAAGCCGTCGGCGTTGAAGCCGACCGTCGACGAGGCGGTCGCCAAGTGCCCGACGATCGAGCGCGTACTGGTGGTCCGGCGTACCGGGCAGGAGGTGGCCTGGAACGACGACAAGGACCTCTGGTGGCACGAGGCGGTGGAGACCGCCTCGACCGAGCACACCGCCGAGGCGTTCGACGCCGAGCATCCGCTGTTCATTCTCTACACCAGCGGTACGACGGCGAAGCCGAAGGGCATCCTGCACACCTCCGGCGGCTATCTGGCGCAGACCGCGTACACCCACCACGCGGTCTTCGACCTGAAGCCCGAAACCGACGTCTACTGGTGCACCGCCGACATCGGCTGGGTGACCGGGCACTCCTACATCGTGTACGGCCCGCTGGCCAACGGTGCCACCCAGCTCATGTACGAGGGCACCCCGGACACCCCGCACAAGGGCCGGTTCTGGGAGCTGGTGCAGAAGCACAGGGTGACGATCCTCTACACCGCGCCCACCCTGATCCGCACGATGATGAAGTGGGGCGACGACATTCCCCGGGGGCACGACCTCTCCTCGCTGCGCCTGATCGGCAGCGTCGGCGAACCGATCAACCCGGAGGCGTGGATCTGGTACCGGGAGAACGTCGGCCGCGGCGAGTGCCCCGTCGTCGACACCTGGTGGCAGACCGAGACCGGCGCCATCATGATCTCCCCGCTGCCCGGGGTGACCTCGGCCAAGCCGGGCAGCGCGATGCGTCCGCTGCCGGGGATCACCGCCGACGTGGTGGACGACCGGGGCCAGTCGGTGCCGAACGGCGGTGGCGGCTTCCTGGTGCTGCGCGAGCCGTGGCCGGCGATGCTGCGCACCATCTGGGGCGACGACCAGCGGTTCATCGACACCTACTGGTCCCGCTTCGAGGGCCTCTACTTCGCCGGTGACGGGGCGAAGAAGGACGACGACGGCGACCTGTGGCTGCTCGGCCGGGTCGACGACGTGATGCTGGTGTCCGGGCACAACATCTCCACCACCGAGGTGGAGTCGGCGCTGGTCTCGCACCCGTCGGTCGCCGAGGCGGCGGTGGTCGGCGCGACCGACCCGACCACCGGGCAGGCGATCGTCGCCTTCACCATCCCGCGCGGCACCGTCGACGCCGAGGGCAATGCGGGCGAGGCGCTCATCGCCGAGTTGCGGGAGCACGTCTCGAAGACGCTCGGCCCGATCGCCAAACCCCGGCAGATCATGCTGGTACCGGAGCTGCCGAAGACCCGGTCCGGGAAGATTATGCGCCGGCTGCTACGCGACGTAGCCGAGAACCGTTCCCTGGGTGACGTCACCACCTTGCAGGACTCCTCGGTGATGGATCTGATCTCGTCCGGGATGCGTTCCGGCAAGTCCGACGAGGACTGAGCACACCGGCGAGGACTGAGCGCACGATCACGCGCGATGGGCGGACCCGACACGGGTCCGCCCATCGTCGTTCCAGGGCCGGCCGGCAGAGGCTTGCAGGGTCGCGGACACCGGCGGACCTGGAGTGATCTAGCGAGGTTCCGGTCGTGGCCGAATCGTGATATTGAGATGCCCGAAAATAGGCGACCGTTAGAACGCTTTCGCCCTGATTAGACGTAGATCGGATCACCCGGACGAGCAGTTCCGGACCCGTGACAGCCTCCGATGGATCTGCAAGGGTGGTGAACGCTTCCTGATGACAGTGCCCGCCATGAGCTGGCCTGTCCTGTAACACTTCCACAAAGGAGGAGGACCTTTGAGGAGACGAGTCACAGCGGGTCTGGCGGGCGCCACGGCCGCGCTGTTGGCCGCGAGCGCGGTCGGCGCGCCGGCCTATGCCGCTCCGTCGGCGCCAGCTCCCGTGGACCGGGAACCCCAGGGTGCGGCCCACCGCGCAGACAACCTGCCCGACCCCCTCGCTGACCAGCACCAGCAGGCCCGGCGAGAGGCGATCGCCGCCCTTCTCTCCGGTAAAGCCAAACTGCAGACCCGGAACGGTTCGAAGGTCATCCAGATCAAGGCCGACCGGTTCGTCGAGTACCAGCAACCGCCGAAGACGGACCCGATCTTCACGATCCTGGTCGAGTTCGGCAACGAGAAGGACCCGCGGACCGGCGGTACCGACGGTCCGCTGCACAACCAGATCGCCGCGCCCGACCGGGTGTACGACGGCGGCGCGACTGACGACAACAGCACCATCTGGAAGCCGGACTTCAACCGCCAGTCGTACCTCGACCTGTTCTACGCCAAGGGCAAGGAGTCGATGGCCGACTTCTACCTGAAGCAGTCGGGTGGCCGGTACTCGGTCGGCGGCGACGTCAGCGACTGGGTGAAGGTCCCGTTCAACGAGGCCCGCTACGGCAGCAACGAAATCCCGGAGCGGGACGGCTACTGGAACTTCGTCAAGGACACCGCGACCTCCTGGTACGAGTCGCAGGTCGCCGCGGGCAAGACCCCCGAGCAGATCCAGCAGTACCTGGCCCAGTTCGACGTCTGGGACCGGTACGACTACGACGGTGACGGCGACTTCAACGAGCCCGACGGCTACGTCGACCACTTCCAGGCGGTACACGCCGGCGAGGGCGAGGAGGCCGGCGGCGGCGCCCAGGGCCCGGACGCGATCTGGTCGCACCGCTGGGCCGCCTTCCCCGACCTGCAGGGCAGCGCCGGGCCGGACTTCAACAAGCTCGGTGGCGTGCAGATCGGTGACACCGGTATCTGGATCCGGGACTACACCACGGAGCCGGAGAACGGCGGTCTGGGCGTCTTCGCCCACGAGTACGGCCACGACCTCGGCCTGCCGGACCTGTACGACACCCGGGGCGGCGACAACGGCGTCGGCTTCTGGAGCACGATGGCGTCCGGCTCGTGGCTGAACCACGGCAAGCAGGACATCGGCTCGACGCCGGGCTACTTCGACCCGTGGTCCAAGCTGTACATGGGCTGGCTGAACCACTCCACCGTCGAGTGGGACAGCGGCACCACGTACGCCACCCTGGGTGCGGCCGGCGACACCGACGGCCTGGCCCAGGCGATCGTGGTGAACCTGCCCGACCAGGAGGTCTCCACCGAGTTCAACACCCCGTTCGCGGGTGAGTACGAGTGGTGGGGCGGCAGCGCCGACGACCTCAACAGCACCCTGACCCGGACCCTCGACCTCACCGGGGCCAGCACCGCCGCCATCACGGCGAAGGCCCAGTACGAGATCGAGGAGGACTACGACTTCCTCTACGCGGAGGTGTCGACGAACGACGGCTCGACCTGGACGCCGCTGCCCAACGAGCTGATCGAGCCGGGCGAGACCGGCATCGACGGCTCGACGAGCGGCGAGTGGATCGACCTGACCTACGACCTGTCCGCGTACGCCGGGCAGACCGTGCAGTTCCGCTACCGCTACCAGACCGACGGCGGCCTGCACTTCGAAGGTCCGTTCCTGGACAACATCTCGCTGGTCGTCAACGGTGCGGCGGTCTGGACCGACGGTGCCGAGACGGTCGACCCGGCGTGGACCGCCCGCGGCTTCACCCGGTTCACCGGCACCCAGACGGAGCTGGCTCCGCACTTCTACATCGCGGAGTTCCGGACCTACTACGGGTACGACAAGACCCTGAAGACCGGTCCGTACAACTTCGGCTGGCAGAACAGCAAGCCGGACTTCGTGGAGCGGTTCAAGAACCACCAGGGTCTGCTGATCTGGTACGTGAACTACGCGTACGGCGACAACAACACCATCGAGCACCCGGGCTTCGGCCTGAACCTGCCGGTCGACGTCCGGCCGGGTCCGATCACGGTGCCCGGGGTCGGCAACATCACCAACCGGCGGGGCGGCTACGACGCCACGTTCAGCCGGTTCGCCAAGCCGGCGCAGACGTTCCACCTCAACGGGGTACCGACCACGGTGCCGAAGTTGAACCCGGTGACGGTCTTCAACGACTCGGACCCGAACCGGTACTGGTCGGCGCAGAACCCGATGAACTCGGTCAAGGTCGCCGGTACCGGCACCAAGATCGAACTTCTGTTGCAGAACCACCTGATCGCGGACCTGGCGATCATCAAGGTCTCCAACTGAGTCCTTGAGGAACGTTCGGTGACCCGATGTTCTGACGTTCACTGATCCGCTGATCTGACGTACCACGGTCGGGGCCGGAGGCGCATACCGCGCTTCCGGCCCCGCTCGGTTCCGCCTCAGGGTGTCCCCGATCGGCGTAGGCGGCGGGCTCACCCGCGCTGGGCCAGCCGGCCGAGACTCACCCGCCGGGGCGGGCGGTCAGGTCGAGCCAGCCGTAGCGGTGTGCGCAGGGCGGACCGGCCGCGATGCCGAGCCGCCGGTCGTCCAGGTCCAGCAGCACCGAGTAGACCGTCTCGGAACGCTCGGCCGGCGGCATCCGCTCGTCGACGTGCCGACAGATGCTCTGTGGAAAGCTCGCGTGGTCCCGGAAGAGCCCGGCGAGGTCGTCCTCGCCGATCTTGCCGGCCGCCGCCTTCGGCGCCAGTAGCCGCCTGGCCCGGGCCGACCGGAACAGCGACGAACCGCCCTCGTCCTTGATCGTGTCGTAGACCGGCAGCCCCGTCTCCAGGTGATTGGCGTGCGTGAGGTACCCGTCCACCGGGTGCAGCCAGCCCACGTCCCCGGGCACCAGCTCCAGGTCGATCAGCTCGCCGCCGACCTCCGCCGCCTGCCCGAGCAGCAGGTTGATCGAGCTGTTCCGGGTGCCCCGGCAGGCCGCCTTCACCGCCTCGGCCAGGCAGTCCGCCTCCAGGGCCGCCCGCAGCAGCACGTGGTACGGCACGCCCGGCTCGACCCCGGGGCCGGGCAGTCCGTCCCGGTCACAGCCGAGCATGTTCACGCAGACGCCGACCCCCGCCGAGTTCAGCCCGGTCTTGGCGACCATCCCCGCCTCGGTCAGGGTCAGCACGGTCAGTCCGCGCTCGTCCTGGGTGGCCAGCAGCAGCATCACGTCCCGCTGGTCGGGATGCCAGTCCCAGTTCTGCCCGAGCAGCAGGTGCCCGTTGCCGGTGTGGGTACCGAGCACGGCGACCGCGGTACAGCCGCCGGCATCCGCATGCGACTGCGTACCCGCGCCTCCCCGCGGCGTACCGGCACGTCCCGGCGGCCTACCGGCACGTTCCGGCGGCCCACCGGCGGCTCCGGTCGGCGGGCCGGAGCCGAGGTCCCGGTGCCGGCCGTAGATCAGCTCGGTACGCGCGTTCAGCGCGTAGATCTGCTCGACCCGGGCCCCGGCGCCCTCGGCCACCCCGTCCAGCAACTCGGCGACCCGGGGATGGTGCCGCCGGGTGGCCTCCCGGAAGGCCCGCCCGGCGAGGGTCACCGCCGCCTCGTCCCATCCACCCTCCGCACGGAACCGGCGCAGGTAGAACTCCAGGTTGGCGGTGATCAGATCACGGGCTGCGGCACCATACCCCGTACCGCACTCGGTCGGGGTGCCATGCACCCGGATCAGCGGCACGGGCAGGTCGGAGTGGTCGAGCCGACGCGCGGGAGTCATTCCAGCACGCTAGCCCGGTCGCCCGGTAGACGTCACCGGTGTTCCTGACCTGCCGGTCAGGAATTTGCAGCCGGCACACCCACCGGCTCGGGGACTTCCCGGACGATCCCCTGATCCGTAAGGTTGCGCCGGATCAGTTTCGTGCCGGTGGCCCTAGGCTGGGGACATGTGGGAGCGAACCGGCCGGGTCAGCGAGGACCGGCGAGGCGGGCGCGGCGCGCTGTGTCCCGAGACGGGAAACCCCGGCGAGCGGGCTCCATCGGCCGGGCCGGCCTTGAGAGGTGGGATGGCCGGACCCGCCCTGGGAGGTCGGGCGGCATGAGCGAGCACGGTGCCGGCCGCAGGCCGGTCGTCGACGAGTCCTGCGTACTTGTGGACGGTCCGTGGACGCACCGCTTCGTCGGCGCCAACGGCAGCCGGTTCCACGTCGTCGAGGCCGGCAGCGGACCGCTGGTGCTCTTCCTGCACGGCTTTCCCGAGTTCTGGTGGGCCTGGCACGAGATGCTGCCGGCGGTAGCCAACGCCGGTTACCGCGCGGTCGCGGTCGACCTGCGCGGCTACGGCGCGAGCGACAAGCCGCCCCGGGGGTACGACGGCTACACCCTCGCCGCCGACGTGGCCGGACTGATCCGGGCCCTCGGCGAACGCTCGGCGGTGCTGGTCGGCTCGGGCGCCGGCGGCATGATCGGCTGGACCGCCGCATCCTTCCACCCGAGCCTGGTCCGCCGGCTGGTGGTGCTCGCGGCACCGCATCCGCTGCGGCTGCGCGCCGGGATCTTCGCCGACCCGCGCGGGCAGTTCGCGGCGGCCACCCCGATGCTGAAGTTCCAGATCCCCCGGTACGAGCACGTGCTGACCCGGGACGACGCCGCGCTGGTCGGCTACTTCCTGCAACGCTGGGGCGGACCGCGCTGGGTCGACAGCCCCGGCTTCGCCGAGTACGCCGAGCGTTGCCGGCAGGCGATGCGGATCCCGCAGGCCGCGTTCTGCGCGATGGAGGGCTACCGGTGGGCGTTCCGGTCGGTACTCCGGCTGCACGGCTACCGGTTCGTCAAACTGATGCAGAAGCCAATGGTCACCCCGACCCTGCAACTGCACGGCGCGCTGGACGAGGCGTCGCTGCCGCGTACCGCTCAGGGGTCCAGCCGCTACGTGGTGGCCCCGTACGAGTGGCGACTGCTCGACGGCGTCGGGCACTTCCCGCACGTCGAGGCGACCGACCTGGTGCTGGGCGAGGTGCTGCGCTGGGCCAAGTCCTGACCGCCGGTCCGGCCCGGCCTGCGGCGAGCGGGTCAGGCGCGGTTCTCACGCAGGTCGGTGACCTCGGCCGCCGGCGCCCAGCCCTGGTAGACCCCGAAGTCGAACGCCTCCAGCCCCATCGCCTCGGCGACCGGCCAACGTCCGCCGGTGTACTCCACCCGCAGCCAGTTGTCGTGCTGGGCGAGCACGATGAACGGCTGGCCCTGCCACGAGCACCTGGTCCGGACGTAGACCAGCTCGCCGACCTCGGCCGCGGCCACCACCCGGACGTACCGCCCGGGTCGGACCTCCTCGAAGCCCTCGCCCGGTTCCGCCTGGTAGAGGCGTACGTCGTCACCGGCCGGGCTGGCTTCGTACTCCCGGCCGCGCCACTGGGCCAGGTAGCCGTCGCGCATCAGCCCTCCTCGGCCCGGCGCCAGACGGGTACGTCGCAGTCCAGCGTCGCCACCAGCCGCTCGGCGCCGTCGATCCCGATCCGGTACAGCTGTGCACCGTGCGGCAGCCGTACGCTGTCCACCTTGAACTCGGCCACCACGTCGCTGCTCTCGCCCGGCGCGAACCCGTTGCCCCGGAAGGGCGGCCGCTCGATCACCCAGCCTTCCATCGCCCGCATGGCGGCCTCGTTCTGCCCGCCGTACGGGATTCGGTAGAGGCTTGGCCGGTACGCCGGCCAGCGGAGCACGTAGATCTCCTCGGCGTCCCGGTCGAAGGGCGAACCGGGGTGGTTGAGGCCGAGCGCGGCGTGGAGCTTCCCCGGGGTACGCAGATGGGCCACCTCGGACGCCCGGTGCACGAAGCCCGACACCCGGTCGTAGCCACGGTCGAGATAGTAGGAGAGCTGGCTGGGCGCGATGGTCTTCTGCATTATCGTCGGTCGCCCCGGATCCTCCCGATCCGGCGCGTACGTCGACCGGGGCACCTCCTCCTCGACCGGAGCCTGCGGCGCCGGCTCGCCGGTGTCGTCGCCGAGGCCCACCTCGGCGGCCCAGTTCGCCAGCGCGACGATCTGACCACCCGGCAGCTTCGCCCCGACCGGCGTGCCCGGGTTCACCGCGAACGAATAGTTGTCGTCCGGCCACCGTCGGATCAACTGGGCAAACTTGACCTCGACCGTGTCGGTGGTCTCCGGCAGGTGGTCGCCGAGCCGTTCCGGGGAGGTGAACACCACGACGTAGCGCTCGCCGTCCAACAGCTCGGTACGCCACTCGAAACCGTCGTCACCGGGCCGGGCGCCCGGGGCCGAGTTGAACGCCACCGGCAACAGCACCCTGGCGAGCAGCAGGGTGGAGAGGAAGGTGTCGGTACTGCCGTCCCCGGCGGCGTCCAGCAGGCTCCGCTCGACCTCGTTGGCCGGCACGAACTCCGGCACGAGCCGGCGAGCGGGAGCCGGCTCGGCATGAGCCGGCGGCTCGGCCACGGCCGGCCGATCAGCGTAGGCCGGCGGCTCGGCGATGGTCTGCGGCTCGGCGGCGACGGGGCCGGTCGTAGCCGGGTCGGCGGTCGGCGACGGACTCCGCGGCGCGCCCGCGGTCGCCTCGGTCGGCGCCGCCCCGGGGACGAACTGCTCGGTGGGGAACGAGCCCACCGTCAAGGACTCCGCCGTGAACGGAGAACCGGCGAGCGACTGGCTCAGGCCCGTACCGGTGCGGACCTGTTCGGTGGGTCGGACCTCGGCGGGTGCGGCCTCGACAGGTTCCGCTCCGGCGGTAAACGGGCTCGCCGGATCCGGCCCGGCGGGCTGGTCGACGGCCGTCTGGTAGCCGATCGTCGCTCCGTCGGCGTCCGCGCCGGCCCACGACTCGCCGGCCCACGACTCGCCGGCCCACGACTCGCCCGCCCCGGACGACGACGCGACGGGCTCAGACGACGGATCGGCGGCCCCGGACGACAACACGCCGGCCTGGGACGACGGATCGGCGAGTTCGGACGACAACACGCCGGGCTCAGACGACGGGTCGGGGACGCCGAACGGCGACGCGCCGGCCTGGGACGGCGGATCGGCGAGTTCGGGCGACGGCACGCCGGACGAATGCCGGGCAACCGGGGTGAACAGTGACGGTTCGGAGCGCGGGGCTGGCGGATTCCATACCTCTGCCGGCGGAGCCTCCGACGGCGGCACCTGCGGGGCAACGGCCCCGCTCACCAGTTCCTCCGCCGTCCCGGTCTCGATCGGTTCGGCTGGCGAGTCGAGCGGCTGACCGGCGGGTGGGCCGGCCGGCTCCGCAGCGGGTGGCCCGGCCGGCTCCGCAGCGGGTGGCCCGGCCGGCTCCGCAGCGGGTGGGCCGGCCTGATGGGGAGCGGGTGGGCCGGCCTGATGGGGAGCGGGTGGGCCGGCCTGATGGTCGGCGGAGCCGTGCCAGGCCGGTGGCGGGCCGAACGGTGGGCCGGACGGCCCGCTGTCGGACGGCGGTGCGGATATCGACGACGCCGGACCGGCCGCTGCCCCGACGCCGGCCGAACTGCCGTTCGTCGTGTTCGACGAGATGGCTTGACCTGGACCCGCCGGCGTCATCCAGCCGGCCGAGGTGTCCGCCGAGATCTGGCTGCCGAAGTCTCCGCCCAACCCGCCCCGGACCGGCGTCGGCGCGATCACCGGCACCGTAGCCGGGGTGCCGCTCGGCGGGGCTGAGACCGGTTCCGGAGACGGCGGGACGGCTGTGGTCTCGCCGGTCGGGGGCATCGCCGGGTCCCGTTCGCGTTCGCCCTCGATCGACCATGACGACTCGACCGGCTCCCGCGACGACCCGGGTGACCGCAACGGCAGTCCCGACGGGTGCGAATGCATCTGCCGGAACGGGTCAGCGTGCATCTGCCGGAACGGCTCGGCGTCCGGCGACCGGAACGGCCCGGCGTCCGGCGACCGGTACCGGTCGGAATCCGTCGACCGGTACGGGTCGGCGGAGTCCCGCAGCGTGCCGGGCCAGCCCGAGCCCGGGCCGTCCGGGTCGGCCGGCCGGAACGGCCGCCCGTCCGGTGCCGACCGGAACGCACCGGCTGGTTCGGGCTCCGCCCTCGGCCCGTCCGGTGCCCTGCGCGGCACGGCGGCCGTGGCCCGGGCCCGGGCGGTCCGCTCGACCTGCTCCAGGCGCGCCCGCGCGCCCATGCTGCGGCCGGGCAGCCGTACGTCGCCGCGGGAGAGTTGGGAGACGAACCAGGCGGGCAGGTAGCCCTCGATCGGCAAACCCGGGTTCACCGCGAGCCACCACTCCGGATTGGGCCATCCGGCGGCCAGGTCGGGGTAGGGCGCCCGCCGGGTCGATCCGGCATTCTCGGCGAGACACGCGCGCAGCGCGGCGGTGGATGTGAATGCGAGTACGTGGGTCCGACCGCCGGTGGTCCAGGTGCCCCAGCCCATCGGCGCGCGACCGGCGAGCGCCTCGGCGGAGACCGGAAGCAGAAGATCGGTACGGGCGAGAATACGGAAATAGAGTTCCTGGTCGCCTGCGCGCAGTGCGTCCCGCATCGCGGCCTCGGTCTCGGTGGCCGGCTCCCATTCGGTCACGGCCACCTCCCTCTCGCCGAACAGGCCACAAGCATCGCGTACAACCTACAAGGTGGGGACGGGATCACAATGGTTGGCTGGCGGTGGATGCCGTCGCCGACGATCCACCGATAGCATCCGGTGGGCAGGGCGGGACCGATGACGATCCGGCCCGCTGGCGGACCGAACCGATTTCGGAGGCGATCCATGCCCGGCCGGACAATACGACTCACGCTGATCGGCGCGATCACCGTGCTGGTGGTCCCGCCGATCGCCGCCGGTCCGGCCACGGCTGCGCCGCTCGCCCCACCGGCCGCCCAGCGGGCCCTGCCCGGCTGTGACAACGACACCCCACCGGCACAGCCCACCACCACCCTGCCGTGGGCGCAACAGCGGTACGCCCCGGAGCGGCTGGCGCCGCTGGCCACCGGAGCCGGCGTGACGGTAGCGGTGATCGACTCCGGTGTCGACAAGACCCATGCCCAACTGCGGGGACGGGTGCTGCCGGGGCGGGACTATCTCGATCCGGGTCGGGACGGGACGCGGGACTGCGCCCGGCATGGCACCGGCGTGGCCAGCATCATCGCGGCCACGCCCCGCGAGGGCACCCCGTTCCGGGGACTGGCGCCGCAGGTCAAGATCCTTCCGGTACGGGTGAGCGAGAAGAAGGTCATCGAGGGCGAAGAGAGGGGAGAGAGCGTCAACGCCGAGACATTTGCCCAGTCGATCCGCTGGGCGGTCGACAACGGGGCGGACGTGATCAACCTCTCCGTCGTGTACTACAGCGACAACGCGGCGCTCAAACGGGCGGTGGAGTACGCCCTGGAGAAGGACGTCGTGATCGTCGCCGCCGCCGGCAACCTGTACCCGGACAAGAACCCGAGGCCGTACCCGACGTCGTACGACGGGGTGATCGGGGTGGGCTCGGTCGGTGAGGACGGGGTGATCTCCCCGTTCTCCCAGCGTGGCGACTACGTGGATCTGGTCGCCCCCGGTGGCAACGTCGCGGTGGCGGTGCCGGAGCGCGGGCACGTGTTGGACAACGGCACCAGTTTCGCCACCCCGTTCGTGACCGCCACCGCGGCGCTGATCCGGCAGTACCGGCCCGACCTCAACGCGCGGCAGGTGGCGCAGCGCCTGATCGCCAGCACCGACCCGGTACCGGGCTCCGACCCCCACGCCTACGGGGCCGGCATGCTCAACCCGTACCGGGCGGTCACCGACACGGCGGCGCCGGCCCTGCGCCCGGAAGCCGCCGGGCTGCCGCCGTATCAGGTCGACCCGGAGGAGGTGGCGCAGGCGCAACGGCGGTCGGAGAGCCAGGAGCGGGCGCTGTGGGTGGCCGGCCTCGCCGGCACCGTCGCGCTGGTGGCGCTGCTGCTCGCCGTGGTACTCCCGCGGGGAGCGCGCCGTGGCTGGCGCCCCGCCGGCCCGACGTCCTGACCTCGGGGCCCGACGTCCTGACCTCGGGGCCCGACGTCCTGACCTCGGGGCCCGACGTCCTGACCTCGGGGCCCGACAATCCTGACCGCCGGGCCCGACATCCTGACCACCAGGTCAGCAGCGGTACGCCCAAGCAGATGCCCCGGGGTGCGGCGCGATGGCGCGGCAGCCCGGGGCAGTCTGGGTGGTACGCGGGGCCTTACTGGAACAGGCCGGTGTTCTTCTTCTCGGTGCTGAGGTAGTCGGTAGCCGACTCGTCCATCGCCGACTTGATGGACCGCAGCATGTTGGCCAGCTCCTGCGCGCCCTGGCGCCACTTGGTCTGGCGCTGGAAGTACGCCTGCTGCGCCTCACCCTCCCAGGTGTTGACGAGCGGCGCGGCGTCCGCCTCCAGCTGGTCGAGCTGCGAGTCCAGCGTGTTCAACGCCTTCTGGATGTCCGCGCCAGCCTGCTGCAACGCGGCAAAATTGACGACAAGAAGGCCGTCACTCATCGGATCTTCCCTCCCCGGTTCACATCAGAGCGGCAGCGTTATGCCGCCGGCGTTGGTGGCGTTCATCCGGCTCGACGCCTCGGTGTCGGAAGCGTCGTACTGCTGGCCGGAGGTACGGATGGCGGTCGCGGTCTCGCGCAGCGCGCGGTGGATCTGCTCCTGGTTCTGCGCCCACTGCTGCTTGACCTGCTCGAACGAGCGGCCACCCGCACCGCGCCAGGCGCTCTGCAGCACCTCGAGCTCACCCATGAGGCTCGTCAGCATGCTCTGCAGCGACTGGTCCACCGTCTCGAACTTCGTGGCGGTTTGTTCCATCACCGCGGCTTCTGCCTGCGTCTGGGACACCCCCGAAGTCACCCCGCTTCCCTAACTCGTCGTCGATCCGGGAGCCCACTGTGGACTTCCCGGCTCGTGTCCGGTCCCTTTCGGGGGCAGGACACAACCTGGCAATTACTTCCGTAGCCGACGGTAGCGGGCCGGGGCAAGCCTTGGATACCCCTTGAGGTCACCCCTGTGGACAAACCCGTACCGCAACGAACCGGACCAGCGGCTACCGACGGTCACCGATATTCTTCCCCACCCGGGCACCGTCCCGCTGTCCTATTGTGTGCCGGCCCGGGCACGGGCCTTCTCGGGATCCAGCGCCGGTCCGTCCGGAATCAGCGTGACCAGGGTACTCGGCATCCTCACCCGCTTGGCGGCGCCGTAACCGAGGTTGCCCAGCACCTCGCCACCGGTCACCGGATGCCGCCGCCCCTGGTCGGTGACGACCGAGATGGCGCCGCCGGTGGCACCGGGCGCGGCGGCGGCCTCGACCACCACACCCCGGCCGGGCTCCAGCACCACCTGGTCGGCGAGCGCCCCACCCCGGGCCGACTGGGCCGAGGTCGCGGGCGGATCGGCGATCCCGGACAGGTCGGCGCCGATCCGGATGGCCTGCACGCCCCGGTCGTCCGGCACGTCGCCGCAGACCACGCCCCCCTCCGCCGTCGCGATCTTCGGCGTGGTCGCGGGTGCCGCCGCGTCGTTGCCGGGCACCAGGTCGCCCTTCTTCGGCAGCGCGCCGTACTGGCCCTGCGAGAGTTTGGTCGCCGGGCCCTGGCCGGCGGCGTCGGAGGTCAGCAGGATGTTGGCCTGCAACTGGGTGATGTTGTAGAGGCCGTCACGCTTGGCCACCGCGTACTGGCCGCCGCCGCCCTGCCGTTCGACCAGGAAGACCTCGCCGATTTTCGCGCCGTCCACCGCGTCGGACGGCTCCCCCGCGTCGGGAATCCGGATCTCGCCCAGGTCCGCCCCGGCGGGCAGGGCGTTGAGCAGGGCCGGCGCCACCGCTATCTGCCGTTCGCTGCCCCAGGTCAGCGCGCTGATGACCAGATCGGGATTCTGGATCAGGTGCCGGCGGTTGTGCCAGATCAGGAAGAGCTGGCCGTTGGGATGCACCGCCAGCAGGCCCTCGTCGCCCAGCTCCTCGCCGCCCGGGGCCGCCTTGCCGATCAGCAGTGTCGACTGTGGCTGGCCGGCGGCACCGGCGCCCTTGCGCGGCTCGGAGCAGATGGTCCAGCCGCCGGTGACCAACCGGTTGCTCGGGGCCAGGGACTCCGGCAGGTCGCGGATGCCCAGCGTGACGCCGCGCGGCTGGCCCTCCAGCGACTTACGGGAGACCGACACCGTCTTCGGTGCGGGCTGACCGACGATGAGCAGCGCCGATGCGTAGTTGAGCACCGGATGCAGGGTGTTGTCGACGTAGACGTACTGCGCGCCGGACTCCTTCTCGACGATCACCACCGACTCGTTCTTCCACTTGGTCGCGCCACCGCCGACGAAGACCCCGTAGACCACCGAACCGCCGATGCCGATCAGCGCGATCAGCACACTGGCCAGGGTGGCGCCGGCCGCCCGCCGGAACGGCGACTGCGCGGGATCGGTCTCCCGCATCACCAGCGCGCCCACCACCCGCTGGACCATGAACTGGTAGGAATGCAACTGGTCCTGCCGCGACGGCATGCGGGCCCCCTCTCCGGTTGGTCCGGCCCATACGATAGGCCCCTGAGCGAATTGCGGGGGGCGGGCCCACCGCCGACACCCATCGGAGGGAGGCTATCGCGGTGACGCTGACTGCGGCAGACAACCGGACCCGGCCCACCGGCACCCCGAGCAGCCGGATCGACCGGTCGCCACCGGCTCCGCTGCCGGCATCGTCGACCCCGGCCCGGTCCGGCCTGTTCGGCGTACGGGCGGGACAGATCGTCGCCCTCCAGGTGGCGCTGGCGCTCGTGCTCGCCGCCGCCACCCAGGGCCCGCTGCCACTCGTCGGGGCGGCGCTGCTCGCCATCGTCCTGGTGTTGCTGACCTGGGTCCGGATGCGCCGACGCTGGCTGTTCGAGTGGGTCGCCATCGGGATGCGCTACTCCTCCCGGCAGCGCACGCTCCCGCAGGCCGCACCCCCGGAGGCCCTGCTGGACCTGGTCAACCCCGGGGCGGTGGTGCTGCCGGTCGACCTCGCCGGCGACGCCGCCTGCATGGTCAGCGACGCCTACGGCCTGACCGCCGTACTCGAACTCGGTGACCAGGTCGGGATGCTCGCCGACAGCCCGCAGTCGCTGCTCTCCCCGGCCGGCCTGCTGCCGGCGGCCAGTGCGGAGACCCCGCCGATGCGGGTGCAACTGGTGCTGACCGGCGCTCCGGCGCCGACGTTGAGCGCGGGCGGCGGCACTCCCGCGACGTCGTACCGGCAGCTCACCGACGGGCGGCTGCTCGGGCACGAGCGGGCACTGCTCGCCGTCCGGGTGCTGCGCGCCGACGGCTGGTCCGAGGAGGACCTGCGCCGGGCCCTCTCCAGCGCCGTACGCAAGGTGCGCCGCCGGCTCGCCCCGGTGCCGACCCGGGTGCTCGGCGAACGCGCCGCGCTCGGCGTACTGGCGGAGACGGTGCACCACGACGGCGCGCAACCGGCCCGGGAGAACTGGCAGGGCGTCAGCCTGGGCGGGCTGTTGCAGACCACCTTCCGGCTGCGCCGCTGGCCGGATCTGCGGACGGAGACCGGGCGCCGCTTCGTGCCCAGGTTGCTGGCGCTGCCGGCGACCGCCACCACGGTCTCGGTGAGCGCCGGCCCGTGGGCGGGCGGCGGCACCGACAGCATCCGGGTGGACGTCACCGTACGGCTGGCCGCCGACAGCCCGCAGACGCTCGGCACCGCCGTCCAGGCGCTGCGCCGGCTGCTCTCCGCCGAGCACGCCGTCGCCCGGCGACTGGACGGCGAGCAGCTCGACGGTGTCGCCGCCACGCTGCCGCTGGGGGTGCTGGGTGCCGGCCCGACCGCCCCGGCGCCGGCCACCGTGCTGCCCGCCTCCTCTGTGGACGCCCTCGACCTGCCGATCGGCCTGGCCGGGCTGATGCTCGGCGCCAACCGGCACGGCGCGGCGGTGGTCGCCCGGCTCTTCCGGGCCGAGACCACCCGGGTGGTGCTGATCGGCGGCGTACGCGCCGCGCAACTCATCGCGCTGCGGGCGATGGCGCTCGGCGCCCGGATCGTGGTGCAGACCGCCAGGCCGCGTGCCTGGGAGCCGTTCGTCCGCGGGGCCAGCGGGCCGGGCTCGCCGATCGCGATGATCCCGCCGGGGCGACCGATCGGCGGTCCGCCCGGCACCCAACTGCACCCGCTGCTGGTGGTGGTCGACGTCGGCCCGGTCGCCGCCGACTCGCAGCCGGGGCCGGGCTGGCAGACCAGCCTGGTGGTACGCGACGAGCTGGCCCCGGTCGACGTCGACGCGGTCTCCCGCGCCGACCTGGTGGTGTTGCAGCCGCTCCGGTCGCACGAGGCCCAGCTTGCCGGCGTGGCGCTCGGGCTCGGCGACTCGGCGGACTGGTTGACCCGGATCCGGGCCGACATGGTCGGGGTGATCAACCGTCGGGTGCTGCGTTGGGCGCTGCTCTCGGCCACTCCGATCGAAGCCCAACTGATCGGCCCGCCGGCCCGGTAGTCGCGCCCGCGATCACATGGCACTATCTGCGGGCATGGGTTTCCTGAAAGGTCTTATCGTCCGGCTCGCCGGCACCGCACTGGCCTTCTGGCTCGCCACGCTGATCATCCCGGGGATCACCCTGGACACCGACTCGATCGGCGGTGCGGTCAGCACGCTGATCCTGGTGGCGATCATCTTCGGGGTGGTCAACGGCGTCCTCCAACCGATCATCAAGACTCTCGGCTGCGGGCTCTACCTGCTCACCCTCGGCCTGATCGCGCTGGTGGTGAACGCGCTGCTGTTCCTGCTCACCAGCGCCATCGCGGGCGGGCTCGGCCTGCCGTTCGAGGTCGACGGGTTCTGGCCGGCGGCGGTACTCGGCGCCCTCTTCGTGAGCCTGGTCACCTGGCTGTTCGGCATGCTGATGGACCGGGACTGAACCTTCCGCCCCGGGGCGACGCCGACCACAGGTCGGGAATTGGTCCGGGGCGGCCGGCCGGGTCGGGGATAGCGTCGCGGTGTGCTGACCGTGACACGAGAAGACGGGTACGAACTCTCCACCGATCCCGGGCGGGTGGATGTCGACCGGGTGCACCACTGGCTCTCCACCGACGCCTACTGGGCACTCGGCCGGCCCCGTGACGTACTGCTCCGGGCGATCGAGGGCTCGACCGTCTACGGGGTGTACGCCCCGGACGACCGCCGCCAGGTGGCGTTCGCCCGGGTGGTGACCGACGGGGCCACCTTCGGCTGGCTCTGCGACGTCTACGTCGACCCGGCTGCCCGGGGCCGGGGGCTGGGCCGTTGGATCGTGCGTACCGTGCGGGAGGATCTCGACCGGCGGGGCCTACGCCGGATCCTGCTCACCACCCTGGACGCGCACGGGGTCTACGCCGAGGTCGGCTTCGCCCCGCTGGCCAACCCCGGCCGGTGGATGGAACTGATGTTGCGGCCGGTGCCGGCCGACGCGAACGGTGCCGGCGGCCGGACGGCCAGCGGCGCCGACGGTGGCGCCGGTGCCGCCGCCACCGTCGGCGGCGGGACGGGATCGAACGGGTGACACCGCCCACTGGAAAGGACTCCAGGCCGGTCTCGCCCCTTACGGTGGGGCAATGAGCCAGGCCCGGCGCGGATACCTCTACGGCCTCGGCGCGTACACGCTGTGGGGTTTCTTTCCGCTCTACATCCGGCTGCTGGAGCCGGCCGGGCCGATCGAGATCCTGGCCCACCGGGTGGTCTGGTCGGTGGTCTTCGTCGCGCTGCTACTCGCGGTGGCCCGCAACTGGGGCTTCCTGCGCGAGCTGCGGCACCGACCGGCCAAGCTCGCCGGGATCGGGCTCGCCGCCGCGCTGATCGCCGTCAACTGGGGCACCTACATCTACGGCGTCAACTCCGAACGGGTCGTCGAGACCGCGCTGGGCTACTTCATCAACCCGCTCGTCGTCGTCCTGCTCGGGGTCGCCGTGCTGCGGGAGCGGCTGCGGCCCGGCCAGTGGGTCGCGCTCGGCATCGGCGGGCTCGCGGTCGCGGTGCTGACCGTCGACTACGGCCGGCTGCCGTACCTCGCGCTCACCCTGGCGGCGAGCTTCGGCGGGTACAGCCTGGTGAAGAAGCGGCTCGGGCTGCCCGCCGCCGAGGGCATGTTCATCGAGTCGGCGGCGCTCACCCTCCCGGCAATCGGCTACCTGGGCTGGCTCACCTGGCATTCCGAGTCCAGCTTCGGTCAGGTCTCCGCCGGGCACACCGCCCTGCTGATGCTGGCCGGCGCCGCCACCGCCACCCCGCTGCTGATGTTCGCGGGTGCGGCGAACCGGCTCCCGCTGACCGCGCTCGGCATGTTGCAGTACCTGGCGCCGATCCTTCAGCTCGGTTTCGGGGTACTCGTCTTCCACGAGCCGATGCCACCGGCCAGGCTGGCCGGATTCGCGCTGGTCTGGCTGGCTCTGGTGGTCTTCACGGTGGACGGGATCCGCAACGTCCGGCGGTCCCGTGCCGCGCTGCTCGCCGCCACCCCGGAGCCGGCGGCGGCCACCGCCGCCCGCTGACCCGAAACCACCGGCCGGAAAGTGCCGAGCGGACGTTCACCGATCGGTGGGCAGGCCGTCGAGCAGGTAGGCCAGCCCGCGCCGGAAGGTGTCGTCCTCGTCCCGGTCGTCCAGGTGTCCGGTCTCGACCAGGGTGGGATAGCGCTCCCGCTGGGCAGCGAGGTGCTGCCGGGCGGCCTGCCGCGACTCGGGATCGTCGAGCCGCTGCCACGACGAGAGCGTGACGGCGGCGCCGATGACATAGTTGGCCAGCGCGTGCGTGGCGGCGGTCAGGTCCGGTTCCACCAGCCCGGCCCGGCGCAGTGCGGACTGGAGGAACTCGGTCCGGGCCAGTACGTTCGGCCCGATCAGCGGCCGGCCGACCAGCGCCGCCGACCACGGGTGCCGGAGCATCGCCGCCCGCCAGCCGAGCAGCAGCGTCTCGGCGTCGGTCCGCCAGTCCCCGCTGGGCGACGCGGGCAGGACCACCTCACCGAAGATCTGGTCCAGCGCCAGGTCGAGTACGTCGTCCTTGTTGGTCACGTGCCAGTAGAGCGTGGTCGACCCGGCGCCCAGCCGTTCGGCCAGCCGACGCATGGTGAGCCCGGCGACGCCTTCCCGGTCGAGCAGTTCGACCGCCGCCGCGACGATCCGGTCCCGGCGCAGCGGCGGCCCACTGCGGCCCGGGGAGCGGGGAGGCCGCAGCCAGACACCTGTCATGTCCGGGAGTCTAGTCCACCGTTCCGGCTCTAGAACGTTGTTCTAGACTCTAGAACATTGTTTTAGAAGCTTCGCCGGAGGTTGCCGTGGCACACGTCGAGATCAGGCACCTGCACCACCGGCTGCCGGACGGGCGGCCGCTCCTGCACGACGTCTCGTTCCGGGTCGCCGACGGAGTCACCGCCGCACTGGTCGGACCGAACGGCGCCGGCAAGACCACTCTGCTCCGGCTGGTCGCCGGAGACCTGACCCCGACGGCCGGCGAGATCGTCACCTCCGGCGGGCTCGGCGTGATGCGCCAGTTCATCGGCACGATCCGCGACCACCGCAGCGTCGCCGACCTGCTGCTCTCGGTGGCACCCGACCGGATCCGCCGGGCCGCCGCCGAACTCACCGGCGCCGAGCGGGTGCTGCGGGTGCGCGACGACGAGTCGACCCAGCTCCGCTACGCGCACGCGGTCACCGAGTACGTCGAGGCCGGCGGCTACGACCTCGAAGTCGTCTGGAACGCGGTGACGACGGAGGCGCTCGGGTTGCCGTACGAGCGGGCCGCCGGGCGGGACGTCAACACCCTCTCCGGCGGCGAACAGAAGCGACTCGTGCTGGAGGCCCTGCTGCGCGGCTCCGACCAACTGCTGCTGCTCGACGAGCCCGACAACTACCTCGACGTACCGGGCAAGCAGTGGCTGGAGCGGCAACTCCGGGCCAGCACCAAGACCGTGCTGCTGGTCTCGCACGACCGGCAACTGCTCGCCGAGGCGGCCGACCGGATCGTCACGGTCGAGAATCGGCAGGTCTGGGTGCACGGCGGTGATTTCGCCAGCTATCCGGCGGCCCGACAGGACCGGATCGACCGGCTCGACGACCGACACCGCCGATGGGCGGAGGAGCACGCCCGGCTCCGCCGCCTGGTGCACACCGCCCGGCAGGGCGCCGCCCGCAACGACGCGCTCGCCTCGGCGTACCGGGCGGCGCGGAGTCGACTGGCCCGGTTCGAGTCGGCCGGACCGCCGACCCGGCCGCCGAAGGAGCAGAACGTTCGGATCCGGCTGCGCGGCGGGCGTACCGGCAAACAGGCCCTGATCTGCCAGCAGCTCGAACTGACCGGCCTGATGCGCCCCTTCGACCTGGAGGTCTGGTACGGCGAACGGGTCGCCGTGCTCGGCTCCAACGGCTCCGGCAAATCCCAGTTCCTCCGGCTGCTGGCCGGCGCCCGCGACGTCCAGTACCGGGGTGAGGTACGGCTCGGCGCCCGGGTCGTACCCGGGCGGTTCGCCCAGACCCACGCCCGCCCCGACCTGTACGGCCGCACCCCCGCCGAGATCCTGATGACCGGGCACGCCCTGCTCCGCAACGACGCGATGGCGGCACTGGCCCGTTACGAGATCGCGCCCGCCTGGGACCAGCCGTTCCAGAGCCTCTCCGGCGGCGAGCAGGCCCGGTTGCAGATCCTGCTGCTCGAAATGGCCGGAGCGACCCTGCTGCTGCTCGACGAGCCGACCGACAACCTCGACCTGGCCAGCGCCAATGCGCTGCAACGCGGTCTGGAGGGCTTCGCCGGTACGGTCGTCACGGTCACCCACGACCGCTGGTTCGCCGCACACACCGACCGCTACCTGCTGTTCGGAGCCGACGGCCGGGTGGTGGAGACCGACGAGCCGGTCTGGACCGAGGGACGGGTCAACCGCCCCGCCGCACACCAGCCCCCGGCGACCTCATGATCCGATAGCGTCCGGCCGGTTAGAGCGAGCCGGGCGCTACGGGACCAGGTAAACAAAGAGTCTCGCGGTCCGTGGGGGTCGGTCCGCGAGACGGGAGGGGAGTCGTGGGCCACCGCCGGGGCGACCCTCGGTTGGTCAGATCATCCAGCGGTGCCGCTGCACGAAGGGCAGCCGCGCCCACACTCGACCCAGTCCCCAGGTGTGTCCGGCATACGTCGCGGCCAGCACGACCAGCACCGCGGCGTAGATCAGGTGGTAGTCCATGAACGGGTTGGTGGAGCCGGTGGGCTCACCCGCGCTGTTGTGCTGGGCGAGGGGGAACTCGGCGAACCACATCAGCACCATCATCAGCGCACCCGAGGCGGCGGCGACCCGGATGCCGATGCCCGCGATCAGCGCGACACCGACGCCGAGCAGGCCGAGCATGAAGAGCCCGTTGGCCCACCAGGTGCCGGCGATGCTGTGCGCGACCGACTCGAACGGCCCCACCGAGACGTGCGAGAGGAAGCCCTCGGTCGGCGAGCCGCCGTTGATCCAGGCCCGCTCGCCGGGGGTCGAGTAGCCGAGGCCGAAGAGCTTGTCCAGGAAGGCCCAGAGGAAGACGAAGCCGGTCGAGACGCGCAGCACGGCGAGTGCCTTGGCACCGGTCTTGGTCAACATCGCGCCGGGCGAGTCGGCCCGCTCCAGCGGCGTGGTGATCGGGCGGATGGAGTGGCGGGTGGTCATCGTGACCTCCGAGGTCGACCCTTGTCCTGACACCCATTACTTTCCTCGGTACGGCGCCGCCGCACCCGGGTCCGAGTGCACCACTGCCCGGGACCAAAGACCCGGCCGGGTCCCGGGACCAACGACCCGGCGGCGTCGACAGCGCGTACGGCGACCGGACCCGACCGGTGCGCGCTACGGCACGTCGTAGGCGAGCAGCGGGGTGTTGTCGTACCGGAGGAGTTCGAGGCGGACCAGCTCGGACCTGGTGAACCGGGTGACGCCGGTGAAGGTGGCGTCGTCGCCGGGCGCGGCGAGCCAGGAGCCGACCTGCTCCGTCTCGCCGTTGGGGCCGTGCGCCACCAGCCGGAACGTGTACGCCTTGGTGTAGTCCCTGGTCTCCGCGTACTGGCAGCGCATCGTGACCACGGTGCCCCAGCGGGTACCGTCGAAGCCGATCTCGGCGGTGACCGGTACGTTCCCGCCGACCGGCTGCATGGCGACCATCCGTACCTCGACGTCGGTGCCGGGGTTCCGGTCACCGACCACCGGTACGGCGACCCCGAACCCGAGCACGGCGGCCAGCGCCGCGGCTACCAGGGCCAGCCCAGCGGTGCGGAGCCGGCCACGTCGGCGCTCCCGGTGCCGGCGGACCCGGGCCTCGTCGAGCAGCTTCGGCAGCCTCTCGGCGGTGCTCGGCGGGGTGCCGATCTCGGCCAGGCCGGCCGGGTCGAGCCGGCCCAGCAGTCCCGGCAGGACGGCGATCTCGGCGACCGCCTCCCGGCAGGCCGGGCAGCCGGTCAGGTGCCGCTCGTACCCGGCCCGTTCGGCGGGAGAGAGGGCGCCCAGCACGTACGCTCCGTCATCGTGTGCGTACTCGCAGTTCGTCACCCGGTCACCCCCATCTCCGCCAGGATCAGCCGCAGCGACCGCAGCGCGTAGTGCGTCCGCGACTTCACCGTGCCCGGCGGTACGCCCAGCCGGGCGGCCGCCTCGGTCACCGACCGCCCCCGGTAGAAGCACTCCACCAGCACCTCACGGTGTGACGGCGAGAGCCGGTTCAGCGCCTCCGCCACCGTCCAGGCCTCCACCGCCCGATCCGTCTCGTCGTTCGTCTGGGGCGGTTCGGGAAGCTCGGCGGTTATCACCTCGCCGATCCTGGCGCTGCGCCGCCGCCAGGCGTCGATGGCGAGGTTGCGGGCGGTGGTGAAGAGCCAGGCCCGCACCGATCCCCGGTCCGGGTCGAGCGCCCCCGGATGCCGCCACGCCCGCAGCAGCGTCTCCTGCACCAGGTCCTCGGCCCGCTGCCGGTCGCCGCCGGTCAGGCGCAGGGCGTGCGCGAGCAGTGCGTCACCGTGCTCGTCGTGCATGGCGCGCAACAGTTCGGCGTCCTGCTCGCTGATGTCGTCTCGCCTCCCGCCCGCTGGCCCCGGCACTCGGTACCACGCACCCACCACCGGACCGGTTCAACCGACAGCATCGCCTGCTCCGTGGTCTCCTGCTGCCCTTCCAGGGGCAGCAGGAGACCACGTTCCGGTTCGGGGACCGGGCGGGCCGGTCAGGGTTCCGAGGCGAGGCCGTCGGCGACGGCCCTGGCCACCGCGAGCAGCTTCGCCCGGACCACCCGGGCCGAGGTCATCATCTCGGCGGCCGGCAGCGCGCAGGCGAGCACCACCCTCCGCTCCATGTCCTTGTCCGGGGCGACCAGCACCGCCGCGCACGCGACGCCGTGCCGGAACTGGCCCAGCTCCAGGTGCATCCCGCGCCGGTCACCGGCCGCCAGGTCCGCCTCGAACGCGTCGGCGGCGACCAGGGTCGCCGAGGTGAACGGCCGCATGCCGTACTCGCGCAGGTAGCGGAACCGCTGCTCCGGGGTGAGGGTGGCCAGCAGCGCCTTGCCGAGCGCGGTGGCGTGGGCGCCCTCGTCGAAGCCGGGCACCAGGTCCTCCAGGTACGGCGACCGGGGGCCCTCGGCCACCGCGGTGACCGCCACCTGCCCGCCGACGAACCGGCCAAGGTAGTGGCTGTAGCCCGTGTCCGAGGCGGCCCGGCGCAGCGACTCACCGACCGCCGGGGGTCCACGGAAGGCGGTGACGAGTTCGCGATACCGGTCCGCCACCTCCAATCCGACGATGTACGTGCCGTCTTCGCGCCTGATCACGTAGCCCTCGTAGGCGAGCGTGCGCACCAGGTGGTACGTGGTGGCCACAGTCAACTCGCAACGCCGGGCAATCTGTTTCACGGTCAGGCCCTTCGGTGCCCGTCCCACCGCTTCGAGCACGCGCAAGGCACGCGACACGCTGCGGATCAGGTCCGAAGGTTCCGCCAAGGGGTCGCGCACAACCACCTCCGCCGCCGGGGGCTTACAGAATATGAAAAACCGGGCGCCTGCGAAATGCCCGGCCGGATTGAGGATGCCAGATCTACAGCGACCGTGCGTACGTCCATCGACACGATCGGTTCATACGGGCGGCTCGCGTAGGCTCGTCCCAAATGGCCGATCTAACCGATGACACCCCGCAGGCCGCAACCCACGCCTCGCCGACCCGCACCATGCTCGCCGCCGCCGTCATCACGGTCGCCGGCGTACTGCCGGTCTTCCTGATCGGCGGCCTCGCCGTGCAACTCGGCGCCGAGCTGGACTTCTCCCCCGCCCGGCTGGGGCTGGCCGTCGCCGTCTACTTCGGGGTGAGCGCACTCGGCTCCGTCCCGTCCGGCGCCCTCGTCGAGCGGTACGGCCCGACCACCGCCGCCCGGGCCAGCCTGCTGCTGGTCGCCGCCACCATGCTCGCGGTCGCCGCCGTGGCCCGCTCCTACCCGGTGCTGCTCGTCCTGCTGGCGGTGGTCGCCGTGGCCAACCCGCTCGGCCAGATGGCCAGCAACGCCATGCTGGCGCACCAGGTACCGCCCGAGCGACAGGGCATCTCCTTCGGCATCAAGCAGGCCGCCGTACCGGCCGGCACCCTGCTCGCCGGTGCCGCCGTACCGGCCGTGGCGCTCACCGTCGGCTGGCGCTGGGCGTTCGTCGTCGCCGCCCTACTGGCGCTGGCCATCCTGCCGGCGGTACCCGACCGTCCGGTACGGGTGACGGGCCGGGCCCGGGGGCACGGCGGCCGGGCGTCCTGGGGGCTGGTCGCGCTCGGCGTGGCCGGCACCCTGGCGGCGGGCTCCGCGAACGCCCTCGGCACCTTCCTGGTCGACTCGACGGCGGCCCGTGGCCTCTCTCCGGGGGCCGCCGGGCTGCTGCTGACCCTCGGCGGTGCCGTCTGCCTGCTCTCCCGGGTCCTGATGGGCGCGCTGGCCGACCGCCGCACCGGGGGGCACCTCAACACCGTCGCCGGGATGCTGCTGGTCGGTGCCGGCGGGCTGGGACTGCTGCACCTGGCCGGCCCGGTGCCGTTGGTGATCGGCGTGGTACTCGCCTTCGGCCTGGGCTGGGCCTGGCCCGGGCTGCTCAACTTCGCCGTGGTCCGGCTGCACCCGCAGGCGCCGACCACCGCCACCTCGATCACCCAGACCGGGGTGTACGCGGGCGGCTGCCTCGGCCCGCTCGGCCTCGGCACCCTCGCCGAGCAGTCCGGGTACCCGGCGATGTGGCTGGTCGCGGCCGCGGCGATGCTGCTCGCCGCCGGGCTGATGCTGACCGGCCGGCGGATGCTGCTGGCCGACCTGCGCCGCCGGCGGGGGCTGAGGCCGGATCGCAGGTACGCCTCCCGCCAGGCGACCCACGGCGCCCCGGCCACCGCACCGCCCGGAGCCGGCCGGCCAGAACGACAGGACCCGGCCGCCAGCCAGGACAGCGACAGCGCGGGGTCAGCCGGGCGGCAACCCGGCGTCAGCCAGTGCGGTCGGCGATGAAGTCGCAGAGCGATTCGAGGGCCTGCCGGGGGGCGTTGTCGGGCAGCGGGGCGAGCCGGGAGCGGGCCTCCTCGGCGTAGCTGCGGACCGTCTCCCGGGCCCGCTTCATCGCCGGAGACTCCCGGAGCAGGCCGAGCGCCTCGGCGTGCAGCGCGTCGTCGGTGATCGGACCGAGCGCCAGGATCTCGCGCAGCCGTACCGAGGTCGCGTCCCCGTCGTCGGCGCCGAGCGCGTAGAGCACCGGCAGTGTCGGTACGCCCTCCCGCAGGTCGGTGCCGGGGGTCTTGCCGGACTGCTCCGACTCGGAGGCAATGTCGAGCAGGTCGTCGGAGAGCTGGAAGGCGATACCGATGGTTTCGCCGTACCCGGCCAGCGCCTCGACGTACGGGGCGGGGGCGCCGCCGAACATCCCGCCGAACCGGGCCGAGGTGGCGATCAGGGAACCGGTCTTCTCGGCTATCACGTCCAGGTAGTGCGCGACCGGGTCGGCGTCGCGCGGGCCGACGGTCTCGGCGATCTGCCCGTGCACCAGCCGGGCGAACGTCCGGGACTGCAACCGGACCGCCTCGGTACCGAGGTCGGCGGCGATGTCGGCGGCCCGGGCGAAGAGGTAGTCACCGACCAGGATCGCCACCGAGTTGCCCCACCGGGAGTTGGCGCTCGGCGCACCCCGGCGCACCGGCGCCTCGTCCATCACGTCGTCGTGGTAGAGCGTGGCGAGGTGGGTGAGTTCCATCACCACCGCGGCCGGCACGACCTGCGGGGCCGCCGGATCACCGAACTGGGCGCCGAGCGCCACCAGCAGCGGCCGGAACCGCTTGCCGCCGGCGTCCACCAGGTGCCGCGCGGCCTCGTCCACCATCGGATCGGCGCTGGCGACGGTGTCGCGCAGCTCCGCCTCCACCCTGGCCAGCACGCCGGCCACCGATGCCTCCAGGCGGGCATCAACGAACTCGAGCCCGATCGTGTCGAGCCCGAGCGCCGCCATGCCGCCTGCCGTTCCCCCCACGCCTTCAACCATGCCACACCCACCGGCCTACCCCTGGCCGGGGGCGGTTGACCTCGGGAGGGGCGTGGGGCTGACCGGTCATCGGACGAATTCGGCGGCGCCGTTGGCGAGATCGAGCAGCGGTGCCGGGGCGACCCCGAGGACCAGCGTGGCGACCGCCCCGATCATCAGCGCCGCCGCGGTCAACCCACCCGGCAGCGACACCGTCGGAGTGGACTCGCCCGGCTCGGAGAGCCAGAGCATCACCACGACCCGCAGGTACGGGAAGGCGAGGATCATGCTGGTCACGACACCCACGATCACCAGCCAGGTCTGCCCGGCGTCGAGCGCCGCCCCGAAGACCGCGAACTTGCTGGTGAAGCCGCTGGTCAGCGGGATGCCGGCGAAGGCGAGCAGCAGCAGGGTGAACAGCCCCGCGTAGAGCGGCGAGCGTCGGCCCAGCCCGGCCCACCGGGACAGGTGGGTGGCCTCGCCGTCCGCGTCCCGGACCAGGGTCACCACGCCGAACGCGGCCAGTACGGTGAAGCCGTACGCGACGAGGTAGAACATCGTGCTGGACAGCCCGTCCTTGGAGAGCACGATCGCACCGACCAGCAGGTAGCCGGCGTTCGCCACCGAGGAGTACGCGAGCAGCCGCTTGATGTCGGTCTGGGTGACCGCGAGGATCGCCCCGACCAGCATCGTCAGTACCGCGATGGCGCCGAGCACCGGAGTGAAGTCCCAGCTCGCCCCGGAGAACGCGACGTGCAGCACCCGGAGCAGCCCGCCGAACGCGGCGACCTTGGTGCAGGCGGCCATGAACCCGGTGATCGGAGTCGGGGCGCCCTGGTAGACGTCCGGGGTCCAGACGTGGAACGGCGCCGCCGCGATCTTGAACAGCAGCCCGATGGCGAGCAGCGCGAGCCCACCGAAGAGCAGCACCTCGCTGGCGGCCGAGTCGGTGACCGCCATCCGGATGGTGCCGAAGTCGACCCCGCCGCCGGAACCGCTGCCGCCGGCCCCGACGGTGAAGCCGTACACCAGCGCCATGCCGAAGAGGAAGAAGGCCGAGGAGTACGAGCCGAGCAGGAAGTACTTCAGCGCCGCCTCCTGGCTCAGCAGCCGCCGGCGCCGGGCCAGCGCGCAGAGCAGGTAGAGCGGCAGCGAGAACGCCTCCAGCGCGATGAACATCGTCAGCAGGTCGTTCGCGGCGACGAAGAGCAGCATGCCGGAGACGGCGAAGAGGGTCAGCGGGTAGACCTCGGTCGCCCCGCCCTCCTCGGCGGCCTGGCGCTGGTCCTCCGGTGCCCCGACCGGCACCGCGGCGTGCGCCACGAACGCGCCACCGCGCTGTACCGACCGCTCGCCGATCAGCATCAGCGCCATCGCGGCGAGCACCAGGATCGCGCCCTGGAGGAAGAGCGTCGGGCCGTCGACCGCGACCGCCCCACCGGCGGTGAGCAGCCGGTCGTGCGCGTTCATCACCACCGCGACCAGCGCACCGGTCAGGGCCAGCAGGCCGAGGACGAGCTGGGTCAGGTGCCGGCGCTTACGGGGTACGAACGCCTCGACCAGGACGCCGACGACGGAGGCTCCGAACAGCACCAGGATCGGTGCCAGAGCCGCGTAGTCGATAGGCGGCAGCTTGAGATCCATTATCGGACCTTCCTTACGTACGCGACTGGCAGCCGGCTCACCGGTGTGCCTCCTGGACGGTGCCCACCGTCGGCGCCGGGTCCTGCTTGCCGAGGTCCTGCTCCATGGTGGCCTGGACGGCGGGGTTGATGACGTCGGTGACCGGCTTCGGGTAGAAGCCGAGCAGCAGCAGTAGCGCGATCAGCGGGGCGACCACGACCTTCTCCCGTACCGACAGGTCCCGCCGCATCGCCGCCACCCCGGGCAGCGCCGGGTTGAGCGTGCCCTGGGTGGTCCGCTGGATCATCCACAGCGCGTACGCGGCGGCCAGGATGATCCCGACGGTGGCGATGATCGCGACCGGCTTGTTCACCGTGAAGGTGCCGATCAGCACCAGGAACTCGGAGATGAACGGTGCCGTGCCGGGCAGCGCCAGCGAGGCGAGACCGGCGAAGAGGAACACCCCGGCGAGCAGCGGTACCAGCTTGCCGGCGCCGCCGAAGTCGGTGATCAGCGCGGAGCCGCGCCGGGCGACCAGCATGCCGACCACCAGGAAGAGCAGGCCGGTGGCGAGGCCGTGGTTGACCATGTAGAGCACCGCACCGGTACCGGCCTGGGTGGTGAAGGCGAAGATTCCGACGCCGATGAACCCGAAGTGCGCGATCGAGGTGTACGAGACGAGTCGCTTGAGGTCGTTCTGCCCCACCGCCAGCAGGGCGGCGTAGAGGATGCCGATCAGCGCCAGCGCGATCGCCCACGGGGCGAACCACTTCGCCGCCTCGGGGAAGAGCGGCAGGCAGTACCGCAGGATGCCGAAGGTGCCGACCTTGTCCAGCACCCCGACCAGCAGCGCGGCCGCGCCGGCCGGTGCGGCGCCACCGGCGTCCGGCAGCCAGGTGTGGAACGGGAAGAACGGCGCCTTGATCGCGAAGGCGAGGAAGAACCCGAGGAAGAGCCAGCGCTCGGTGCCGGTGGAGATGTCCACCTGGGTCAGCGCCTGCCAGTCGAAGGTCTTGCCGCCGACCACCCAGAGCCCGATCACCGCGGCCAGCATGAAGAGGCCGCCGACCAGCGAGTAGAGGAAGAACTTCACCGCCGCGTACTGCCGCTGGTGGCCGCCGTAGCTGCCGATCAGGAAGTACATCGGCACCAGCATGACCTCGAAGAACACGTAGAAGAGGAAGATGTCGGCGGCGGCGAAGACGCCGATCATCGTGCACTCGAGGAAGAGCAGCAGCGCGAAGTAGACCGGCACGGACCGCTTGGACTTCTCGGCGTCGTGCCAGGAGGCGAGGATCACCAGCGGCACCAGCAGGGCGATCAGCATCAGCATGACCAACGCGATGCCGTCGGCGGCGAAGGTGAAGTTCACCCCCCAGCGCGGGATCCACGAGTACGACTCGCGGAGCTGGAGTCGGTCGCCGCCGGCCTCGAAGGCGACCCACATGAAGACGGAGAGCACCAGCACGGCCAGCGACCAGCCGAGCGCGATCCGCTTGGCCAGCTCGCCCCGGCTGGCCGGCAGGAAGACCACCACCAGCGCGCCGACCAGCGGCGCGACGGTGAGCACCGAGAGGAAGGGGAAGTCGGACATTATTCGGCCTTACCTCCGTCGTCAGTGCCCGGCCGGTCGGGGTCGCCCGGCCGGTTGCGCGCGGCCGGTGGGTTCTGGTGGGTCACGCGAACCACCCCAGTTGGACGGCCAGGAACGCCGCCACCACCAGCACCGCGCCGGTCATGATGGACATCGCGTACGACCGGACGTAGCCGGTCTGCAGCCGGCGCAGCCGGCCCGATCCACCGCCGACCGCGGCGGCGAGCGCGTTGACCAGCCCGTCGATGCCCCGGTTGTCCAGGAAGACCAGTGCCCGGGTGAGGAAGATGCCCGGCTTCTCGAAGACCGTCTCGTTGAACGCGTCGGTGTAGAGGTTGCGCCGGGCCGCCCGGACCACCGGACCGGCCGGCTGCTCCACCAGGGCGGTGCCGTTGCGGAACAGCAGCCAGGCCAGGCCGGCGCCGAGCACGGTCAGGACGATCGAGAGCACCTTGATCACGTTGTGCGGGATCACCGGATCGTGGTGCGCGCTGTGGCCGAGCACCGGGGTCAGCCAGTCGGCGACCGGGCTCGCCATCAGGCCACCGGCGACCACCGAGCCGAGGCCGAGCAGGATCAGCGGCACCGTCATGATCAGCGGTGACTCGTGCGGGTGCTCAATGTCCTCGGTCCAGCGCTTCGGGCCGTGGAAGGTGAGCACGAAGAGCCGGGTCATGTAGAAGGCGGTCAGCCCGGCGCCGAGCAGTGCGGCCCCGCCGTAGAGCCAGGAGGTCCAGTCGCCGCGGTCGAACGCCGCGACGATGATCGGCTCCTTGGTGAAGAAGCCGGAGAACGGCCACATGCCGATGATCGCCAGCCAGCCGAGCCCGAAGGTGATCCAGGTGATCTTCATGTACCTCGCCAGCCCGCCGAACCGGCGGATGTCCACCTGGTCGGACATGCCGTGCATCACCGAGCCGGCCCCGAGGAACATGTTGGCCTTGAAGAAACCGTGCGCCAGCAGGTGGATGATGGCCAGCGCGTACGCACCGCCACCGAGCCCGACGCCGAGGAACATGTAACCGATCTGGCTCACCGTCGACCAGGCGAGCACCCGCTTGATGTCGTCCTTGGCCGCGCCGATGATGCAGCCCATCAGCAGGGTGAGCGCACCGACGCTGACCACGATGGTCTGCAGCGTCGGGTCGAGCGAGAAGATCGGGTTGGACCGGGCGATCAGGTAGACGCCGGCGGTCACCATCGTGGCGGCGTGGATCAGCGCGGAGACCGGGGTCGGACCCTCCATCGCGTCCGGCAGCCACGCCTGGAGCGGGAACTGGCCGGACTTGCCGGTCGCACCGAGCAGCAGCAGCAGGCCCATCGCCAGCACGGTGCCGCCGGCGAGCGCTCCGGCGCCGTTGAAGACGTCGGCGTACTGGGTGCTGCCCAGGGTGGCGAACATGATGAAGATCGCGATGGCCAGGCCGGCGTCGCCGACCCGGTTCATCAGGAACGCCTTCTTGCCGGCGGTCGCCGCGCTCGGCCGGTCGGTCCAGAACGAGATCAGCAGGTACGACGCCAGACCGACGCCCTCCCAGCCGACGTAGAGCATCACGTAGTTGTTGCCGAGTACCAGCAGCAGCATCGCCGCGACGAACAGGTTGAAGTACCCGAAGAACTTCCGCCGGCCGGCGTCGTGCGCCATGTAGCCGACCGCGTACACGTGGATCAGGAAACCCACACCGGTGATCAGCAGTACGAAGACCGCGGCCAGCGGGTCGAAGAGCAGTCCGAAGTCGACGCGCAGGTCACCGACGGCGATGAAGTCCCAGAGGCTCAGCTCGACCGAGCGGTTCTCCAGCCCTCGCAGCGAGAGGAAGTAGCTCAGGCCGAGCACGAAGATGACGCCGACGCTGGCCACGCCGAGCCAGTGCCCCCACCGGTCGGCACGCCGGCCGAGCAGCAGGAGGATCGCCGCGCTGACCAGCGGGATGGCCACCAGCAGCCACACGCTGCCCAGCAACCCCGTGGCGTGGGCGTACTCCACAGAATGTTCCACTGGTGGGCCCCTCTTAGTACTTCAACAGGTTGGCGTCGTCGACGCTCGCCGAGCGCCGAGTCCGGAAGATCGTCATGATGATGGCCAGCCCGACCACGACCTCGGCGGCGGCCACCACCATGACGAAGAACGCCATGATCTGACCGTTCAGGTCGCCGTTGATCCGGCTGAACGTGACCAGCGCGAGGTTGGCCGCGTTGAGCATCAGCTCGATGCACATGAAGAGGACAATCGCGTTGCGCCGGACCAGTACCCCGACCGCGCCGACCGTGAAGAGCAGGCAGGCGAGGATCAGGTAGTGGTTCGGCGACACCGAAAGAAAGTTCGACATCCTATTTCTCCGTCCCCTTCAGCGCCCGCTCCTCGGCGGAGAGTTCCCGCTGCGGCAGGATCCGCGGAACGCTCCGCTCGGTCAGCACGCCGTCCGGCAGCCGGGCCGGGGTGGCGACCGAGGACGATGTGGCGTACACACCGGGGCCGGGCTTCGGTCCCGGGTAGGTGCCGGGGCGGAACCGCGCCCTCATCGTGGCGATCTGGTCCATCCGGTCCTGGCGACGCCGCTCGACGTGGGCCAGCACCATCGCGCCGACCGCCGCGGTGATCAGCAGCGCCGAGGTGACCTCGAAGGCGAAGACGTACCTGGTGAAGAGCAGCGCGGCGATGCCCTGCACGTTGCCGTTCGCGTTGGCCTGCTCCAGGCCGGCCGCGTCCGCCTGGCCGAGCGCCCGCCACAAACCGCTGGCGAGCAGGGCGCCGAAGCCGAGGCCGAGCAGGATCGCCGCGACCCGCTGCCCGCGCAGCGTCTCGATCAGCGAGTCCGACGAGTCCCGGCCGACCAGCATCAGCACGAAGAGGAAGAGCATCATGATCGCGCCGGTGTAGACGATGATCTGCACCATGCCGATGAACGGCCCGGCCTGGAGCACGTAGAAGACGCCCAGGCAGAGCATGGTCAGCACCAGCCAGAGCGCGGAGTGCACCGCGTTACGGGCCCAGACCGTGCCGATCGCGCCGATCAGGGCGAGCGGGGCCAGGACCCAGAAGGCCACCTCTTCCCCGCCGGTCACCCCGCCGGCCGCGGCGAGCACCGCTTGTCCGGTCATGCCCCCTCCTCGCTGCGCTCGCTCATGACGCCGTCTCTCCCGTCGTACCGGAGCCGTCGACCGTGCCGGTCTCGGACCAGGGCGCCCGCTCCGCGCCGGCCGAGGTGCCCGGGTTGGTCAGTGCGCCGACGTAGTAGTCCTGCTCGGTGTCACCGAGCCGCATCGGGTGCGGCGGCTGCTCCATCCCCGGCAGCAGCGGCGCCAGCAACTGCTCCTTGGTGAAGATCAGGTCCTGCCGGTTGTCCCGGGCCAGCTCGTACTCGTTGCTCATGGTCAGCGAACGGGTCGGGCAGGCCTCGATGCAGAGCCCGCAGAAGATGCACCGGGCATAGTTGATCTGGTACGTGCTCGCGTACCGCTCGCCCGGGGAGAAGCGCTGCTCCTCGGTGTTGTCGCCGCCCTCGACGTAGATCGCGTCGGCCGGGCAGGCCCAGGCGCACAGCTCGCAGCCGATGCACTTCTCCAGCCCGTCCGGGTGCCGGTTGAGGATGTGCCGCCCGTGGTAGCGCGGCGCGGAGACCGGCGGCTTGAACGGGTAGTCGGTGGTGACGACCTTCTTGAACATGTGCGAGAAGGTGACCCCGAAACCCTTGAACGATCCGGTGATCGCGCCCATGTCACACCTCCTTCTCGTCGTGGCCGGTGCCCGGCCCGTCGGCGCCGGCCGGCTGCCCGGCTCCCACGTTGGCGGGTTCCCGCTCGGCGACCGCCCGTCTGGTCCGGGGGCTCGGCGGCACCTGGAGATCCATCGGCGGCAGCGGGAAGCTGCCGGCGGGCCGCCGGTTGACCTTCTCCTGGAGGGTCCGCTCGGGCGGCCGCGTCTTGCTCGGCCAGAGCAACGTCACCAGCAGGACGACCAGCACCGCACCCGCGATGATCGTGTAGCGGTGGGAGTCGGCGATGTCCTGCTTCTGCAGGGTGCGGATGCCGGCCAGGACCAGGATCCAGACCAGGTTGATCGGCAGCAGCACCTTCCAGCCCAGCCGCATGAACTGGTCGTAGCGGAACCGGGGCAGCGTGCCGCGCAGCCAGACGAAGACGAAGACCAGCGCGATGACCTTGCCCATGAACCAGAGCAGCGGCCACCAGCCGGAGTTCGCGCCCTCCCAGAGGGTGATCGGCCAGGGGGCCCGCCATCCGCCGAGGAAGAGCGTCGTGGTGACCGCCGACATCGTCACCATCGCGACGTACTCGCTGAGCATGAAGAGCGCGAACTTCAGCGAGCTGTATTCGGTCATGTAGCCGGCGACCAGCTCCGACTCCGCCTCGGGCAGGTCGAACGGCGCCCGGTTGGTCTCACCGACGGTGGAGATGAAGAAGATGATGAAGCTCGGCAGCAGCAGGATCGCGTACCAGCCCGGTGCGGGCAGGTCGACCACGCCGAAGAGGTTCAGCCGGGTGCCGTCTGCCTGGGCGCTGACGATGCCGCTGGTCGACATCGTGCCGGCGGTCATGAAGACCGCCACGATGCTCAGACCCAGCGCCACCTCGTACGAGATCATCTGGGCGGTGGAGCGCAGGCCGCCGAGGAGCGGGTACGTCGACCCGGAGGCCCAGCCGCCGAGCACGATGCCGTAGATGCCCATCGAGGAGCAGGCCAGCAGCACCAGTACGGCCACCGAGACATCGGTGACCTGGAGCGGGGTCCGCTCGCCGAAGATGCTCACCATCGGGCCGAACGGCACCACCGACAGGGAGGTCACCGCGCAGATCACCGAGATGGTCGGCGCGAAGAAGTAGACGACCTTGTCCGCGCCCTTCGGCAGGATGTCCTCCTTGAAGGCCATCTTGAGACCGTCGGCGAGGGTCTGCAGCAGACCGAACGGACCGATCTGGTTCAGACCGGGCCGCTGGGCCATCCGGGCCACCACCCGGCGCTCGAACCAGACCCCGAGCAGCGTGGCCAGGACCGCGAAGGCGAACGCCGCCACGATCTTGATCAGGACCAGCCACCACGGATCCTTGCCGAAGTCCTGCAGCGTCGGATCCTGGGCCAGGTAGGTAAGGCCGCTCATCGCGCACCTCCAGCGCTGTTCAGCAGCGGGCCCGGCATGCCGGCGGCGTCGGCCGCGACCGGAGTGGCCGGGCCGGCGCTGAGCCGGACGATCGCGCCGGACGTGACGCCGAGGCCGCGCCGGACGTTCGCGCCGGGCGAGTTGGTCGGCAGCCAGACCACGTCGTCGGGCAGGTCGGTGATCGCCGCCGGCAGGGTCAGCGCGCCCCGGTCGGTGCCGACCGTCACCGCGTCGCCCTCGCCCACTCCCAGCGCCTCGGCGGCGGCCTTGCCGAGCCGGACCACCGGCGGCCGGGCGGTGCCACCGAGCGCCGGGTCACCCTCGGTCAGGGTGCCGGCGTCGATGAGCTGGTGCCAGGTGGCGAGCACCGCCTCGCCCGGACCGGGCCGGACCGGCTCGGCCGGCTCGACGGCCGGGGCGGCGGCCCGGTTGGCCCTGGTCGCCGGCAGCGCACCCAGGTCGCGGCGGACGCTGTTCACGTCGGCGGTGCCGAGTCGCACGCCGAGCTGGGCGGCGATGGCGTCCAGGACCCGGCCGTCGTTCATCGCGGTGGTGCTCAGCACCGCCTCGAAGGTCCGCAGCCGGCCCTCCCAGTCGAGGAAGGTGCCGGCCTTCTCCACCACCGGGGCGACCGGGAAGACCACGTCGGCGCGGCGGGTCACCGCGTTGTGCCGCAGCTCCAGGCTGACCAGGAACGGCACCTTCTCCAGCGCCGCGTCGGCGAGTCTCGGGTCGGCCAGGTCGGCCGGGTCGACCCCGGCCACCACCAGCGCGCCGAGCCTGCCCTCGGCGGCCGCCGCGACGATGCCGTCGGTGTCCCGGCCGGGCTGGCTCGGGATGACCCCGGCGGCCACGTCCCAGGCGCCGGCCAGCTCGGCCCGACCGGCCGCGTCGGTCACCGGACGCCCGCCGGGCAGCAGGTTCGGCAGGCAGCCGGCGTCAACCGCGCCGCGGTCCCCGGCTCGCCGGGGCACCCAGGCCAGCTTGGCGCCGGTACGCTCGGCCAGCTCGGCAGCGGCGGAGAGGCCGCCCGGCACGGTCGCGAGCCGCTCGCCGACCAGCAGCACCGCGCCGGGCTGGCGCAGCGCCTCGGCGACCGAGGCGTGCCCGGCGAGCAGCTTCGCCTCGTCGCCGGGGGCGGCGGTCAGCACCGTCGCGCCGATCTTCGCAAGTCCCCGGGTCACGAACGGGGCCAGCGCGAGCACCTTCAGCCCGCGCTTGCTGTACGCCTTGCGCAGCCGCAGGAAGAGGATCGGGCACTCCTCCTCCGGCTCCAGCCCGGCGATCACCACGACCGACGACCGCTCGATGTCGGCGTAGGTCACCTCGGTCGTCCCGGCCACCGTGCTGGCCAGGAACTGGGCCTCCTCGGCCGAGAGCGGGCGGGCCCGGAAGTCGATGTCGTTGCTGTGCAGCGCCACCCGGGCGAACTTGGCGTACGCGTACGCGTCCTCGACGGTGAGCCGGCCGCCGGTCAGCACCCCGACCCCGGAGCCACCGTCCCGCGCCTCGCGCAGCCCGTCGGCGGCGACGGCGAACGCCTCGCTCCAGGACGCCTCGCGCAGCTCACCGGTCCTGGCGTCCCGCACCATCGGAGTGGTGATCCGCTCGTTCGCGGTGGCGTACCGGAAGCCCCAGCGACCCTTGTCGCAGTTCCACTCCTCGTTCACCGCCGGGTCGTCGCCGGCCAGCCGGCGCATCACCTTGCCGCGCCGGTGGTCGGTGCGCTGGGCGCAGCCGGCCGAGCAGTGCTCGCAGACGCTCGGGGTGGAGACCAGGTCGAACGGGCGGGCCCGGAACCGGTACTGCACACCGGTCAGTGCGCCGACCGGGCAGATCTGCACCGTGTTGCCGGAGAAGTACGAGTTGAACGGTACGTCGCCCTCCTCGCCCTCCTCACCGCCGTAGACCTCGTCCCGGTAGACGTTGATCTCCTCGGCGGCGGACCGGCCCATCAGGTCGATGAACTTGTCCCCGGCGATCTCGTCGGAGAACCGGGTGCAGCGCTGGCAGAGTACGCAGCGCTCCCGGTCCAGTAGGACCTGGCTGGAGATGTTGATCGGCTTCTCGTACTCCCGCTTGTGCTCGTAGAAGCGGGTGTCGGCGCGGCCGGTGGACATCGCCTGGTTCTGTAGCGGGCACTCGCCGCCCTTGTCGCACATCGGGCAGTCGAGCGGGTGGTTGATCAGGAGCATCTCCATGATGCCCGCCTGTGCCTTCTTGGCGACCGGCGAGGTGAGCTGGGTGCGTACCACCATGCCGTCGGCGACCGCCTGGGTGCAGGAGGCGACCGGCTTGCGCTGCCCCTCCACCTCGACCAGGCACTGCCGGCAGGCGCCGGCCGGGGCGAGCAGCGGGTGGTCGCAGAACCGGGGGATCTCGATGCCGAGCTGCTCGGCGACCCGGATCAGCAGGGCACCCTTCGGCGCCGTCACCTCGATGCCGTCGATGGTGAGCGTGACGGTCTCGGCCTGCTTCGCAACGTCCGTCATTTAATGGGCTCCTACCAGGGTCTTCTCCGACAGCTTGGGAGCCGTCCGGCCCTCGATGTAGTCGAGGTAGTCCTGCTTGAAGTACTGCAGCGAGGAGGTCACCGGGCTGGTCGCGCCGTCACCGAGACCGCAGAACGCGCGGCCGAGGATGTTGTCGCAGGTGTCCAGCAGGGTGTCCAGGTCCTCGTGGGTGCCCTGCCCGGCCAGGATCCGCCGGTAGATGCGGACCATCCAGAAGTTGCCCTCCCGGCACGGCGTGCACTTCCCGCACGACTCGTGGTAATAGAACTCCAGCCACCGGTAGGTGGCGTAGACCGGGCAGTCCTGGTCGGAGAAGATCTGGGTCGCGGTGGTGCCGAGGATCGAACCGGCCGCCGCCACCCCCTCGAAGTCCAGCGGCACGTCCAGGTGCTCGGCGGTGAGCAGCGGGGTCGAGGAGCCGCCCGGGGTCCAGAACCGCAGGTCGTGCCCCGGCTGCATGCCGCCGGCCAGCTCGATCAGCTCCCGCAGCGTGATGCCGAGCCCGGCCTCGTACTGCCCGGGGTTGTTGATCCGGCCGGAGAGGGAGTAGATCATCGGCCCGGAGGACTTCTCCGTGCCCATGCTCTTCCACCAGGCGGCCCCGCCCAACACGATGTACGGCACGCTGGCGATGGTGCCGACGTTGTTCACCACGGTCGGGCAGGCGTACAGGCCGTGGGTCGCCGGGAACGGCGGGCGCAGCCGGGGCTGGCCCCGGAACCCCTCCAGCGAGTCCAGCAGCGCCGTCTCCTCGCCGCAGATGTACGCCCCGGCCCCGCTGTGCACCACCAGGTCCAGGTCGAAGCCGGTGCCGAGGATGTTCTCGCCGAGGTAGCCGGCCCGGTACGCCTCCTGTACGGCGTTGCGCAGCCGCCGGGCCGCGTGCACCGCCTCGCCCCGGACGTAGATGTAGGCGCGGTTGGCCCGGATCGCGTACGAGGCGATGATCACGCCCTCGACCAGCGAGTGCGGGTCGTGGGTCATCAGCGGCAGGTCCTTGCAGGTGCCCGGCTCGCCCTCGTCGGCGTTCACCACCAGGTAGTGCGGCTTGCCGTCACCCTGCGGGATGAAGCCCCACTTGAGCCCGGTCGGGAAGCCGGCGCCACCCCGGCCGCGCAGGCCGGAGTCCTTGACGAGCTGGATCAGGTCGTCCGGGTGTGCGGCGAGCGCCTTGCGCAGCGCCGCGTAGCCGTCCAGCCGCTCGTAGACGTCGAGCCGCCAGGCGTCCGGCGACAGCCAGCGCTTGGTGAGTACCGGGGTCAGCTTCTCCAGCGTCTCCCGCCGAGGCGTCGTGGTCACCTGTCAGCCTCCTTCTCGCTCTCCGCCGACTTCAGCGAGCGCTCCTGGGCGTCGGTGCCGCCGTCGCCGGCCGGCTTGGCGTCGCTGGCCGGCTGGTTGGCGGCGGCGCCGGCTGCCTCGGCGGCCTTCGCGTCGGCCGGTCCGGCCGGTGCCCCGTCGACCGGCGGCGTCGTGCCGGGCGCGTCCGGCGCGGCGGTCTTCGCGTCCGGGTTGCGGGTCTCGGCGGTGCGGATCTGTGGCGACTTGTCGTCCGGCGCCTTCACGTCCGGGGCGGTGCTGCCGGTGGCTGCGGCCGGCCGGGTGGTCGCCGGGGCCGGCTTGTCACCGGTCTGGCTGCCCTTGATCGGCGTGTTCGGGTCGTAGCCGGCCACCGAGACGCCGTGTTGCTGGGCCAGGCGCAGCCCGGCCAGCGTCGGGTCCCCGGGCACCCCGTCGGCCACCGCCTCCTCGCGCGGGTCGGCGAAGCCGGCCAGTTGCAGCGACATCTCCCTGAGGGTGCAGAGCCGGGCGCCCCGGCTGGGCTGCGGTCGGCCGCCCGCGCGCAGCTCGTTCACGACCGCGACGGCCGAGTCCGGGTCGACCCGGTCGAAGAAGTCGTAGTTGACGGTCATCACGGGCCCGTAGTCGCAGGCCGCGAGGCACTCGGCGTGCTCCAGGGTGATCTTGCCGTCCGCGGTGGTCTCGTCGTGCCCGACCCCGAGATGCTCGGTCAGCGTGTCGTAGACCTGCTGCCCGCCGAGCACGTTGCACATGGTGTTGGTGCAGACGCTGACCAGCCAGTCGCCGGTCGGCCGGCGCTTGTACATGGTGTAGAAGGTGGCCACGGCGCCGACCTGCGCCTTGGTCAACCCGAGTACGTCGGCGCAGAACTCCACGCCGGCCGGGGAGACGTACCCCTCCTCGGACTGCACCAGGTGCAGCAGCGGCAGCAGCGCCGAGCGGGACCGGTCGGCCGGGTAGCGGGCGACGATCTCCCGCGCCTGCTCGTCGAGCTTCGCGTGCAGGTCGGCGCTGCGCGGCCCGGCGTCGCGCTGAGCCGGCACCTCGCTGCCGGGCCCGGTCACCAGGCCGTCGAGCCGGGACGTTGCGTTGCCAAACTGAGACTGAGTCATTTAGCGATCACACCCACCCATCACCGGGTCCAGCGACGCGCCGCCCGCGATCACGTCCGCGATCAGGCCGCCCTCGGAGATCGCCGGCAGCGCCTGGAGGTTGACGAAGCTGGGCTCGCGGTAGTGCACCCGGTACGGCCGGGTGCCCCCGTCGGAGACCGCGTGTACGCCCAGCTCGCCGCGGGGCGACTCGATTCCGACGTAGACCTGGCCCGGAGGCACCCGAAAGCCCTCGGTGACCAGCTTGAAGTGATGGATCAGCGACTCCATCGACTGACCCATGATCTTGGCGACGTGCTCCAGCGAGTTGCCCATCCCGTCGACGCCGATGGCGAGCTGCGCGGGCCAGGCGATCTTCTTGTCGGCCACCATGATCGGGCCGGGGCGGAGCTTGTCCAGAGCCTGCTCGATGATCTTGAGCGATTCCCGCATCTCGGCCATCCGGACCAGGTAGCGGCCCCAGACGTCACCACTCTCGGTGGTCGGCACGTCGAACTCGTAGTTCTCGTACCCGCAGTACGGCATCGTCTTGCGGAGGTCCCACGGCAGGCCGGCCGACCGCAGCACCGGACCGGTGACGCCGAGCGCCACGCAGCCGGTGACGTCCAGCACCGCCACGTCCTTGGTCCGCTCCTGCCAGATGGGCTGGCCGGAGAGCAGGTCCTCGTATTCCTTCAGCCGCTTCGGCAGCATCTTCAGGAACTCGCGGATCTTGACGATCGCCTCGTCCGGGACGTCCTGGGCGACCCCGCCCGGCCGGACGTACGCGTGGTTCATCCGCAGGCCGGTGATGAGCTCGAAGATATCCAGCACGTACTCGCGCTCGCGGAAGCCGTAGAGCATCATGTTGACCGCGCCCAGCTCCAACGCCGTGGTGGCGATCCAGACCAGGTGCGACGAGATTCGGTTCAGCTCCATCATCAGCACCCGGATCACCGAGGCCCGCTCGGTCACCTCGTCGGTGATGCCGAGCAGCTTCTCCACCGCGAGGCTGTACGCCGTCTCGTTGAACAGCGGCGAGAGGTAGTCCATCCGGGTGACGAACGTGCTGCCCTGCACCCAGTTGCGGTACTCGAGGTTCTTCTCGATCCCGGTGTGCAGGTAGCCGACCACCGCCCGGACCTCCCGGACGGTCTCGCCCTCCAGCTCCAGGATCAGCCGGAGCACGCCGTGCGTCGACGGGTGCTGCGGGCCCATGTTGACGATGAGCCGCTCGTCGTTGATCGGGTCGTGCCCGCTGACCACCTGGTCCCAGTCGCCACCGGTGACGGTGAAGACCCGGCCCTCGGTGGTCTCCCGGGACTCGGCGTAGCTCGGGTTCGTCGAGGTGCTCATTGGTACGACCTCCGCTCGTCGGGCGGTGGAATCTCGGCGCCCTTGTACTCGACCGGCACGCCACCGAGCGGGTAGTCCTTGCGCTGCGGGTGGCCCTCCCAGTCGTCCGGCATCAGGATCCGGGTCATGCCGGGGTGGCCGTCGAAGACGACGCCGAACATGTCGTACGTCTCCCGCTCCTGCCAGTCCGCCGTGGGGTAGACCGAGGTGACGCTCGGCACCCGGGGCTCCTCGGCGGTCACCGCGACCTCCAGCCGGATCTGCCGCCGGTAGGTCATCGAGGTGAGCTGGTAGACGACGTGCAGCCGGCGGGCGTCGGAGCCGAGGTAGTCGACCCCGGAGACCGAGGAGCAGAGCTCGAAGCGGAGCGAAGCGTCGTCCCGGAGCACCTGGCAGACCTCGGCGATCCGCTCCGGGCGGATGTGCAGGGTCAGCTCGCCCCGGTCGACCACGACGTTCTCGATCGCGTCGGCGAAGCCCGGGTACGCCTCCTCCAGCGCGTCGGTGACCTCGTCGAAGTAGCCGCCGTACGGCCGGGGGCTGCTCACCACCGCGACCCGCTGCCGGACCAGGCCGCCGAAGCCGGAGGTGTCGCCGGTGCCGTGGACGCCGAACATGCCGCGCCCGGCCGCGCTGGCCGGCGGGTACTCGGCCGGCGCCCCGCTGGTCGCCCCGATTGGCGGCCGGCTCACCGGCACGCCGCCGCCCGGCTGCTCGCTGGGCCGGTTGGGCTCGGTCATGCCGTCCCTCCGCTACGCTCCGGGCCGCCATGAGGCTCAATCGCACCGAGCCGGCTGGTTCGCTCGCTCCGCTCGGTCATCGGTCGCCACCTCCGCTGCCGACCAGGTGGTTCTGTGCCTTCATCCAGTTCTCGATCCGGAGCTGCTCCTCGCGCCCCTCGGCGACCGCCCGGGTCCACTCGGCCCGCCGGGCCTTGTCGTTGCGGTACGACGAGGGCATCGCGCCGGGCGCCACCAGCGGTACGGCGCCGCGCGCCTGGCGTGCCTCGAGCATCTTGCGGCCGTTCGGGCCGAGCGGCTCGTGGCCGATCTTCTCGCGCAGCTTGAGGATCGCGTCGATCAGCATCTCCGGCCGGGGCGGGCAGCCGGGCAGGTACATGTCGACCGGTACGACGTGGTCGACACCCTGCACGATCGCGTAGTTGTTGAACATGCCGCCGCTGCTGGCGCAGACGCCCATCGAGATCACCCAGCGGGGCTCGGCCATCTGGTCGTAGATCTGGCGCAGCACCGGGGCCATCTTCTGGCTCACCCGGCCGGCGACGATCATCAGGTCCGCCTGTCGCGGCGAGGCGCGGAACACCTCCATGCCCCAGCGACCGAGGTCGTAGTGGGCGCCACCGGCCGCCATCATCTCGATCGCGCAGCAGGCCAGGCCGAAGGTCGCGCCCCAGAACGACGACTTCCGGGACCAGTTGACCAGCTTCTCGACCGAGGTGAGCAGGATCCCGGACGGGAGCTTCTCCTCGATACCCATCTGACGACCTCCCTCAGTCCCAGTCCAGGCCGCCGCGCCGCCAGACGTAGGCGTAGGCGACGAAGACCGCGACGATGAACAGCACCATCTCCACGAAGCCGAACAGCCCGAGGGCGTCGAAGCTGACCGCCCACGGGTACAGGAAGATGATCTCGATGTCGAAGACGATGAACAGCATCGCCGTCAGGTAGAACTTGATCGGCATCCGGCCGCCGCCGGGCGGCTGCGGGCTCGGTTCGATGCCGCACTCGTACGCCTCGAGCTTGGCTCTGTTGTAGCGCCGAGGGCCGGCGAAGCGCGCCGCGGCGACGGAGAACAGCGAAAACGCCGCGGCGAGGGCGAACAGCCCGATGATGGGTACGTACGGCGAGAGCGACATCGTTTTCCCCTGCTCGTCCTTCCCGGCCCTCGGTCAATTTCCAAATTCACACTATTCACGGTCCTCCGGGCGACGCTGCCCGGGGGTGCCACTGGTCGCCCGCGCGCGGGCCCGGCGACTGATCACACGGCCGGAGCCACCTTCGTCATCGCGTTGATGACCCGGTCCATCGCGTCCCCGCCGCGCGGATCGGTCAGGTTCGCCAGCAGCTTGAGCACGAACCGCATCAGGGTCGGGTGCGGCATGCCGTGCTTGGTGGCGATCCGCATCACGTGCGGGTTGCCGATCATCTTCACGAAGACGTTGCCGAGCCGGTAGTAGCCGCCGTACCGGGCCTTCAGCTCGGCGGGGTAGCCGGCCAGCGCGCGTTCCCGCTCGGCACCCGCCGGACGGGCCAGCGCCTGCACCACGATCTCGGCGGCGAGTTCGCCGGACTCCATCGCGTACGCGATGCCCTCGCCGTTGAACGGGTTGACCATGCCGCCGGAGTCGCCGACCAGCAGCAGCCCCCTGGTGTAGTGCGGCACCCGGTTGAAGCCCATCGGCAGGGCGGCGCCGAGGATCGGCCCGGCGGCGTTGGTCTCGTCGGTCATGCCCCACTCGGCCGGGGTGCCGGCGAGCCAGTCGACCAGCAGCCGGCGGTAGTTGGTCTTGCCGAACGCAGCCGAGGAGTTCAGCGCGCCCAGCCCGACGTTGACCCGGCCGTCTCCCATGCCGAAGATCCAGCCGTACCCGGGGAGCAGCTTGTCGGGGTGCTCCTTGCTCCGCAGTTCCAGCCACGACTCCAGGTAGTTGTCGTCGTGCTTGGCGGGCGAGCGGTAGTAGCGGCGGACGGCGACCCCGATCGGCCGGTCCTCCCGCTTGTTGAGGCCGAGCGCGACCGGGAGACGCCCGGAGACGCCGTCGGCGGCGATCACCAGCGGGGCGGCGAAGCTGGCCGGAGCCTTCTCCGGGCCGCTCTCGGCGACGACCCCGATCACCCGACCGTTCCCGTCGAGCACCGGGCCGGTCACGTTCACCCCGGTACGCAGTTCGGCGCCGGCCTCGACCGCCCGCTTGGCCAGCAGGTCGTCGAAGTCGAGGCGGGTGCGCACCAGTCCGTAGTTGGGGAAGCTGGCCAGTTCGGGCCAGTCGAGTTCCAGGCGTACGCCGCCGCCGATGACCCGCAGGCCCCGGTTGCGCAGCCAGCCCGCCTCGGGCGAGGTGTCGACGCCGAGCTTGACGAGCTGCTTGACGGCCCGCGGGGTGAGCCCGTCGCCGCAGACCTTCTCCCGGGGGAACTCCGTCTTCTCCAGCAGCAGCACGCGTAGGCCCTGGCGGGCCAGGTGATAGGCGGTTGTCGATCCACCCGGACCGGCGCCGACAACGATGACGTCCGCGTCGTACTCGACCGTGGCCATCCGCGCCTCCCCTCCCGATCGCTCGTGAAATGCTTCACAAGCCTCGTTCGGGGAGGAGTCTAGAGCCGCGAGGAGGCCGGCGACCGGTTAGGTGAACCTAAGTTGCCGAGGTAGGCGTACTGACTACCTGCCCGGACCCGTTCCGCCACCCGGACGCACACCCTCGTCCCGCCCACGTTGGGACATACCTCACCGGCGAAATAGCCGAACTGTCCCGGATGTGCATCTGCTCACAGCCGACCCTGCTCAGGGTCGCCTGCCCGCCCCGCTGCTCACGTGCGGTCCTCGCCGCTGCGCTGCGCCGGACGCCGTCTCGTCGGTCCCGGAGTGACCGGCCCGGGCTCGGTCGGGTGTGGATCGGTGGGGCGTGGCCGCACCGGGTGCGGGTCGCTGGGGTGCGGCTCGGCCGGATGCGGCCGCCCCGGGCCGGGTGCCGGCGGGTGCGGGTCGGCCGGACCGGGCCAGCCCGGCCGCGGTTGCCCCGGCTGGGGTTGCGCCGGGTGCGGCTCCGGCGGGTTCGGCTCGACCGGGTGCGGCTCGATCGGATACCCGCCGGTCGGCGCCGGGTCGTCGTCCGGGCTCAGTTCGTGCCCGTACGGCAGTTGCTCCCGCAGCGTGCCGCCGCTGACCCGGTCGAGCGCGGCCAGTACGTCGGCGACGACGGTCCGGATCGCCTCCGGGTCGGGTCCGGCGAGCTCCCGGATCTGCGCGATCAGGTCGGCCGCCTCGGCCGCCGGGTCGAGCGCCTCGGCCGCCGGATCGGCCGGGTCGAGCGCCTCGGCCGCCGGCGTCTCCTCGGCCGGCCGCCCGTCGCCGTCGCCTTGCCGGTCTGCCCCCGCCATGGGCGCAGCCTACGGCCTGGAAAGCTACTTCATGGATGAAAACCGACTAAAGAAGCATGAAACCGGAAATCAGCGACGCACCCCGCGGTGCAGTGCGACGATGCCGCCGGTCAGGTTCCGCCAGGCGACCCGGCGCCATCCGGACCGGGCGATCTGGTCGGCCAGCCCGGCCTGGTCCGGCCAGGCCCGGATCGACTCGGCCAGGTAGACGTACGCGTCCGGGTTGCTCGCCACGGCCCGGGCCACCGCCGGCAGCGACCGCATCAGGTAGGAGAGGTAGACCGTCCGGAAGACATGGTTGGTCGGGGTGCTGAACTCGCAGACCACGAGCCGACCGCCCGGCCGGGTGACCCGGGCCATCTCCCGGAGCGCCGCCTCGGTGTCCACCACGTTGCGCAGCGCCAGCGAGATGGTGACCGCGTCGAACGTCTCGTCCGGGAACGGTAGCCGGAGTGCGTCGCCGGCCAGCAACGGCAGCTCGGGGCGGCTCCGTCGGCCGGCCTGGAGCATCCCGATGGAGAGATCCAGGCCCACCGCGTCCGCTCCCGAGGTGGCCAGCTCGGCGGTGGAGACTCCGGTGCCGGCACCCACGTCGAGCACCCGGTCACCGGGGCGCAGCTCGAGGGCGGCCAGGGTGGCGCGGCGCCACCGCCGGTCCCGCCCGAACGAGATCACGGTGTTGGTCAGGTCATACCGGGACGCCACCTCGTCGAACATCGCCGCCACCTCGTGCGGCTGCTTGTCCAGGCTGGCCCGGCGTCCGGACGGGGTACGGGTCACGCCGGAAGAGTCTGCCAGACCGGCCGAGCCCGAACACACCACGGGCGAGGTGGCTCTCCACCTCGCCCGCGATGCCGTGCGTTATGTGAACGGCCCTCATGGACCGATAGAGGACGACCCCGGTGCGCCGCGTCCCGGCCCGGGGGCCGGTCCGTCCACGACGGTCAGCGGGTACGTGTGCCGGCACGTTATCGGTTCGACGGGCCCGGTCGCGCTCCCCTTGATCCAACCGTTATGACTGCCCGCACGGGCCCGGCTTCCAAGAATGTCCTGGTCACAAGCCATTTATCCGGCAGGCTCGACGTTTTGCCGGCGGATCGGAGCCAAGGACCGACCCCTCGCCCAGCCGGCGGTGGCCGAATGGACGAGGGTAGTTCAGCGGGTCCGGACGAGCGGGAGACTCCGGCCCGCGCCGCCACCGGGCAGCGCGATGGAGGAGAAGTGCGACACCACCCGGTCGTCGGTCGGGTCGTCGGCCGGGGTGTGGTGCACCGCCAGGTGCCGGTAGAGGGTGTCCCGCTGGGCGGGGATCCGGCCGGCGGAGCGGATCATCCAGATCAACTCGTGCAGGTTGGAGCGGTGCCGGGCGCCGGCCGAGGAGATGACGTTCTCCTCCAGCATGATCGAACCGAGGTCGTCCACCCCCATGTGCAGGGCGAGCTGTCCGGCGTCCTTGCCGGTGGTCAGCCAGGACGCCTGGAGATGCGGCACGGTGTCGAAGAAGAGCCGGGCCACCGCGACCAGCCGCAGGTACTCCAGGGTGGTCGCCTGGGTCCGGCCCTTGAGGTGGTTGTTCTCCGGCTGGTACGTCCACGGGATGAAGGACCGGAAGCCCCGGGTGCGGTCCTGCACGTCGCGGATCATCCGCATGTGTTCGATCCGCTCGGCGTTGGTCTCCCCGGTGCCCATCATCATGGTCGCGGTCGACTCGACGCCCTGCCGGTGTGCGAGTTCCATCACCTCCAGCCAGCGGGCGCCGGACTCCTTCAACGGGGCGATCGCCCTGCGCGGCCGCTCCGGCAACATCTCGGCACCGGCCCCGGCGATCGAGTCCAGCCCGGCCGCCTTGATCCGGCTGATCGCCTCCTCCAGGCTGACCCCGGAGACCTTCGCCATGTGCAGGATCTCGCTCGGCCCGATGGAGTGGATGACGAGCTGCGGGTACGCCCGCTTGACCGAGGAGAAGAGCTCCTCGTAGTACTCCACGCCGTAGTCGGGGTGGTGACCGCCCTGGAGCATCACCTGGGTCGCGCCCAGCTCGACCGCCTCGGCACAGCGGCGCAGGATCTCCTCGGTCGGGTGCGTCCAGCCCTCCCGGTGCTTCGGCGCCCGGTAGAAGGCACAGAACTTGCACGCGGTCACGCAGACGTTGGTGTAGTTGATGTTGCGATCGATCAGGTACGTGACGATGTTGTCCGGATAGCGCCGCCGCCGTACCGCGTCGGCCGCCTCACCCAGCGGGTGCAGCGGCGCGTCGGTGTAGAGCAGCAGCGCCTCCTCGGGCGTGATCCGCCCGCCGTCCGCGCCACGTTGCAGGATGCTGTCGATCTCCCGGCTCACCGTCACGTACCCGAGGGTACGTCGCCGGCCCGCTCCACCATCTCCTGGCGTCTGCCGCCACCCCGCCGCCCGACCAATCGGCGGATCGCCGAGCACAGCAAGAGACGGTCGTCGCCTCATTTCGGGCCGAAAATCGGCACTTCTTGACGGATTCGGGCTGCTGATGGCTAGACTCGCACTGAGAGGAGGCTCGGTTTCGGATGCTGCTGCGGTTCCGTGTAGAGAACTTCGCCTCGTTGCGGGACGAGACGGAGCTGAGTCTGATTGCTGCCGATGATCATCCGGGCATCGCCACCTGGCCATTGCCCCGCGACAGTCTGCGCGCGCTCCCGGCGGTCGGCATCTTCGGCACGAACGCCTCCGGCAAGTCGAACGTGATCAAGGCCCTGCACTTCGCCAGGGACGCGGTCCGCTACTCCCATCAGCGCTGGCTACCCGAGGAGCCGATCCCGGGGCGCTGGCCGTTCCGGCTGGATACCAGCAGTGCCACCCGGCCGAGCGAGTTCGCCTTCGACATCGTCGTCGGCGAGGTGCGCTACGAGTACGGATTCGCCCTGGACGACGAAGTGATCCAACGTGAGTGGCTCTACGCGTTTCCCAAGGGGCGTCGCCAGGTCTATTTCGAACGTGAGCATGGCGCACTTCGGTTCGGCAACCACTTGACCGGCCAACGCGAGTTGATTGCGGAGGTGGTGCGACCGAACAGCCTCTACCTCTCCGCCGCCGCCGCCCAGAACCATCCCCAACTCGGTAGGATCTACGGCTGGTTCGGCCCTCGGCAAATGGCATCGGTGCGGCCGGAGACCTCGGCATCCCCACGTGGCGGACCGCCCGACGAACGCATGCTCGATCTGCTTCGCTTCGCGGACCTGGGCATCGTCGGCGCCGAGTTCGTGGAGCCTACCGCTGAGGAGATCGAACGGCGGATCGCCCGTGCCGGCAACGCTCGGAGAGTGATCGAACCGACTCCGCGACTGGAGCTTGCGCACACGGCAAAGGTCCCGTCGGGGCGGGCCACTCTGCCGTGGCGTTGGGAATCCACCGGCACCCGTGCCTGGTTCGACCTGCTCCAACCGGCCATCCAGGTCCTCGACATCGGCGGCCTGCTGATCGTCGACGACCTGGGGACAGGGCTGCACCCCCTGCTCACCGCACAACTCCTGCGGCTGTTCCACGACCCGGCAACGAACCAGCATGGCGCACAACTCGTTTTCAACAGCCACGACGTCGGGCTACTCGGACGGCACCATGGGGTCACCCTGGCCAGAGATCAGGTCTGGCTCACGGAGAAGGACCCGGCCGGCGCTACCCGGCTGTACCCGCTCACTGAGTTCCGCGTGCGCGATGGCCTGGACGACGTCGAAGGCCGGTACCTCAAAGGCAGGTACGGCGGCGTGCCCTTCTTCGATGAAGATCTCCTTGCCTCGCTGTCCGGATTTGACCCCAATGCTCCGAAACAATCTAACTAAACACTGGCCCTTGGAGCTTCCAAACCCTAGTGTGCCAAAGGTAAGATCGAGCGCGTGAATGAGATCGGGTACGGGCGCGAGCAGCGCTTGACGCACCCTTGGGCGCGACGGCACCGGTTGTGGGGCGAGGGCTGATGCGCCATGGGGGACGACCGCTACGCCGCAAGTACGGGCAACGCGAGGAGCGTCAGCTCTTTCTCATCTACTGCGAGGGCAAACGCACCGAGGTGGACTACTTCAAGGGCGTACGGCGCGACCTCCGTGCCAGCACCGTCCAACTCGAAATCATCCCTGGAGGCGGTGAACCATTCGGCCTGGTCAGAATGGCCATCGACCGCCAGGCTCAGAAGGCGCACGGTCAGGCAGCCGACCAGACATGGTGCGTGTTTGATGCGGAAGCGCCACAGCCCCACGCCAAACTGGAGGACGCCATCACCCTGGCGAAGAAGCACGGCATCGAGTGCGCGATCTCGAATCCGTGCTTCGAACTCTTTCTCCTCTGGCACTTTCGGGATCACACGGCCTATCTGAGCACTGAACAGGCGTGTCGACTCCTGCAGGAGTGCCCTTGCGGCTACCGCCAGCGGGCGAAAAGGGTCGACTATGGTGCCGTCCGCCCTGGGCAGCCGGACGCGATGCGACGTGCCGCCCAACGCCACCGCCTGCTCGCCGACACGCCGCTGTACCACCGCAACCCGGGCTGCACGGTCCACCTCCTGCTAGAGGCGCTCCTCCGCCAAGCGTGACGGAACGAGCTGATGCGACTGCTCGAGAACGCCCCCTAGACTTTCCCTTTAAGACTCCAAGATGGGAAGATTGCAGCCATGCAGAGGATAGAGGTGGACGACGAGGTGTATGCCCTGCTCCAGCAGCATGCGCAGCCCTTTGTCGACCGCGAGAACGACGTGCTACGCCGGCTACTGGGACTGGACGGGGAGCAGCCGCCCCGGACTGCCGGCGCGCCTCGGCGGCGCACCGGCGACCTGATGCCCTTCATCAATGCCGAACTACTCAGGCCCGGTGATGAGTTGGTTCATGTTCAGCCTCGCCGTGGCTTGGAGCACAGGGCCACGGTGACCTCCGATGGCCATCTTGAGCTCGCGGATGGGCGGGTGTTCGGCAAGCCGTCACCCGCGTTGAAGGCATGCGTCGGGCACGACATCAACGGCTGGGACCAGTGGACGCACACACCGAGCGGGCACCGGCTGAAGGACCTTCGGGAAGAGCTTCGCAGGAGGTGACCAATCGACACCAGACATCTCGGTGCCGGGCAGGGCTCCAACGGTTCGTCGATAGTTACGCACCGTCCCGTCCCGGCCCGCCCCACCTCGATCATGTGATCCGTCCTCGACCCCTGTCGGACGTACGTCCCCAGGAGTGGACCGGCGCTTGCCGGCCGGTCGTGCCCCAGGTGAGTGTCGGCACCCACGCGTAGGATCGGCGGGACATGATGGCGCCTGACCCCAGACGAGCCCACGCACTGGTAGACGAACTAGTCGGTCCCTCGGACGAGAGCGCCGACCGAGCGGTCGCGATACTCCACGCGCATGCCGCAGCACTCGCCTGGGTCCGCGGCACAACGGGCAGCTATCCCGCGCCACCGTTGGTCGCGGTCGCCCTGAACGACGCGGCAGCCTCGCTCCGCGCCGCGCAAGATCAGCGCGACCCGGTGACTGTTCTCGGCCGGGTCGCCGTCGAGGCGCTAGCGGCCTATCGGGCGGCTGCCGCAGCGTGACGCCACACGCCCAGGGCATCGGGCTGGGCCGAGCACTGCTGACGCACGCCCTCCTCGACACCCACCCCCGGTCACCCCGGATGTTCTCTGTCGCCCCGTCCTGATCAGACGCGGTGGAATGGCGACCCGGGTCAGCGTCCGGCCGAACGCCCGGCCACGAACCTCGCCCAGGCACCACGCTCGAAAGCCAGCACCGGCCCCGACGGATCCTTCGAGTCCCGGACCGCCACCACGCCAGCCACCTCGGCAACCTCGACGCAGTCGGAGTTGGAACCGCTGCGGCTGGACTTGCGCCACTGGGCGTGGGAGACATCAGGGGTGATCATTCGGCTCACGCTCGCTCACACTCGGTTGCGACCCGCGCAACGAACTCCACCGACTCGGCGGCGCTCAGCGCCACCTCGGCCAGCCTATCTGTTTCCTGCCGGAACAGCGCCACCCGTTCCGGCTCGTCAAGGAAGAGCCCGGACATCTTGTGTTCCAGATGGACCACGGAGCGGTTGCGGGCAAAGTCAAGCAGCACGATCGGCCCGTCGAGTCCGGTATGAGCGCCGAGCTCGAACGGCACCACCCGGAGCGTCACGTTGGGCCGCTCGGCGGCCTCGACCAGGTGCCGGAGCTGCCGGACCATCACCCTGGGGCTCCCAAGCACGCGACGCAGGACCATCTCGTCCAGCAACACATTCAACTTCGGGGGCTCCGCTCGGGTAAGGATCGCCTGCCGACCCAGCCGGGCCGCAACCCGCGTCTGGGCATCCGCCTCCCCTACTCCGCATCCGTTCATAACCGCTCGGGCGTAGTCCGCAGTCTGGAGTAGTCCCGGCACCAGCAGCGGCTGCCAGTTGACGATGGCGGTCGCCTCAGCCTCGAGCCGGATGAGCGTGCGTGACTCGGCCGGGAGGTTGCCGAGCACCTCCCACCAGCCCGTGTCCTTGGCTCGCTCCACCAAGCCCAGCAGCCGCTTACGCTCCTCACCGGTGACGCCATAGACGACCAGCAGCGCGGCCACGTCCTCCAGGTGGATGCCTTGCTGCCCAGTCTCCATCCGAGACAGCCGGGACGGCTGCCACCCAAGCTGCTTCGTCACCGATGCTGCGGTCAACCGCCGATCCTGCCGGAGTTGGCGCAGCTCCCCACCAAGCCCACGACCTACCACAGTGGCCGGCTGCTGCCGAGACATCTCGGTCTCCTCACATCTACGCATTGACACTGCCACCTAGAGTAGTCCACCCTAATCGCAATATTGCCACACCTGCTAGATGCGATCAGCAATTGAGGAAGGTGGTTCACATGTTGCCCACAACATCGCCGCAGTATCAGCCGTCCTGGATCAAGCCGTACGACCCTGCCGATTCACCGGGGCCGATCCCCTCGGTGCTGGAGTCGTTCCGGTGGCCCCCTCAGCCGGGACAGCGCCGACCGAGCCAGGCCGAGATCGAAACGGCGCGCTACACCGTGTTGCTGGTGTCGCCGGAAGCCGCCCAGGCGCTCGGGCACGACCGCACCGACGTCGGGCTGAGGATCTATCAGGACGGGTACCGCGACGAGACTCCGGTCGACCTCGAAGAGGCCGCCAGCTACATCGCCGAGATGTGCGGCACGCCGGTCACCCTGGTCGAGCACCGCTCCGACCTGACGTACTGGACCGCTCAACCCGCACCACCGTCCCCAAAGAGGGCAGATCGCACTACTTCGGGGAAGTAGTGGCCTCACCAGCGGGACGATGCCACTACTTCCCCGAAATTGCGGGTACCTGGGACGGGAGTCAGCTGGTGCAGCTGCCGTTGTCCGGGTTGACGCACTTGGCGCGGGCCCAGAGGGTCTCGAAGTTGTCGTGGAAGTCGTTCCAGACCGTCGGGTGCTCGATCTTCACCAGGGTCTCGTCGTGGTCGGTCAGCGCCGGGTCGGTGATGTTGTGCGAGCCGGTGAAGACGAGGCTCCGCCCGGCCACCCCGGCGAAGGTGCCCCGGATGATGATGTTCTTCGAGTGCACGGTCACCACCCGGCCGTCGACGTTGCTGGCCTCGGCGTCGTGGTACTTCTTCAGCGAGACGTTCGGCTGCCCGTTCAGGGTGGCGTACGCGGTGCTGCCCATCGAGCCGTACACCACCCGGACCTTGCAGCCCATCCGGCCGATCCGGCGCAGCTGGGTGGCGACCTGCGGGCGGGCGTCGGTGAACTGGGCGTGCGCCACGTCCACCGCGCAGCCGCTGGCGTACGCGTTCACCTCGGCCAGCCGGTTCGCCAGGGTGTCGCTGTCGGCCCGGGGCGAGTGGTAGACGGTGACCGCGGTGTTCGGCGACTTGTAGTAGCCGTTGGCGGCGTTGAAGTAGTCGTTGTTCTTCCGCTGCGCCCGCATGTCGTTGAAGTACCTGGTGAAGTGGTCGTACAGGTCGTAGTCCTCGTGCACGACCAGCGCCGTGTTGAAGAGGTTGTTCTGGCTGAAGGTGAGGTTCTGCGAGCTGACGAAGACGACCCGCTTCATGGTGCCGCTGGTGGAGAACGTGAAGACCTTGTTGTGGTTGATCGAGTTGCTCTTGTTGCCGATGCAGGCCGTCGAGCCGGCCACCGTCGACGAGGTCTTGCCGCAGATCACCAGGTCGTCGAGGTTGGCCGACCTGAGCAGCGGTACCGCGGTGTTGTCGGCCCGGGTGTTCACCCCGCCGCCGGTCTCGTCCAGCACGATCCGGACGACCACGCCCCGGGCCGCCGCCCGGGCCAGCGCCTCGGCCACCACCGGGGAACTCCAGCTGTACATGATGCCCCGGATGTAGCTGCCGGCCGGCACGCCGTCGGCCAGCCGGACCAGCTCGTCCTCGATGGTCCGGTCCCGGGTGCCGTCCTCGGCCGGGACGTTGAACCGGGTGTACGCCGGGAACGGGTCGACCGCGGTGACCGCGCCGTCCTCGGCGTCGGCCGGGGTGGGGGCGGCGGCCACGGCGGGCGGGGTGAGCAGGATGGTGCTGAGCAGTCCGAGCGCCGCGCAGGAGGCGAGTCCGACCCGGGCGCGACGCGTACGCGGCATCCTCATGGATACCTTGTTAGTACACATCCTTCGATGGAGCAACAACCCGTGAAGAAATTCTTCAATGCCGCCAGCGGCGATCTCAGTTGTACATGGTGAGGTAGTAGTACCCCTGCGGCTCACCGCTGCGCCACTCGTAGACGCAGGTGTAGTAACGCCAGGCGCCGGCCGCGACGAGGCTGTCCCCGAAGTAGCGGCAGGCCGCGACGGTGTAGTAGGAACCGAACGGGTACGGAGAGGGATTGTCGGCCACCGCCTGCCGATCGGCCGGCACCGCCGCCTGGGCCGGCACCGCCGCCTGGGCCGGCACCGCCGCCTGGGCCGGCACCGCCGCCTGGGCCGGCGCACCGGCCCCGACCAGCAACGCGGTGCCGACGAAGGCGAGCGCCAGGACAGCCCGAACTCGACGCATGGGTCCTCCTCGAAATCGGCGCCGCTCCCGGTTCACCAGCGGCGCGCCACCGACTCTCAAGATAGAGAGTGATCGATCTCGTACCGGTCGCGCGCGGCAAGGTTTCCGTCATCCGCGCAACGCGTCGAACCCACCGATGGCGCTCCATGTCCGTCCGCACCAAGACGGATCCGGGACAACCCGCCTCAGCCGTCGTAGTCGACCACCAGGGTGTCGGTGACCGGGCTGGCCTGGCAGGTGAGCACGTACCCGGCGGCCACCTCGTCCGGCTCCAGGGCGTAGTTGCGGGCCATCGACACCTCGCCGGCGACCACCCTCGCCCGGCAGGTCGAACAGACCCCGCCCCTACAGGCGTACGGCAGCTCGCCCCGGACCCGCAGCGCCGCGTCGAGCACCCGCTCGTCCCGCCCCATCCGGAAACTCGACGCCCGGCCGTCCAGTCGGATCGTCACCTCGGTACCGGCGCCGGCGGCCGTCTCCGCCGGGCGGGCCGGCGGCGCGGGCGGCGCGTCCACATGGAACAGCTCGGCGTGTACGGCCCGCTCCGGCACCCCCCGCCCGGCCAGTACCCGCCGCGCGTCGCGCACCATCCCGTACGGGCCGCAGAGGAACCACTCGTCGATCCGCTCGGCCGGCACGACGGTGTCGAGCAGCCGGCCGAGCCGCTCGGCGTCGACCCGGCCGTGCAGCAACGGCGACTCGCCCGGCTCCCGGGACAGCACGTGCACCAGGTGCAGCCGCTCCGGATAGCGGTCCTTCAGGTCGGCCAGCTCCTCCACGAACATCACGGTGCGGCCGTGCCGGTTGCCGTACACCAGGGTGAAGGTGCTGGCCGGCTCGACCGCCAGTGCGGTCGCGACCAGCGACAGCACCGGGGTGATGCCGGACCCGGCGACCACCCCGGCGTAGTGCCGGACCCGGTCCGGCGCGAACGCCGTGCCGAACGTCCCCAGCGGCGGCAGCACGTCCACCGTGTCGCCGGCCCGCAGCGTCGAGACCGCGAAGCTGGAGAAGGCGCCGCCCGGCACCTCCCGGACCCCGATCCGGAGCCGTCCGGTCGCGGCCAGCTCGGCCGGGGTCGAGCAGATCGAGTACGACCGCCGCACCTCGGCCCCGTCCGGCGGGACCCGCCGTACCGTGAGGTGCTGGCCGGCCCGGAAGGCGAAGGTCTCCCGCAGCTCGGCCGGCACCTCGAAGGTGACCGCTACGGCGTCCTCGGTGAGCCGGTCGACCGCCTGGACCGGCAACGGGTGGAAGACCGGCCGGCGGCGGACCGGCCGGTTGATGGTCACGCTCAAAACGCCCTCAGATGGTCGAAGGGTTCCCGGCAGGCCCGGCACCGCCACAGCGACTTGCAGGCGGTCGAGCCGAACCGGCTGATCTGCTCGGTGTCGCCGCTGCCGCAGTGCGGACACCGAACACTCAACCTCACCCGCACCGGGCCGGTAGGGAAGGGCCCCCGCATATCGCTTTCGGTGGTGGAAGGGCCCCTGCCCAGCACCTCGGGGCGGCCGCTCGCCGGGCCCGGCGGGGCGATCCCGGCGGCGGCCAGTTTGGCCCGGCCGGCCTCGGAGATCCAGTCGGTGGTCCAGGCCGGGGCGAAGACGGTGACGACCTCCGCGTCCGGGTGCCCGACGGCGGCCAGCGCGGCCCGGATGTCGGCTCGGATCACGTCCATCGCCGGGCAGCCGGTGTAGGTCGGGGTGATCGTCACGGTGACCCGCCCGGTCCCCGGGTCCTCGGTCACGTCCCGCAGCACGCCGAGGTCCTCGATGGTCAGCACCCGCAGCTCGGGGTCGACCACCGCCGCCACGGCCCGACGGGTCCGGGAGAGTCGGCCCGCGCTCACCAGCGGGCTCCCGGATGTGCCCGGTGCAGCACCTGCAGCTCGGCGAGCAGGTAGGAGAGGTGCTCGGTGTGCAGGCCGGTCCGGCCGCCGGTCGGCCCCCAGCCGTCGGCCGGACGCGCCAGCGTGGCGGCCTCCAGCACCGGCTCGACGTTCGCCAGGAAGGCGGAGCGCAGCCCGGCCGGGTCGACCGGGGCGGCCGGGTCGGCCGCGAACAGCTCGCCGGTGTACGGCCACAGCTCGTCCACCGCCGCCCGCATCCGCCGGTGCGACTCCTCGGTGCCGTCGCCGAGGCGTACCGTCCAGAGGCTGGCGTGGTCGAGGTGGTAGGCGACCTCCTTGCGGGCCTTGCCCGCGATGGCCGCCAGCCGCTCGTCGGCGCAACCGCGGAGCGCGGTGTAGAGCGGGAGCTGGTATGCCGACAGGAAGAGCAGCTTCGCCATGGTCATCGCGAAGTCGCCGTTCGGTAGTTCGACCAACAGGCAGTTGCGGTACTCCCGGTCGGAGCGCAGGTACGCCAGCGTGTCCTCGTCCCGGCCGGCCCCCTCCAGCTCACCGGCGTAGCTGAGCAGCAGCCGGGCGGCGCCGAGCTGGTCCAGGGCGATGTTGGCCAGCGCGACGTCCTCCTCCAGCTCCGGCGCGGCGGTGACCCACTCACCGAGCCGCTGGGCGGCGACCAGGGCGTCGTCGCCGAGCCCGAGCAGGTAGTCGACGGTGGTGTTCGCGGGTGTGCCAGAGGTGTTCACAGGTGCGTCAGAGGTGTTCACAGGTGCGTCAGAGGTGTTCACAGGTGCGCCGCCCCGTCGGGCACCGGGTAGAACGTCGGATGCCGGTAGACCTTGTCGGCCGCCGGCTCGAAGAAGGCGTCCTTCTCGTCCGGGCTGGAGGCGGTGATCGCCCCGGCCGGTACGACCCAGATCGAGACACCCTCCTGGCGGCGGGTGTAGAGGTCCCGGGCGTTGCGCAGCGCCAGCTCGGCGTCGGGGGCGTGCAGGCTGCCGACGTGGGTGTGCGACAGTCCGCGCCGGGCCCGGACGAAGACCTCCCAGAGCGGCCAGCCGGCCCGGCCCTGGTCCGGGGCGCTCACGCCGGCACCGCCGTTTGCTCGGCGGCCCGCGCGGTGTGCTCGGCGGCCCGCGCGGTGTGCTCGGCGGCCCGCTTGGCCGCGTACGCCTCGGCGGCCTCGCGTACCCAGGCGCCGTCGGCGTCGGCCCGGCGGCGGTGCGCGATCCGTTGCCGGTTGCACGGCCCGTCACCGGCGATCACCCGCATCAGCTCGGCGTAGTCCGGCTGGGTGTAGTCGTGCGCCTGCCGCGACTCGTTCCAGCGCAGGTCGGGGTCGGGCAGGGTGAGGCCGAGCACGCCGGCCTGCTGCACGCACATGTCGACGAAGCGCTGCCGCAGCTCGTCGTTGGAGAACCGCTTGATCTTCCAGGCCATCGACTGCTGGGAGTGTGTCGAGTCGCCGTCCGGCGGGCCGAACATCGCCAGCGACGGGTACCACCAGCGGTCCACCGCGTCCTGGGCCATCGCGTGCTGCTCGGGGGTGCCGCCGGCCAGGGTGTGCAGGATCTCGAAGCCCTGCCGCTGGTGGAAGGACTCCTCCTTGCAGATCCGGATCATCGCCCGGGCGTACGGCCCGTACGAGCACCGGCACAGCGGGACCTGGTTGACGATCGCCGCGCCGTCCACCAGCCAGCCGATGGCGCCGACGTCGGCCCAGGTCAGCGTCGGGTAGTTGAAGATCGAACTGTATTTCTGCCGACCGGAGAGGAGCAGCTCGACGAGTTCGTCCCGGGTCACCCCGAGGGTTTCGGCGGCGGCGTAGAGGTAGAGCCCGTGCCCGGCCTCGTCCTGCACCTTGGCGAGCAGGATCGCCTTGCGCTTGAGCGAGGGTGCCCGGCTGATCCAGTTGCCCTCGGGCTGCATGCCGATGATCTCGGAGTGGGCGTGCTGGGCGATCTGCCGGATCAGAGTCTTCCGGTACGCCTCCGGCATCCAGTCCCGGGGCTCGATCTTCTGGTCCGCTTCGATCAGGGCGCTGAAGTAGTCCTCTGGGTCGGTGTCGGCGGCCGGGTCGTCCCCGGAGCGGCCACGGTCGGCGGCGGACCGCAGCGCCGCCTCCGCCGCCTCGACCTGGCCGAGCAGGCTGCCGGCGGGTCCGTCATCCGAAACCGGGAAGTCATGTCCGTACACACAGCAAGTGTTACAGCTCAACTAGCCACTTACCAAGACGTGTAATAGAAATGCCACCCAGACCCGACCGTGAGCTGGGGAGGCCCCAACACGAAATGTCCGCACTGGTGGGTGAATGAGACTGGTCACACTCGCCCAGATATTCACCATCTATCAGCACGGACCCGATCATTTCCGGCGACACCGGGGAACTCCCCGGCCTTCGCTGTCTGGCGGATTGGATCGGGCCACGTAAACTTTCCCCGTCCCGGCCTGCCACCTCCCCCCGGCAGCTCGGGCGCGGAGCAGACCGCCGGTGTGGGGCTGGCGGAGGCACCGCCGACACACGCAACACCGCAAGCGCCCCGGACACCGCGGCCCTCCGGCCTTCACCCTTGGAGCCCCATCCTCATGCGTCCCCGCGTGACCCTGGTGCTCGCCATCACGGCAGTCGTGCTTGGCGGCCTGCTGCTCGTTCCCTCCGCGTACGCCCGGCTGGTCGACTCCGGCGGAGTCACCTCCTCGGCCGAGGATCCGCCGGTCGGGATCGAGCCGTCCGCGCCGCCGCCGCCGACCCTGACCGCCGCGCCCGTGACGGTGAAGGGCGTCGACGGCTTCTTCTCCTGGGCTCTGCTCGACCGGAAGGCCGGGAAGATCTCCGGCGCCCGGAACATGACCTCCACCAACTCGACCGAGTCGATGATCAAGGTGTGGATCGTCTCGGACTACCTTCGTCGACTGAAGGACAAGGAACCTCCGTCGAGGCTGCTGAAGATGGCCAGCACCGCCATCCGGGACAGCAACGACGACGCCACGAACACCCTGTACAACGCCGCTGGCGGTGTCGGCAGCCTGGACCGCTTGATCAAAATGTGCGGCCTCACCGAGACCTCGAAGGAGATTCCTCCCGGCGACAACCGCGTTTGGTGGAGTTACACCAGTATGTCCCCCAGGGACGCGGTCCGGATGGGAGAGTGCCTGAAGGACGGCACAGCCGCCGGACCGAAGTGGACCGACTGGGTATTGGACGAGATGAGCAAGGTACGCGGCACGACGGCCGCCAAGGATCAGCGGGCCCGGCAGGGCGGCGGTCGCTGGGGCATCATCGACGGACTGCCGCAGGGAATCCTCGGGCAGGGGCGGGTCAGCATCAAGAACGGCTGGACGCTGATCAACGCTGACGGGAAGTGGCACCTGAACTGCCTGGCGATCACCGACGACTGGGTGCTCTCCGTGATGACGCGCTACTCCGGTGCCAAGGGGCTCGACTTCGGCGCCGACGTCTGCGCCAGCGTCGCCAGCCAACTGGTCCCCCCGCAGCCGGGCGCCGTGCTCAAGGTGCCCCGGCCACTCACCGTCAAGCGGTCCTGATGGGCACCAGGGAACGCACCGCCGAGCGGCGGGCCCGGTCCAACCGGTCCACCCTGCTGCGGCTGACCCTGATCACAGGCGTACTGCTGGTGCTGGTACTGGTCGGGCTCCGGCTGATGCCGGGCTCGCCGTTCGCGAGTACCGCCGCCGCCGAGTGGGGCGAACCGGCCGGACCAGGCGGTTCGTCCGCCACCACCCCGGGCAGGCCGGCCACTCCCACCCCGACGCCCAGCCCCACGCTGCCGGCGCTGTCGGTGGCGCCAGCCAAGGTGAAGATCAACAAGGACGGCTGGTGGAACTGGGCGCTGATGGACACCCGGACCGGCGAGATCTCCGGCTCGGCCAACATGGACGAGACCAACCCGACCGCCTCGATGATCAAGGCGTGGATCGGGGCGGACTTCCTGCGCCGCGCCACCGAGAAGGGCGAGACCCCGAGCGACACCCGGATGAACCAGGTCTCGATCATGATCCGGGACAGTGACAACAACGCCGCCCAGACCCTCTACGAACGCAACGGCGGCACGGCGTCGATCAAGCGGCTGATCAGCATCTGCGACCTGACCGACAGCAGCCCGTCCGCCGACGGCGGTTGGAGCCGTACCGCGCTCTCGGCCCGGGACACCGCCCGGATGGGCGCCTGCATCGCCGACGGCCGGGCCGCCGGGCCGGAGTGGACCGAGTGGCTGCTCGACGAGATGCGCGCCGTACGCGGTGTCGGCAACTTCGGTATCCGCAAGGCGTTCCCGGCGGCCGAGCAGAAGACCATCGCGGTCAAGAACGGCTGGGTGGACCGGCAGCGCGAGCAGAGGTACACGGTGAACTGCCTGGCGATCGGCGACGGTTGGACGATGGCCGTGGAGACCCGGTACGCGCTCGACCTCGGCTACACGTACGGGGCGAAGATCTGCGAGGACGTGGCCCGGCAACTTCGCGCCGCCGCCGCCGCGACCTGAGCGGGCGCCCGGGAGAGCGGGAGTCAGCCGGAGAAGAAGACCGGCCCGCCCGCCGGCAGCGGCGGTACGCCGGCCAGGTCGACGGCGCGGCGGGCGAACTCCCGCAGCCCCGCCACCTGGCGCTCGCCGAGCGAGAAGTCCAGCGTCCGGAAGTACGTCGCCAGGGTCGACGCGTCGAACGGCTCCCACCGGGCCGCCGCCTCGGCGACCTCGTCCAGCTCGGCCAGGCAGAGGTCCCGGGAGCGCAGGAACGCCTGGTGCACCTCCTTGACCTGCCCGGGGTGGCTGGCCGCGAAGTCCCGGCGTACCGCCCAGACGGCGAAGACCATCGGCAGTCCGGTCCAGTCCCGCCAGGCCTGGCCGAGGTCGGTGACGGCCAGCCCGCGCCCGGGCGCCTCGTAGAGGGCGCGCAGCGCGACGTCGCCGATCAGCACCCCGGCCTCGGCCTCCAGCAGCATGGTGGTCAGGTCGGGCGGGCAGGTGAAGTACTCCGGGTCGATACCGTACTGCTGGGCCAGCAGCATCCGGGCCAGCAGCACCCCGGTCCGGGAGGTGGAACCGAGGGCGACCCTGGCGCCGTCCAGCTCGGACAGCGGCCGGGTGGAGACGATGTTGACCGAGAGCACCGGGCCGTCGCTGCCGACCGCGAGATCCGGCAGCAGCAGCAGCTCGTCGGCGTGCCTGAGATACTCGACCAGGGTGATCGGCCCGATGTCGAGGTCACCGGCGACCAGGGCGGCGCTGAGCCGTTCCGGCGAGTCCTTGTGCAGCTCGACGTCGATCAGCGCACCGGAGCGCATCAGCCCCCAGTAGATCGGCAGGCAGTTCAGGAACTGGATGTGGCCTACCCGGGGTCGCCGCAGCTCGGTCATGCCCCGACGGTAACCGCCGGCTCGACCGGCCGCTCGGCCGACCGGAACGGAAGTGGCCCAGGACGCAGCGTGGCCCGCTCACGCCGGGCGGCCCGCAGCACCACCGGGGTCACCGCCGCGACCACGGCCAGCCCGGCCAGCCCGGTCGCCGCGACCAGCGGGCGGGGTGGAAAGCCGGTGAGCAGGAGGCCGCCGGCCAGGTAGCCGAACATTCCGGCACCCTGGATCGCGGCGCCCTGCGCGGCGAAGGCCCGGCCGCGCGCCTCCGGCGGCACCCGATTGGCCAGCACCAGGTTGCTGAATACGTTCAGCCCGCCGTTGGCGACGCCGCCGACCAGCCAGAGCGGGAGCAGCCAGCCGGCGGCCGGCACGGTGGCGCCGAGTCCGACCAGCAGGCAGGCCGCGCCGAGCATCCCGAGCACGCCCTTGACTAGGGCACCGTCGTCCCGGGCCCGCCGGGCGGTGCCGGCGAGCAGCCAGGCGCCGGTCAGCATGCCGGCGGTCCAGGCCGCGCTGACCAGTCCGAACATCGTGGTCGAGGAGTGCAGGGTCTCGCGGACGTAGAAGACCTCGATCACGTTGACCGCGCCGACCCCGGCCACCGTCGCGGCGATCGCGGCCACCATCGTCCAGAGCAGCGGGTCGCGACGCAGCCGCCAGGCCGGGGTCGTCGGCGTCGTACCCGTCCCGCCAGCCGTTCCCGCCGCCCGTCGGCCGCCCCGCCGCGTACCCAGCAGCAGCCCCGCCGCGATCAGCGCGAGATAGCTGCCGGCGTCGAGCAGCAGCGGAATCCGGGCACCGAACTGGCCGACCAGCAGCCCGGCCAGGGCCGGCGCGACGAGCATGCCGACCGAGCCGGCGGTCTGGTTGATCGCGCTCGCCCGGGGCAGGTCGTTGCGACGCACCATCTCGGGGAGCAGGGCGGCCAGGGTCGGCTGGGTCACCGCCAGCCCGCAGGCGAGCAGCGCGGCGAGCAGCAGGATCACGGCGGTGCTCTCGGCGAAGGCGAGTGCCGCGCAGACCGCAGCCTGGCCGACGCCGGCCCAGACCAGCAGGGTGCGGCTGTCCACCTGGTCGGCCAGTCGACCGGTCAGCGGGGCGAGCAGCACCAGCGGCAGAGTGGCGGCCAGCATCACCCCGGAAACAGCCAGTCCGCCGGCGCCGGCGGACTGCAGGGCGAGTGCCAGCGCGGTCGCGGCGAGGAAGTCCCCGCAGGTCGAGATGGCCCGGGCACCGGCGGCCAGATAGACGTCCCGCCAGTGCGAGACCGCCGGTGTGCCGTGGTCGGGCATGCCAGGACCGGCAGTTGTGAAGGACATACTTCGAAAGTAACCCTTCACAATTGCCGTACGCAACCCCGGCCCGGCCTGGGCCGGATTCACTCCATCGGCAGCGCCGCGTAGTGGACCATCACCGGGCGGGAGCCCTCGGGCGGCCCGACCCGCTCCCGCCGCCGGTACGGCCGCATCAGCTCGCGGATCCGGCCGTTCAGCTCCGTCAGCTCCTCGGCGGTCAGCATCAGCACCGCGCTGCCGTACTGGGCCGCGTCGTACCACTCCTTCGACTCCTCGCCGAACCGTCGCGCCCAGTCCCGGACCCGGGCCATGTCGCGGGCGGCGTACACCTCGATCAGGGTCTCCTGGGCGGCCCGCGCCTCCGGCGACGCGTCCTGGCCGACCTCCACCCCCCACGAGCCGACGCTGCTGCGCCAGAGCCGCTCACGGGCGTCGCCCCGGCTCGGCGCCTGCTCGACCAGGCCGAACTTCGCCAGCTCCCGCAGGTGGTAGCTGACCGCGCTCGGCGACAGACCGACGATCTCGGCGCACTCAGTCGCGGTGACCGCCGTCCCGGTCGTGGTCAGGTGCTCCATGATGCCCAGCCGGGCCGGGTGCGCCAGGGCCCGCATCACCTGCGGATCGCTGATCATCATCGGCCGCTGCTCGACGGGCTGCTCGGTCATGCGCCAATGATTCCGCCTCCGGGCCGGCCGGTGGCAACGACCCGGGCGCACCGGGGAGCCGACGCCGGCGGCCTACTACAAACTGTTTGTACTACAACCAGCCAGTGCTACAAACAGTTTGTAGTAGGCTGGCCGCATGCCGATCGTGGGACGGGCGGCCGAACTGGCCGAGCTGACCTCAGCCTGGCAGCGGGCCACTGAGGGACATCCCGAGCTGGCGGTGGTCTGGGGCCGCCGCCGGGTCGGCAAGACGTACCTGCTCACTCACTTTGCCAGGGACAAGCGAGCGGTCTACTTCACCGCCACCCGGCAGGACGCCGACGACCGGCAGCTCCGCCGGTTCGCCGAGGCGCTGCGCGAGCAGCTCGGCGACGAGGTGGCCGATCTGGCCCCGACGACCTTCCCCGACTGGGAGGCCGCACTGCGGTTCGTCGCCCGACTGGCCCGCACCGATCCGCTGCTCGTGGTGCTCGACGAGGCGCCCCGGCTGACCGGCGGGCACGCCGACTTCGCCGACACCGTCTCCGCCGTCTGGGAGAACCACGTCCGCGACCAGCGGTTTCTGCTGGTGCTCTCCGGGTCGGCGGTCGCGTTGATGGAGCAGATGCTCGGCCCGCAGGGCGGGCTGCACCGGCGGGCCGGCGTCGAGCGCCGGATGGATCCGTTCCCGCTGCTGGACGCCAGGGCCTTCCTGCCCGACCTGGCGCCCGAACAGTTCCTCGAGGCGTACGCGGCCTGCGGCGGCTACCCGCTGCACCTGAGCCGGTGGTCGGCACGGCGCTCCACAGAGGAGAACCTGCACGAGTTGGCCTTCACCCCCGGCGGCCTGCTGCTGCGCGACGCGCCGGACATCCTCTCCGAGGACCTCGACTGGCGGGGCGGCTACGAGCGGGTGCTGACCGCGATGGGCGGAGGCGCTCGGCGACGGTCCCGGATCGCCGGCCGGGCCCAGCAACGGATCGACTACACCCTCGACCGGCTACGCCGAGCCGGCTACGTCCGAGCGGTACGCCCGGTCGGCGCGGGCAGCTCGGCCGATCCGCTGTACGAGATCGCCGACGACTACCTCGCATACTGGTTCGCCGTGCTGCGCGACGACGCCGACCTGATCGACGGCGGTCAGGGGCCCGCGGTCCGGCGACGCACCTGGGGGCGGTGGCAGACGCACGTCGCGCGGGTGTTCGAGGCGGCGGCCCGGGATCACGCCCAGCGCCTGGTGGCCACGGGTGCGCTGCCCGCCGAAACGGTGGTCGGCCGCTGGTGGAAGGACGAGACCGTGGAGATCGACGTACTCGGCCGGGCCGGCGACGATCCCGTACTCGTCGGCGAGGCCCGGTGGCAGGCCAAGCCGCTCACCCTGCGCGACCTGACGGACCTGCGGCGCCGGGCCGGCCACCTGCCGCCACCCGGACCGGCCGGCCTGACCTTCGGGTTCTGGTCACGCGGCGGTGGCGACGAGACGCTGGCCAACCACCCGGAGGTCCGCACCTTCACTCCAGGCGACATGCTGGCGAGCACACCCGGCCGGCGGTCCGGCCGGCGCGGCGGATGAAACTCGGTGGAACGGGAACCGAGCCGCAGGTAGGCTGGCTGGCCGCTTGACGGCCGAGGTGAGAAAGCACCGCAGCGGACGTCCCCGCGCCGGGAGCCGGCCATCCGCCCCCGGACACGCGAGCGAGCAACCGACGCGCTGACGCGCCGATGGGATACCAGCATGCCCGCACAGGACCTCGACACCGACCTGGAGTACGAACGCGCACACCTGGCCGCCTCCCGGGCCGCCCTGCGGCGGATGCGGGAGCACGCCGAGTCACTCTTCGCGACCGGCCAGGACGTGGCCGGTGACGCGTACGCGGCCGAGACGCTCGGCCGGACCCTCTCCCGGCGGGTCGCCGAACTCGCCGACGACCCGAACACCCCGCTCTTCTTCGGCCGCCTCGACTTCGCCGACGCGAGTCACCACATCGGGCGGCGGCACGTCACCGACCCGGCCGGCGAGCCGATGGTGCTGGACTGGCGGGCCCCGATCTCCCGCTCGTTCTACCGGGCCAGCGCCCGCGACCCGCAGGGGGTGCGGGTCCGGCGGCGGTTCGGCTTCGGCGCCGGCCAGCTCACCAGCTTCGAGGACGAACACCTCGACCGGGGCGAGGAGTACGGCACCGCGAGCCGGATCCTCACCGCCGAGATCGAACGTCCCCGGGTCGGGCCGATGCGGGACATCGTCGCCACCATCCAGCCGGAACAGGACGAGCTGGTCCGGGCCGAGCTGGCCGACTCGATCTGCGTGCAGGGTGCACCGGGGACCGGGAAGACGGCGGTCGGGCTGCACCGGGCCGCCTACCTGCTCTACCTGCACCGGGAGCGGCTGCGCCGGTCCGGGGTACTCGTCGTCGGGCCGAACCGGGCGTTCCTGTCGTACATCTCGGCGGTGCTGCCGGCGCTCGGCGAGGTGGAGGTGACCCAGGCGACCGTGGAGGACCTGCTCGGCACCCCGGTCCGGGCGGTGGACCCACCGGCCACCGCCGCGCTGAAGCACGATCCCCGGATGGCCGAGGTGCTGCGCCGGGCCCTGGCCCGGCAGGTGCGGGCGCCGGAGGAGCCGATCGTGGTCTCCGACGGCTCGTACCGGTGGCGGGTGACGGCGGAGGCGCTGCGCCGGATCGTCGAGGAGGCCCGCCGGGAGGGGCTGCCGTACGCCACCGGCCGGGAGCGGGTCCGGGCCCGGGTGGTCGGGCTGCTGCAACGGCAGTCGGAGGCCCGTCGGGGCGACTCCCCCGGCGATGGCTGGCTGCGCCGGATGGGCCGGTGCAAGCCGGTCACCGAGTTTCTCGATCACTGCTGGCCGGCGGTCACCCCGGACGGGCTGCTGCACCGGCTGCTGGCCGACCCGGAGGCGCTGGCGGCCACCGCCGACGGACTGCTCAGCGAGGCCGAGCAGGCGTTGCTGACCTGGCCGAAGCCGCCCCGCACGGCAAGGGCGACGAAGTGGACCGCCGCCGACGCCGTACTGGTCGACGAGGCGGCCGGGCTGGTCGAGCGGCTGCCCAGCTTCGGGCACGTGGTGGTCGACGAGGCGCAGGATCTCTCCCCGATGCAGTGCCGGGTGATCGCCCGGCGCAGCGAGCACGGCTCGCTCACCCTCCTCGGCGACCTCGCCCAGGGCACCGCCCCGTGGGCCGCCACCGACTGGCGGGAGTCGCTGCGGCACCTCGGCAAGCCGGACGCCTCGGTGGTGCCGCTCACCATCGGGTTCCGGGTACCGGCGGCGGTGGTGGCGCTGGCCAACCGGCTGCTGCCGGCACTGGCCGTGGACGTACCGCCGGCCGAGTCGCTGCGCTCGGACGGCGCGCTGGACATCCGTACCGTGGCCGACCTGCCGGCGGCGACGGTGGCCGAGGTGCGGGCGGCGCTGGCCCACGACGGTTCGATCGCGGTGATCGCCGCCGAGGCCGAGGCGGCCGGGCTGCGCGCCGCGCTGGCCGGTGCCGGGATCCCGACCGCGAGCGCCGACGAGGTGGAGGCGGCGGCCCGGGTCACGGTCGTGCCGGCGACCCTGGCGAAGGGCCTGGAGTACGACCACGTGATCGTCGTCGAGCCGGCCCGGATCGTGGCGGCCGAACCGCGCGGCCTGCACCGGCTCTACGTGGTGCTGACCCGGGCGGTGTCCCGGCTCGCGGTGCTGCACAGCGAGCCGCTGCCCGCACCCCTGTGACCGGGGCGTCACATTTTCCGGCTCCACCTCACGGGGGAGCCGGTCGGTGGAGGGCGGGGCGGCCGGCTCGTCCACGGTGTCGAGTCGTACCTCGGCACCGAAGTGGACGAGCCGGCGCCCGGGGCGGGGCAGAATCCAAAGGGAACCGACCAGCCTCGACCTGGGGAGGACACTTGTCCGCGTACCGTGCACACCAGTCCCGCCGCGACTTCCTGCGTACCGTCGCGGGTTCGGCCCTGACCGCCACCGCGCTCGCCGCCGGCGCCTCCCCGGCCCTGGCCGGCCCGGCCGGCGCCACCCGGACCGGCTCCGGCGACGCCCTGCCGGACGGGGCGCTGCGCGACGCCCTGCGCGCGATCACCGACGCCGGGATGCCCGGCGTCTTCGCCGAGGTGCGCGACGGTCGCGAGACCTGGCGCGGGGCCAGCGGGGTGGCCGAGGTGACCACCGGCCGGCCGATGCGACCGTACTTCCAGCACCGGATCGGCAGCATCACCAAGACGTTCGTCTCGACGGTACTGCTGCAACTGGTCGCCGAACGCCGGCTCTGGCTCGACGCGCCGCTGCGCCGCTACCTGCCCCGGCTCGCCCCGGCCGGGGTGACCGTGCGGATGCTGCTCAACCACACCAGCGGGATCAACGACTTCGACAACGTGATCTTCGGCTCGGTGGAGAACATCGAGAAGTACCAGCACACCACCGTCCGGCCGCTGGAGCTGGTCGCGATGGGAATGGGCCAACCGCCGACCAACGCGCCGGGCGAGCGGCACTCCTACTCGAACACCAACTATGTGCTCGCCGGGCTGCTGCTGGAACGGATCACCGGGCGACCGGCCACCGTCGAGATCACCCGCCGCGTGTTGCGCCCGCTCGGACTGCACCGGACCTACTTCCCGGGTACGGACCCGCGGATCCACGGGCCACACGCGGCCGGGTACGTGCCCTGGGTCGACGGAACGCTGCGGGACTTCAGCGTCTTCAACATGTCCTGGGCCTGGATGGTCGGGGACATCGTCTCCACCACCGCCGACCTGAACCGGTTCTTCCGGGGGCTGCTCGGTGGCCGGCTGCTTCGCCCGGCCGAACTGGCGCAGATGCGGCGTACCGTTCCGATCGACCCGGCCGCCCCGGACGGCGCCCGGTACGGGCTCGGCCTGCTCACGGCACCCATGCCGGACGGTCCGGTCTGGGGGCACGACGGTGTCGTACTCGGCCACCACACCGTCTCGCTGCACTCGCCCGACGGGCGCCGCCAGGTCAGCGTCGCGCTGAACGCCACCCACTACTGGGTACCGGGGCAGCCCGATCCGATCGGCATGGCGCTGAATGCCTTCCTGTTCACCGCGCTCGGCGGTACGGCGACACCGGAGACGACCCTCCGGGGCCGTACCCCGGCAGGCCCGCTGGCGAACGGGCCGCTGACCGCCGCTCCGGGCACGGCGGTGCTGCACCGGCCGCTGCCCCGCGCGCACGTCGCCGGCTGACGGCCGGAGCACCGCACCGCGCTCGCACCCCTGGTTGGCGCGGCCATGGACTTTGTGTTGTAAACTCGTTTACGTGACTGGGAACTTTGATGACAACCGCACCGGCGAACCGGCCCACCACGACGAGCTGCCGCCACCCGACCCGGCCGCCGCGCTCCGGCTGATCGTCGCGCAGCAGGCCGAGGCGGCCCGCAAGCTGAGCCCCAACCTGCTCTGGTACTACTGGCCCTGGGGCCTGGCCTGGCTGATCGGCTTCGGCCTGTTCTTCCTGCGCTTCGGGCCGGACGGCCGGGTCTTCGTGGACCTGCCCGGCTGGCTGCCACTGGTCACCCTGCTCGCCCTGCTGGTCGCCGCCGGGATCACCTCCGGGATCGTCGGTGGCCGGACCTACGGTCAGGTCACCGGCGACTCCCAGCGGCGCGGCCTGTGGTACGGCCTGGCCTGGGGCCTCGGGTTCAGCAGCGTCAGCACGGCACTCGGCCAGGTCTCCGACCACCTGCCCGAGGACGTCGCCGGACTGCTCTGGGCCGGCGTCACCGTCGGGCTCACCGGCGCCCTGCACATGGCCGGCGGTGCGGTCTGGCTGGACCGCAACCTGTTCCGGCTCGGCGTCTGGATCAGCGTCATCAACATCGTGGGGCTGGTGGCCGGCTCCGGCTGGCACGCCCTGTTGATCTCGGTGGCCGGAGGTGGCGGGATGCTGGTGGCCGGCGTCCACTTCCTGCTGCGCGACCGGCGTCACGGCCGGAACCTCGCCGCCGGCGCGTCGGGCACCCCGAGCGGGAGCGCGCGGAGCGACTCGTGACCGGCCTGCCCGAACTCGACCCCGTGATCCACGCGCAGGCCCGGCTACGGGTGACCGCGACCCTCGCCACCCTGCGGGGCAACGACCGGATCACCTTCCCGCGACTCCAGGACATCCTCCAGATGACCGCCGGAAACCTCTCGGTGCACCTGCGCAAGCTCGAAGAGGCCGGCTACGTCGAGATCGTCAAAACCCACCACGGCCGCACCCCGACCACCCTCGTCGCACTCACCCGACGCGGCCGGTTCGCCTTCGAGGAGTACACCCTGGCCGTCCGCGCCCTGCTCGACCCGCCACAGACCGAGGAGAAGCAATGATTCTCGCCCGCGCCGTCCAGGCCACCCGCCGATACGGCGACGTCACCGCCCTCGACCGGGTCGACCTCGACCTTCCGGCCGGGGAACTGGTCGGGCTGCTCGGCCCGAACGGCGCCGGCAAGAGCACCCTGCTCAACCTGCTGGTCGGGTTGCGCCGGGTCAGCTCCGGCCGGGTCGAACTCTTCGGCGGCGACCCCCGCGACCCGGCCTGCCGTCGGCAGATCGGGATGACGCCGCAGGAGACCGGGCTGCCGCCGACCCTGCGGGTCGGCGAGGTCGTCGACTTCGTCTCCGCGCACTACACCGACCCGGTCCCCCGAGCCGAACTGCTCGGCCGGTTCGGCATCGGCGACCTGGTCCGGCGGCAGACCGGTGGGCTCTCCGGCGGGCAGAAGCGCCGGCTGGCGGTCGCGCTCGCCTTCGTCGGGCGTCCCCGGCTCGTCTTCCTGGACGAGCCGACCACCGGGCTGGACGTGACCGCCCGCCGCGAACTCTGGGACGGCATCCGCCAGTTCCACGCCGAGGGCGGCACGGTGCTGCTGAGCAGCCACTACCTGGAGGAGATCGAGGCACTGGCACACCGGGTGGTGGTGCTCGGCCACGGCCGGGTGCTGGCCGACGACAGCGTCACCGCGATCCGTGACCTGGTCGGGGTCCGTCGGGTCAGCCTGGTCGCCCCGGAACTGCCGGCCCTGCCCGGAGTACGCGCCGTGGAGCGGGTCGACGGCGTCACCCACCTGCTCACCACCGACGCGGACCGGCTCGTCCGGGACCTGGTGCACAGCGGCGTCTCCTTCGCCGACCTGGAGATCCGGCCGAGCAGCCTGGAGGACGCCTTCCTGGCCATCACCGAGGCACAGCCCGACCCCCGGACGCGGCCGAACCCGGCGCAGTCCCACCCCCAGCCCGCCCAGACCGCCGACCTGTGACGGAGACCCAACCGTGCGACTCTCACTCGTGCACACCAGATTCCAACTGCTGGAGACGATCCGGATCCCCATCGCGCTGGTCGGTAGCGCCTTCTTCCCGGCCGCCTCGATGCTCTTCTTCGTCGTGCCGTTCAGCGGCGACGACCCGGTGATGGCCACCTACGCCACCGCCTCGATGGTCACCTTCGCGGTGATGAGCACCAACATCTTCCAGTACGGCATCGGGGTGGCCGAGGACCGCGCGCAACCCTGGGATCCGTACCTGCGGACGCTGCCGGCCGGAGCCGCGCCCCGGTTCGCCGGCCGGATCCTCGCCGGCCTGATCCTGACCCTGATCTCGCTGCTCCCGGTGGTGGTGATCGCGGCGGTGGCCACCGAGGCCCGGGTGACCGGCCCGGCGTTCCTGGCCGCGCTCGGCACCGTGGTGGTGGTCGCGGTGCCGTTCACCCTGATGGGGCTCGCCATCGGCTACTCGCTGCCGAGCAAGGCGGCGATCGTGGTCGCCCAGGTGGTCTTCTTCCCGCTGGCCTTCGGCGGTGGCCTGCTCTTCCCGCCCGGCAGCTCGCCAGGGTTCATCGAGGCGATCGCCCCGTACCTGCCGACCCGGGGAGCGGTCGAGCTGATGTGGGCGGCCGTCGGGGAGTTTCCGGTCGACCGGCTCTCGCTGGTGATGCTCGGCGTCTGGATCGTGCTGTTGGCCGCGGTCGCCGGCTGGGCGTACCGGCGGGACGAGGGGCGGCGGTTCAGCTAGTCGCGGCGTTCCCCCGCCGGGGAGGTGGCCCGCCGGGTCCGGACCGGGACGACGAGAGGGCCGTGCTCCCCCTCGATCACCCGGACCCGGGCCCGGTAGTGCATACCGAGCAGCTCGTCGGTGAGCACCTCCCGGGGTGGGCCGTCGGCGGCCACCGCACCGGCGGCGACCAGCACCATCCGGTCGGCGTACTCGCCGGCGACCGAGAGGTCGTGCATGGTGGCCAGCACCGTCAGCCCGTGGTCGGCGCGGAGCTGGTCGACGAGTTCCAGCACCTCCTGCTGGTGACCGATGTCCAGCGCGCTGGTCGGCTCATCGAGCAGCAGCAGCGGGGCGCCCTGGGCCAGCGCCCGGGCCAGGAAGACCCGCTGCCGCTCGCCACCGGAGAGCGTCGCCAGCGGGCGGGCCGCGAATCCGGTCAGGTCCAGCCGGTCGAGCACGTCGTGCGCGGCCGCCAGGTCGGCGGCGGACTCCCGGCCCAGCGGCGGCACGTACGGGGTGCGGCCGAGCAACACGTAGTCGAGTACCGCCATCCCGGCCGGCACGACCGGGGTCTGCGGCACCGTCGCCACCATCCGGGCCCGGTCCCGGCGGCGGAGCTGGGCGATCGGCGTGCCGAAGAGGGAGACCGAGCCGGTGCTGGCCGACAGCAGCCCGCCGACCGCGCGGAGCAGGGTCGACTTGCCGGCGCCGTTGGGACCGATCACGGTGACCCACTCCCCGGTCCGGACCGACAGGTTCACCCCGGCCAGGATGGGTGCCCTGCCGAATGTGACGCCGAGGTCGGTCACCTCGACGGCGAGGCCGCTCGGCGGGCTCGGGACGCCGGTCATTCCGCCACCCGCCGGGTGGTGCGCAGCACGATGGCGAAGAACGGGCCGCCGAGCAGCGCCGTCACCACGCCGATCGGGATCTCGGCCGGCGCGGCGACGGTCCGCGCCGCCAGGTCGGTCAGGGTCAGGAAGGCGCCGCCGAAGAGCACCGACAGCGGCAGGATCGCCCGGTAGCTCGCCCCGGCCAGCATCCGTACGACGTGCGGGACGATGACGCCGACGAAGCCGATCAACCCGGAGACCGAGACCGCGGCGGCGGTGGCCAGCGAGGCGGTGGCGACCAGCAGCAGCCGGGAGCGCTGCGGGTGCAGTCCGAGGCTGCTCGCCTCGTCGTCGCCGAGCGCCAGTACGTCGAGTTCACGCCGGTGCACCAACACCACGGCGGTGGTGAACACCGCGTACGGCAGCACCACCAGTACGTCGTGCCAGCCCGCCGTGGCCAGCCGGCCGAGCATCCACGAGTAGACCTCCTGGATGCTCTCCGCGTTGCGCTGCAACAGGTAGGTCTGGCCGGCGGCGAGGAAGGCCGAGACCGCCACCCCGGCCAGGATCAGCGTGGCCGGGGAGCGGTCCCGGCCGCCGGCCGCGCCGAGCAGGTAGGTGAGCAGGACCGCGCCGAGCGCGCCGACGAACGCGGCCAGTGGCACGGTGACCGGCAGCCCGACCGTGACGTCCGCGCCGGTGACCCCGCGTACCACGATCACGGCGGTCACCGCGAGACCCGCTCCGGCGGCGACGCCGAGCAGGTGCGGGTCGGCCAGTGGGTTGCGGAAGACGCCCTGGTAGCAGCCGCCGGCAAGGGCCAGCATCGCGCCGACGAGCAGGCCGAGCACCACCCGGGGCAGCCGCAGCTCGGTGACGATGGCGACCTGGCGCTCGTTCAGGCCGCTGTGCAGGCGCACTTGCGGTATCAGGTTGAGCAGCTCGACCGCGACGCTGCCCGGTGGCAGGCTGACCGGCCCGAACGCGATGCCGGTCACCGCGCTGACCAGTACCGCGACGAAGCCGGCAACCAGCCACCAGCGACGCAGCCCGGCGGGCCGGGCCGGCCGGCCGCCCCTGGCGCCCCGGCCGGCGACGACCGGGACGTCGGGGCGGGCCGGGGCGTCGGCTCTGCTCAAGCGGGCACCTTGGCGACCGCGTCCACGATCGTGCGGAGCAGGTCGACCACCCGGGGGCCCCACCGGGACGCGATGTCGTCGTCGAGCCCGACGATCTGGTTCTGCTTCACCGCGGTCATCCCGGACCAGCCCTTGCGGGCCGCGACGGTCTGCGCGGACTGCTGGCAGCACTTGGTGTCGGCCAGGAAGACCAGGTCCGGGTCGGCGTTGATGATCGCCTCCTCGGCGAGCTGCGGATAGCCGCCCTTCGAGCCGTCGGCGTCGGCCGGGTCGGCGATGTTCTCCAGCCCGACCATCCCGAACAGCGAACCGACGAACGTCTTGCTGGTCAGCGAGTAGTACTCCGGGCCGAGTTCGTAGAAGTAGCTCAGCTTCTCCGCCCGCTGCGGCACCTCGGCGACCAGCTTCTCGATGTCGCCCCTCATCCGGCCGACCAGCTCGGCCGCCTCGCTCGGATGCCCGGTGAGCGTGCCGAGTTCGGTGATCTGCCGGTACGTGTCATCCAGCGTCTTCGCCGCCGACGCCAGGTAGTACGGGATCTTCAACTGGCCGAGCTGGTCCACGATCTTGTTCAGATCGTTGGTCAGCACCACCAGATCGGGGTCCTTCGCGGCGATCGCCTCGGCGTTCGGCGTGAACGCCGACAACTCCGTCTTCGGCGCCTCGGCCGGATAGTTCGAGTTGTCGTCGGCGGCGGCGACCTGGCTGCCCGCGCCGATCGCGAAGAGCATCTCGGTGGCGGTCGGCCCGAGTACGACGATCTTCTCGGGGCGCTTGTCGAGGGTGAGGGTGCCGACCGTCACCGGATAGCTGGCACCGCTGGCGCTCGGGGGTGCCTGCTGGCCGGGGTCGTCGGTGGCGCAGCCGGCCAGGGCCAGCGCCGCGCTGACCAGCAGCGCGGCCAGCAGTCGAGGGGTACGTCTCATCGGTCCTCCTGTCGGACGAGGTCTGGTGCTCCGCCGACAGGTGCCTGTGCCCGTCCACGGGGCGCCCTTCCTCGAAGGCGCATTCCGCGACCGCACCGCAGGCGACCTGGCTCATCCTCCGCACCGGCTCGGACCGCCCGAGGGCGGCGAGCAGGGTGCGGGGGCATCACAGTTGCGGGACAGCGCCGGTTTCACACCGGCTTCGCTGCGGGGTGGTCGGGGCAACCGTAACGCATCCGCTCCGTGACCCGGCAGCGGCACAGCGCCGTCGGGTTCCCCTTCCGCCTGGTCAGAACCGGCCGAGCGGCGCCGTCGAAGCGCCGCGCCGCCGGTCGGGTCCGATGCCTCGTAGAATCCGCTGGATGGCCCTCCCCACCGACCAGCGGACCGACGAGACCGAGCAGCGGACCGGCGACGCCGCCGACCGGCGGACCGGTGACGCTCTGGACGCCCTGCGCCGGGTCTTCGGCTACGACAGCTTCCGAGGCGAGCAGCGCGAGATCATCGATCAGGTGGTGAGCGGCGGCGACGCGCTGGTGCTGATGCCGACCGGCGGCGGCAAGTCGCTCTGCTACCAGATCCCGGCGCTGGTCCGGGACGGGGTCGCGGTGGTGATCTCGCCGCTCATCGCGCTGATGCAGGACCAGGTCGACGCCCTGACCACCCTCGGGGTACGCGCCGGCTTCCTCAACTCCACCCAGGACCTCGACGCCCGGCGGCTGGTCGAGACGGCCTTCCTCGCCGGCGAGCTGGACCTGCTCTACCTCGCCCCCGAGGCACTCCGCTCGGAGTACGTGCTCCGGCTGCTCGACCGGGGCACGATCGCGCTCTTCGCGATCGACGAGGCGCACTGCGTCGCCCAGTGGGGCCACGACTTCCGCCCCGACTACCTGGCGCTGTCGATGCTGCACGAACGGTGGCCGGCGGTCCCCCGGATCGCGCTGACCGCCACCGCCACCCCGGAGACCCACGCCGAGATCGCGGCGCGACTCAACCTCAAAGACGCCCGGCACTTCGTCGCCAGCTTCGACCGGCCCAACATCCAGTATCGGATCGTGCCGAAGCGGGAGCCGAAGAAGCAGCTCCTCGACCTGCTCCGCACCGAGCATCCCGGCGACGCCGGCATCGTCTACTGCCTGTCCCGGGCCTCGGTGGAGAAGACCGCCGAGTTCCTGGTGCAGAACGGCATCCCGGCACTGCCGTACCACGCCGGGCTGGACGCGCCCACCCGGGCCGCCAACCAGCAGCGGTTCCTCCGCGAGGACGGGCTGGTGATGGTCGCGACGATCGCCTTCGGGATGGGGATCGACAAGCCGGACGTACGCTTCGTCGCCCATCTCGACCTGCCGAAGTCCATCGAGGGCTACTACCAGGAGACCGGTCGGGCCGGTCGGGACGGCCTGCCCTCGACCGCCTGGCTGGCGTACGGGCTTCAGGACGTGGTGCAGCAGCGCAAGTTGATCGAGAGTTCCGACGGCGACCTGGCCCGGCGCCGGGTGCTCGGCAGCCACCTCGACGCCATGCTGGCGCTCTGCGAGACGGTGCGGTGCCGGCGGATCCAACTGCTCGACTACTTCGGGCAGCAGAGCGGGCCGTGCGGCAACTGCGACACCTGCCTGACCCCGCCCGAGTCCTGGGACGGCACCGTCGCGGCGCAGAAGCTGCTCTCCACGGTGCTGCGGCTGCACCGCGAGCGCGACCAGCGGTTCGGTGCCGGCCAGTCCATCGACATCCTGCTCGGCCGGCGGACCGAGAAGGTAACCCAGCACCGGCACGACACACTGAGCGTCTTCGGCATCGGCACCGAACTGACCGAGTCCGAGTGGCGCGGCGTGGTCCGGCAACTGCTCGCCCAGGGACTGCTGGCGGTCGAGGGCGACTACGGCACGCTGGTGCTCACCGAGGCGAGCGGCGACGTACTCGGCAGGCGGCGCGAGGTGATGATGCGCCGCGAGCCGCCCCGGGCCGCCGCCGGCCGGTCCGCGAAGCCCCGCGCCGCCGGGGCCGCCGCCGTCGCGCTGCCGCCGGCCGCCGAACCGGTCTTCGAACGGCTCCGGGCCTGGCGGGCGGCGACCGCCAAGGAGCAGGGGGTGCCGGCGTACGTCATCTTCCACGACGCGACGCTCCGGCAGATCGCGGCCGAGCCGCCGACGAGCCTGGCCGAGCTGGCCCGGTTCAACGGCGTCGGGGAGAACAAGCTCGCGAAGTACGGGCAGCAGATCCTGGACACCCTCGCGGAGTGAGGCGCCGTCGACGACTCACGACGGCAGCAGCAGGCGCTACCGTCAGTCCTGATGGTCGGCCGCCGGGCGCGACTTGTGGACGAGTCGGGCCGCTGTCTCGAACGCTGCCGTCCAGGGGAAGACTTTCTGTCGGTCGTTGCCGCTGCCCGGTGGGTGAGGTTCCCAGCCGTCGTACTCGCCGAGCAGGATGCGTACGTGTTCGCGGCGGAGGTCGGCCACGGCGCGTTGGAAGGGCGCGCGGGTGGCCAGGGCGGCGTTGACGAACGGGACGATGACGGTCGGCACTTGGCGTCCGATCAGTTCGGCGACCGAGGTCATGGCGTAGTTGTCGGCGATGCCGAAGGCGATCTTGTTGATGGAGTTGTACGTGGCGGGGGCGATGACGAGCGCGTCGGCGCCAGGAAGCGTACGGCGAGTACCCGGAGACGACTGGTAGGTGGACCTGACCGGGTGCCCGGTCATCGACTCGATCGCGTGGGCGTCGATGAAGTCGATGGCGCTCGGTGTGGCGGTGACCGCCGCCGTCCAGGACCTTCCCTCGGCGGTGGCGATCAGTCTTGTGACGTCTGTGGCGGGGCCAGCGCCGCAGACGACGATCTGTAGGTGACCGGCGGTCATACCGGTATCCCGACGTGGTGGGCGAACTCGACGACGGCGGTGCGGACGTGGCCCCGGCTGAGGGCTGCCAGGTCGCCGGCGATGCGCTGGACCGCTGGTCGGCACCGGAGTTCCTCGGGCGCCACTTCGTACGCGATGCGTAACGCGTGCAGGCCGTGCTCGTAGCGTCCCCACTGGGTGTAGGCGCGTGCCACGTCGACGAAGAGCGAGGCTTTGCGTTCGGTGAGGCGGATCTTGTCCAGTGGCACCTGGCGGGCGAGGGCGATTGCGGTACCGGCGTCGCCCAGGGTCAGCGCGATGTTGACCTGGTGGAGCAGGACGTTGGTGGCGCCGAAGCCGGTCCACCGGTCGTTGCCGTCGTAGCCGAGCCGGGCGGCTGCGTGGGTGGCCTCGTCGATCATGGTCTGTGCGCTGTCCCGGTCGTCACTGCGCGCGGCGGCGATCGCACCACGGAGCAGGAGAGCGCCGTAGACGGCCACCTGGTCGGCGGACGCGAGGCGTGTGTCCTGTTCGAAGGCGCCGGCCACGTTCTCGGCCAGGTTTCTCGCCTGCTTGGTGTGGCCGTTGCTCATCAAGGCATGGGTCATGATCCGCGCACTGGTTGCCATCGCCACCGGCTCCTGGCTGGCCGCGCCTGCCTGGGCACTCTTTTCCGCTGCCACCAAAGCCATCCCTCGGTTACCGACCTTGAGTAGCACGCTGCCCACGACGTGGTACAGGTCGCTGGCCAGGGCATCGATCCGTGTCCGTCGATGACCCTCGGCTTCCGCCCGTGTCGGTCCCAGTGCGGGCAGCAGGGTTGTGAGGCCACCGAGAACCTGCTCGTACCGGCATGCCTGATAGGCAGCCTTGGTGACGGCCACGTCGCGGGCGAACTGCCGGAGGGGCAGGGCAACCGGCTCGGCCTCGTGAGCCATCGGTAGAGAGACCAGCGCGTCGAGTAGTGGCGTAATGCCGGGCAGCGCAGCCATGCCGCTGGCCGTGGCGCCCCGCAGGAACTTTCTACGCTGCACGTCACCGTCCGAGTCGGAGCCAGGTTCGTCCTTGCCAGTATCGGCGTTTGCTGCGGCTACAGAGGTTGAAAGGCTGACGTCCCTCGACGTGTCCGCGTGATCCGCGTCGATGGTTTGGGTAGGTCGGGGTGATGAGGTATCCGGCTGGTGGTGGCATGAACGCGGCAGCCCGGGTCCGGCGT
>NZ_JBEEAC010000015.1:0-180634 GCF_040120695.1 Plantactinospora sp. B6F1 | reverse complement strand
AGGCCGAGTACTGGATGAGCACCATCACCCTGGCCAACTGGGCCGCCGAACGCGGCTACTCCGCATAACCAGAACCGGACACCACACGAAAGGGCCAGCCCCGACCGGGGCTGGCCCTTTCGCCGTCTACCGGGTTCTCCGGGTCGTCAGGTACCGACCGTCGGGTCGGTGCCGGCCAGCAGTGCCGCGAGCCGTTCGACACCGTCCCTGATCATCTGGCCGTACGGGTCGTCGCCGAGGGCCGGCAGCGCATCCCGGGCGAGGGTCAGGTGCTCCCGGGCCCGGTCCGGCCGGCCCAGCTTGCGGTAGTCCTCGGCGAGGTTGAGCTGCAACGACGGCCGGAACGCCGCGACCTGGAAGCTACTGTCGTGCCGCTGGACCCGCTCGTCGGTGAGCGTGTCGGCCGCCTCCAACGCCCGCAGGTCCCAGCGGAGTTCCTCAGCCGGGTCGTCCTGGAGATCGGCCAGATAGTGCGCCAGTGTGCAGCGGTGGAAGGGATCACCGGTCGGACCGATCCGCTCCCACAACTCGGTGAGCCGCTCGCGTGCCGCCTCGGTACGCCCGGCCTGCCCCCAGCCGACCGCCTCGGCGATGCCCGCCATCGTCCCGTCGGTGTCCCGCCCCATCGTCCACTCCCCTGCGTCGGCCGGTTCGCCGCCGTCGATGCTGCGGCCTCGACTAGGTCGAGGGTCAACCGCGGGATCACGGGCACCCCGCCGGATCGGCCGCGGCGGAGCAGGCCCTCCTCGACCAGGTGGTGTGCGAGATCCGCGCGGCGGCGCCAGCGCCTGACCGACCGTGCGAAGCGGGTGCCGGTTGGTCAGGCCGAGATCAGTTGCCGGGCCTGGGCCAGCGTGGCCGGCTCGCCGTGGCTGTCGACGTACCACTCGTAGTCGTCGTCAAGCAGGCCGCGCAGCATCGCCAGATCGAGGCCGTCGTCGGGGCCGCGCAGGTGCGCCGGTGGTGGATAGAAGCAGTCGCCGAGCAGGACGACCCCGGCGTCCGGGACGTACGCCACCGTCGAGTCGGGCGCGTGTGCGCCGCCGACGTGCCGCAGCCGTACGCCGGTCGGCAGGGTCAGCTCGTCGGTGAAGGTGCGGGTCGGGGGCAGCACGCTGAAATCGGTCCAGGTCTCCATGGCCAGCGCCCGGGCCCGGAAGCTCGGACCGAGTCGAGGGTTCTCCCGCACCTGGTCGCGCAGGTAGCGGTGGCTCCACGGCCGGACCGCCTCCCGCCGGAGCAGGTCCTGTCCGGCGACGTGCCCGACGATCTCCACATCCGGCCAGGCGCAGGCGCCCCAGACGTGGTCCCAGTGGTGGTGGGTGTAGACCAGCCAGCCGGCCGGGGGGAGCCCGGCGGTCCGCATGGCAGCCTGGATCGCCCGGCCGTGTGCGGGGCTGTGCCCGGCGTCGATGACGACGCTGCCCCGCTCGTCGGCGACTACCGCCACCCCGGCCTGGACGTTCGCCGGGTCGGGGTCGCCGGGCGAGATCCAGACCCGGCCGGTGAGCTGTCGGATCGTGATGCCGTCGATGATCGCGTGACCTCCGGGGGCGAGGTCCGGGGCGGACCGGGTGGCTTGCCCCACACCCTATCCGCGCGGTGCGACAGTCGAGGGTACGGCCGACGGTCACCGCACCACCCGCAGGGCGGCACGGCGCCGGGCGTGCCGGCCCGGCCAGTCCGCCTCGGGGCCGAGCATGCCGGCGAGGGTGGCCGCGTCCCGCTGTGCCTGGCCCGCGCAGCAGTTGTTCAGCAGCACGTGCAGCTCGTCGGTCTCCCCGGCCAGGCCGCGCAGCCGCTTCGCCCAGTCGGCGAGTTCGTCGTCGCCGTACGCGTACCGGAACCGGTCCTCCTTTCCCCCGGTGCTCCACTCCGCACTGTGGCCGTGGAACCGCATCACCGCCGGCTCGGCGGTGGCCAGCAGCAGCGGTGGGATCGACGACTCGTGCCCCTGCGGCATGTCGACGCTGACCATCGAGATGTCGTGCCGGGCGAGGAAGCCGACGCTGTCCGGCGCGTTGTCGCCGTCGAACCAGGACGCGTTGCGCAGCTCGACCGCGACCCGCCACGGGCGGCACCGCTCGGCGGCGTCGAGGATCCGCCGCTTCGCCCGCTCGCCGTGCGCCAGCCAGGGCGGGAACTGGAAGAGCAGTACGCCGAGCTTGCCGGCCCCGGCGATCGGCGCGACCGCCTCCCGGAACCGCTGCCACAGCTCGTCGTAGGTCGGCTCCGGCAGGTCGCGGCGGCGTACCCGACCGGTGTCCCGGCCGTCCGGTCGCAGGTCCCGGGGCAGCGCCGCCAGCTCCGCTCCGTGCCCGGTGAACAGGCCGAACGCCTTGACGTTGAAGGTGAAGTCCGGTGGCGTGCGGTCCACCCAGGCCGAGGTCGTCTCCGGTGCCGGTACGGCGTAGTAGGTGGTGTCCACTTCGACCAGGCCGAAGCGCTCGGCGTAGTAGGCCAGCCGCCCGGCCGGGGTGTTGGCCGATCGGGGGTACCAGCCGGACGTCAGCAGCGACCGGTCGGCCCAGGAGGAGGTGCCCACCTTTATCTCGCCCATGTCCACAGTCTCTCCCCATCGACCATGGTGGTCGAAACCTAACGGAGGCGCTGACCGACTGGAGATGGAGAGGGTTCGGGCGTCGGCCTGCCAGGACAGCATCCGGGCGTCGTACGGCTGGGCGGCGTCGGACCGGAAGCGGACCGGACCAGTTTCGGCCCGACGTCGTCGACGGCTACCGGGCCGGCCGAGGTTGCCAGCCCTGATGTTCGCCTTCAGGGTGGCGTAAGCGTCGGCGACCTTCTTGATCACGTGCTGGGCGGCCTGGGCGCCGAGCCGGTGGTCAATCTTGATCCGGTGGTAGGTGTGCTGTCGCAGGTCGTAGTTGCGGTAGCAGCCCAGCTGGCGGGCGAGCGCGGCGACCTCGGTCGCCGCGGTGTTGCAGGCGGCCAGGGTCGCCGCGAGTGCCGACGCCTGCTCCGGCGTCGGCAGCAGCTTCACCTGCACAACCAGCTTCACTCGACCATCGCATCATTTGGTCTATGTCACCACGGTGGACGCCAGACCCCTACGTCAGACGCGGCCGGAGCGTCGTCTACCACCTGCACGCGCATTTGGTCTTCACCACGAAGTATCGGCGCGGGGCGCTCACCGGCCCGATCCTCGACCGGTGCCAGCAGGTCATGGCCGACGTGTGCACCGACTTCGGCGCCGAACTGCGCCAGTTCAACGGCGAGGATGACCACGTGCACCTGCTCATTCACTACCCGCCAACGGTTGCCTTGTCAAAGTTGGTCAACAGCCTCAAGGGTGTGTCGGCCCGCTACTTGCGCAAGGAGTTCAGCGGCCACCTGTCCCGCTACTTATGGGGCGGACACCTGTGGTCGCCCTCGTACTTCGCCGGCTCGTGCGGCGGGGCGCCGCTGGCCGTCATCACGGAGTACATCGAGAACCAGAAGCGTCCCGATCCGTGACGGCGCTCCTCCCAGCCGTGAACGGCCGGGGTTCCCACCTTGTTCACCACTGAACCAGGAAACCGCCGCCCGACTGACCGACATCCTCATCCGCTGACCGCCGGGGCCGGAGGCCGTCCTGGTCGTGTCCGGCAGGTCACCGGCGTGTCATGCTGGCCCGTCGGGAGCCTCCGGCTGCGATGCTCGGGGCCGGAGCCCTCGCCGACGCGACCCGTACCCGCTCTGGTTCCAGTTCGCCGGGGAGCAGAACGAGCCTACGAGGAAGGCCAGCGGTCGAGCCGATGAGTTCCGAACACACACACAGCCACCCGCACCGCCCCGGCCGGCCAGCCAGCCGGGCCGCGCGCCGGCTGAGTCTGGCCCTGCTGATCCCGGCGGCGGTCCTCACCCTCGTGTCGATGGCGCTGCTCTGGCCCCGGGACACCCCCGCGCCCGCTCCGGCCGACGGGCCGATCCAGGTGCTCGGCACGGTCACCGCCGTCCAGTCGGCCCCCTGCGCCGCCCCGCCCGCCGGGGAGGAACTGCCGGCCGGCGCACCGACCGACTGCGGCACGGTCACCGTGGAACTGACCGAGGGTGTCGGAGCCGGCCAGCGGGTCAGCACCGACGTACCGTCCGGTCCGGGCGCCGTCCGGGTGGCCGCCGGGGACGACGTGGTGCTGCTCTACCTGGAGGAGAGCCCGGAGCGGCAGTACTCGATCATCGACCACCAGCGGTCCACCCAGCTGTGGGTGCTCGGCGCGGTGTTCGCGCTCGCCGTCCTCGCCTTCGGCCGGTGGCGCGGCCTGAGCGCCCTGGCCGGGCTCGGCGTCACCTTCGCGGTGCTGCTGATGTTCATCGTGCCGGCCATCCTCGACGGGCGCTCACCGCTGCTGGTCGCCATCGTCGGCGCCGCGGCGATCATGCTCACCGTGCTGTACCTGACGCACGGGTTCAACATGACCACCACGATCGCGGTGGCCGGCACCCTGGTCAGCCTGACCATCACCGCTGCCCTCTCCGCGATCGCCACCGCCGCGACCCACCTCTCCGGGATCGCCGACGAGACCTCGAACTACCTCTCCATCACCCAGGGCGAGGTCAACATGCGTGGGCTGCTGCTCGCCGGCATCGTGATCGGCTCCCTCGGGGTACTCGACGACGTCACGGTCACCCAGTCGGCCACGGTCGGCGAACTCGCCCTGGCCAACCCCGGGTACGGCTTCCGGCGGCTCTACTCCGCCGCCACCCGGATCGGTCGGGCACACATCGCATCGGTGATCAACACGATCGTGCTGGCGTACGCCGGCGCCTCCCTGCCGTTGATGCTGCTCTTCGCCGCCGACACCGCCACCCCGGTCGGCGAGTTGCTCACCAGTCAACTGATCGCCCAGGAACTGGTACGCAGCGCGGTCGGCACGATCGGGCTGATCGCCGCCGTACCGATCACCACCGCCCTGGCGGCACTGCTCGCCGCCAGCCGCGACACCGCGCAGGCGGGTCCGGTGCCGCCGGTCCCGGCCGGGCCCACGCCGGCTGCCCGGCGCGGTGCCGTCGAGGCCGGCGAGCCGCCCGCGCGGCCGACGTCCGACCTGCCCCGACCAGCGGTGGGTGCGGGTGGCGAGGCCCCGGAGACCGATCCGTGGATGGCCTTCGTCGACCGTCATCCGAAGGGGAGGCCGTAACCGGAGCGGCGGTAATGCACGGCAGGACGATGGCGGCCGGAGAACCCGCCTGTCACCGTCGTGCTCCGCCGCTTCCGTCCACTGCGGCCGGCGCGGGCGGGGCCGGCGCGGGCGGGGCCGGCGCGGGCGGGGCCGGCGCGGGCGGGGCCGGCCGGTTGGCGTCGACGGCGGCCCGAACGAACTCCCGGACCCGGGCGGTGCTGTTGGTGGCCAGCCAGATCGGGCCGCGTTCGATCGGCGGCGCGTCGGAGATCGGCACGTACGCGAGGTCGGGGCGGGGATAGTACCGCCTGCTCTGCTCGCCGACCGGCAGTACGCCCCGACCGAGGGCGACCAGCGAGAGCATCTCGGAGAAGGTGTTCCCGACCGGCCCCTTCGGCACCGGCCGTCCGGACGGGGTGTGCTCGGGCGTGCGGTCGCGCTTGAACCCGGCCGAGGTGACCGCCGGATACTGCACCACCGGGTGGTCGGCGAGGACCTCCAGGGTGACCGAGGCGGCGCCGGCCAGCGGATGGTCGGCGGCGACCGCGAGCACCCGCCCCTCGGAGAGCAGCGCCGGCCCGTTCGCCATCCCGTCGAACGGGAACGAGGCGATCAGCACGTCCACCGAGCCGTCCAGCAGGCTCGACCGGGTGTTCGCGAGCTGCGCCTCGTGCACCTCGACCTCGCACTCGGGATGCCGTCTGGTGAAGAGGTTGACCGCGCTGAGCAGTAGCGGTGCGGTCCCCTCCCCCAGGAACGCCACCCGGAGCCGCCCGGTGACGTTGCGCCCGGCGTCGACGGCCCGGCGTACGGCCTCGTCGATCCCGGCCACCAGCGGGGTCAGGTCGGCCGCCAGCTGCCGCCCGATCGGGGTGAGCCGGACGACCCGGCTGGTGCGCTCGAACAGCGGCGCCCCGACCCGGCGTTCGAGCTTCTTCACCACGTGGCTGATCCGCCCGGTGGTGACCCGCAGCCGCTGCGCGGTACGGCCGAAGTGCAGCTCCTCGGCGAGGGTCAGGAAGGTCTCGATCTCGTGTCGTTCCAGCACGTCGACGCCCATCGTTGAATCTGGTTCAACGATCGTAGCCCGATCACGGCTTGGTCCCGGTCGCCGTTGCGCGGATCGTAAGAGGCGTCACCAGCGGACCGGGGTTCCGGCCAGGACGCCGAGCAGCAGAGCCGACCGGCGCGACCACAGGAGGAGAAAATGGGCAACACCGAGATCACCGACTACCTGAGCGGTCTCGACGCACCGCTGCGGGAAATCGGCGAGAAGCTCCGGCCGATCATCGACACGGCATTGCCGGAGGCGACCGGCGGGATGTGGCACGGTCACCCGACCTGGGGTCTGGGGGGCAGACCCGGGCAGCGGCCGGTCTGCCTGGTCAAGGGGTACCGGTCGTACCTGACCTTCGGGCTGTGGCGGGGGCAGGACCTCGCCGACCCGTCCGGGCGGCTCGTCCCGGGCGCCCGCCGGATGGCGTCGGTGCGACTGCACGGCGTCGACGAGATCGACCCGACGCTCTTCACCGACTGGCTGCGCCGGGCCGCCGACCTGGAGTCGAGGTGACGACGATGCAGGCGAAGCCGATCCAGGTCAAGGCGTTCGACCATCTCGTGCTCACCGTGCAGGACGTGGAACGCTCCCTGGCGTTCTACTGCGGGACTCTCGGACTGGCACCGGTCCGGGTCGACGAGTGGCGGGCCGGCAAGGTCCCGTTCCCGTCCGCCCGGATCAGCCCGGAGACCATCATCGACCTGGTACGCGGCCAGCGGGGCGAATCGAACGTCGACCACATCTGCCTGGTGGTGGAGCCACTGGACTGGACCGAGGTGATCGAGTCCGGGGTCTTCACCGTCCTGCAGGGGCCGGTCGGCCGGTTCGGTGCGCGCGGCGAGGCGATCTCGATCTACGTCGCCGACCCGGACGGCAACACCGTCGAACTGCGCTGGTATCCGGAGGACCGGCCGGGATAGCTCCGGCCGAGGGGTGCGGCGGACGGAGGGCTCAGCCGTCCGCCGCGCCACCGGCGGCGTCCGCCGCACCACCGGTCCACCGATCGGCATCGAGCGATACCCTTGAATGCGTTGAGTCTCCGCCCGGCGACGCGCCGGACGGGTCCACCTGCACCGAGGCGGCGATACCATGGCCAACCTGCTCGACCGGATCGACCGGGCCACGTCCGGGCTCTGCCCCTGCGGCGCCGCCCCCGCCGACGGCTCGGCGTACTGCTCGGACGACTGTCGGCCCAGCCACGTCGGGGGTGACACCGACACCCGGGAGACGGGTCACCTGGCCACGCCCATGCGGTGGCGTCCCGACCTGGTCACCGCGGCCGCCGACGACGACCTGGTCGACCTCGGCGGCCAGACCTGGTACGAGGGCCCCTACCGGGCGCGGGTCTTCGAGCGGGCCAGCCAGCCCGGGAGCTGGCACCTGCGGCTCGACGACGGGCACCGGTACGTCGGCTGCGACCTCGGCGACCCCGACGAGACACGACCGGGTTCGGTGCCCGAGCACCTGGTCGGACGGATTCGAGGGCTCTGGCGGCGGCTGGAACGTGAGCTGACCGATCCCCGCCGCACGGTGCCGTACGCCGGACCCTGGCAGGCCGCCACTCCCACCGGCGCCGGGTCGTCGCCGTTCGCCGGTGACGTCGGACCGCCCCGACTGCGCAGCGCGCCGGGCCAGGCGTGGCAGCGGCGGTGCCGGCGCTGCGACCGGCACGGCGTTCCCCTGGACGGCCGGCGCGACGGCGAACCCTGCCAGGTCTGCCCGTACTGTCGGTCCCCGTTCCCCGGGCCGGTGCTGATCCCGATGCTGCAGTCCCACGGCCGGCACACCGTACTGAAGCTGAGCTACTTCGCCAACGGCGAGTACTTCACCCGCAGCGCCTTCGTGCCGGGGCGCGAGATGCTGGCCGCCGAGGATCCGGCGGAGCTGCTTCAGTCCGCATGGGACCGACTCGAGTCCTTCGTGCTCGACCAGATTCCCCGGTCCCAGCCCGGGACCGGGACCGGGGAGCCGGCAACCGCCCTCGCACAGCCTTCCGAGGAACGCGGTGCGGCCGGATAGCGGCCGGTGGTTTTCGCGTCCCTCGCAAAATATTCATGATCTTCCCGAGACTACACGCGGTACGGTCCTTACTAACGCGGCGTGCACGCGCCCCGACGCACGTCGTCGCCACCCGCTGGGGCATCGTGCACGGAGGACACATCCATGACTCGGTCGGATCGCACATCGGGCGGGAGACGCCGGACGGTCGGCGTGGCGGCGGCAGCCATACTCCTCGCCGCCTTGTTACCGGGGACGGCGTCGGGCCAGGAGCCCGAGCCGGACCCGCGCATCGATCTCGGCCCGGGGTGGCTGGACGCGCAGAGCGCGAGCAGCAACCTCGAACTGCTGGCCCACCGGGACAGGCCGGCGGGCTTCGTCAACCCGGCCAACCCGGGTGACTTCGGCTACGCGGGAACGGATCTCGCCTTCGGCGGCGACCATGCCTTCATCGGCAACTTCAACGGCTTCACCATCTACGACATCTCCCAGCCGGCCAACCCGACGCTGGTCACCAGCGTGGTGTGCCCGGGCGGGCAGGGCGACCTCAGCGTCCACGGCAACCTGCTCTTCATGTCGGTGGAGGAGAGTCGCGGCCGTCTCGACTGCGGTACCGATGCCTCGGTCGGCACCCGCTTCCAGGGCGTCCGCGTCTTCGACATCAGCGACGTGACGAACCCGGCGCAGGTCGCCGCCGTGCAGACCTGCCGGGGCTCGCACACGCACACCCTGGTGACCGACCCGGACGACGGCGCGAACGTCTACGTGTACGTCTCCGGCACCTCCGGCGTCCGCCCGGTCAGCACGATGGCCGGCTGCAACAACACCTCGGCGGCCGGCGAGGACCCGGCCCGGTGGCGGATCGACGTCATCAAGGTCCCGGTGGCCGCCCCCGAGCAGGCTGCGGTCGTCAGCGGCCCCCGACTGTTCACGGACCCGGAGACCGGTGCGGTCGACGGGTTGCAGAACACCCCGCCGGCCCCGAGGCACCCCTCGGGCGGCTCGTGGAGCCCGTCACCGGTCACCGACGCATGCCACGACATCACCGCCTATCCGGACCTCGGCCTGGCGGCGGGCGCCTGCGAGGGCAACGGCATCCTGATCGACATCTCCGACCCCGCCAACCCGGTACGCATCGACGAGGTTTCCGACCCGAACTTCGCGTACTGGCACTCCGCGACGTTCAACAACGACGGCACGAAGGTCGTCTTCACCGACGAGTGGGGCGGCGGCACGGCGGCACGGTGCCGGAGCACCGACCAACCGCAGTGGGGCGCCAACGCGATCTTCGACATCGTGGACCGGAAGCTGCGGTTCGCCAGCTACCACAAGCTGCCGGTACCGCAGACGCTCCAGGAGAACTGCGTCGCACACAACGGCTCGCTCGTCCCGGTGCCGGGACGGGACATCCTGGCCCAGGCGTGGTACCAGGGCGGCATCTCGCTGCTGGACTTCACCGACTCGGCCAACCCACGCGAGATCGGCTACTTCGACCGGGGACCGATCAGCCCCACCAGCCTCGTGCTCGGCGGCTTCTGGTCGGCGTACTGGTACAACGGTCAAGTCTTCGGCAGCGAGATCGCCCGTGGCTTCGACGTCTTCGGGCTGAAGCCGAGCCAGCACCTGAGCGCGGCCGAGATCGCGGCCGCCAGCGAGGTACGACTGCCGGAGTTCAACGCCCAGCACCAGACCAGGATCACCTGGGCGCCGAGCTTCGCGGTGGCCCGGGCCCGCTTCGACCAGTTGGCCCGGACCTGCACCTCGACCGTCTCGGGTCGGCACACGGGACCGCTGACGGTCACCGGTGTCACCTGTCTGACCGGGGCGACCGTCGACGGTCCGGTCAGCGTTCGCCCGGGTGCCGCCCTGCTCGCGCTCGACTCGTCGATCTCGGGTCCGGTCTCGGCCTCGAACGCGGTCGCGGTGCACCTGCACCGGAGCGCGGTGCGCGGGCCCGTGAGCATCACCGGTACGCGGGGCAGCGTCGCGATCGTGCAGACCGAGATCTCCGGACCGGCCGTACTGACCTCGAACCGTACCGGGACGGTCGAGCCGATCGTCGCGGACAGCACCGTGCGCGGCCCGCTGGGCTGCACCGGCAACTCGCCGGCGCCGATCAACCTCGGTGCGGCCAACACGGTGCGGGGACCTGCCGCCGGCCAGTGCGCCAGCCTTGACTGAAGTTCCACAGAGGTTCGCCGACGCACGGTAGGCACCGCTGGCGGTGCCGGGCGGGTCCGGCCGGAGTACCGGCCGGACCCGCCCGTCGGCATACTGTCGCTCAGTCGGGCAGCTTGGTCAGCAGTTCCCGCAGGCTCCTGATCTCGATCGTCTGGTCGGCGTCGACCTCGCGGGCGAACCGGTCGGCCGCCGGCTCCAGCCCGCCGCCGGCCGCGTAGAGCTGCTGCACCATCGTCAACGCGCCGTTGTGGTGGCGGATCATGAAGTCGAGGAAGAGTCGGTCGAACTCCCTGCCCCGGGCCTGCCGCAGCCGGCCCATCTGCTCCGGGGTGAGCATCCCGGGCATCGCCGCGTCGTGCCCGGCGTGCCGACTGTGCGGGCCCGGCACCTCCGCACCGCGTTCGGCCAGCCAGCGCTGCATCTGCGTTGTCTCGTCCCGCTGCGACGTCTGGATCCGGCCGGCGAGCAGCAACACCTCGGGGCTCTCCGCACGGTCGGCGACCAGCGCGGTCATCTCCAGCGCCTGCGCGTGATGCGCGATCATCCGCTGCATGAACCGGACGTCGGCCTCGGTGTGCGACGGTGGCGGCGGCAGTTGGGACTGCTCGGCCGGGGAGAGGGTACGACCGGCCTGCCCCGGCGCTCCGGGTTGGACGACCCTGGCGGCGGCGGCCGGTTCGTCGGGTCGGTCCCCGGTGGACCGGAGCACGGCGAACAGCCCCGCGCCGAGGGCGATGACGGCGACCGGCACGGCGATCAGGAGACGGCGACGCGACGAGAACACTATCCGAGCATCCGGCACCATAAGTTTCTATTATCTCCGCTTCAAGAAACCCGCATTTCCGCCTGCTGCGTTTGATCCACCTACCGACCGGTCCCTACGGTGTGCGTGCGGCGTACGGAACGGCCCGTGCGGCACCGATCTCGACCTCCGGGCGTTGTCGGGTCGCCAGCCACCGGAAGACGGTCCTCCGTCACGGGGCAGCCGGAACCCCCACCGGTCCGCGCCGCCGCGCATGATCTTGGGAGGTTCACACACATGCGACGGTCGCACCGCGGTCGCGCCTCCACCGGTACCGGCCAGCGCCGCCGCCTCCTTGCCGCGGCCGCCGCTCTCGCCGTGTTCGGTGGCCTGGTCGGTGTCACACAGATTTCCAACGCGGAGAGCCAGCAAGCCGCCCCCGGTTGCGAGCCTGGCTCGCCGCCCTCCGCCGCCGCGTCCGAGAGTCCCGGCGCCGCCGGGGACGACGCGACCGCCGAGGCGTCGCCGCCGACGTCCGACGAGAAGTGCCCGCCGTCGACCGGCCCGGCCAGCCCGTCCGGTACCCCTGGCGGAGCCGCCCCGGGCGGCAGCGGCCTGGACGCCCTCGGCGACGACTGCGAGGCGAGCAACCTTCCCGCGCACACCGGTTTCCAGGAGGGCGGCCGGTGCGTGGCGACCGCCTTCGGTGAGGTCGGCGCCGCGGAGCAGAACCCGAGCCTGCTGATCACCCAGGCGCCACGGACCGTACGGGAGGGAGAGCCGTTCCGGCTCGTGGTGAGCACCCGCAACCTCGTCCGCGACCGGTTCCTGCCGGCCGGGCGGGGCGGCTACTACCTGGAGACCTCCCTGCTCGACGGCGAGGGCCTGGTCCGGGGTCACTTCCACACCGCCTGCCGGATGCTGACCAGCACCAGTGAGGCGGCCGACCCGGCCCCGGTACCGGCGTTCTTCGTCGCTACCGAGGACGGCAAGGGCAGCGACGAGCCGGACTCGGTGATCATCGAGGTTCCCGGCCTGCCCGCCGGCCTCGCGCAGTGCTCGTCGTGGGCCGGTGACGGTTCGCACCGCATCCCGATGATGGTGCGGGCCAACCAGATCCCCGCGCTCGACTCGGTCCGCATCCGGGTCCAGCCGGCCCCGGAGCAGCCTCCGGCGGAGGAGCCCGGCAACGAGCAGCCGCCGGCCGAGGAACCGGGCAACGAGCAGCCCCCGGCCGAGAACCCGGATGACGAGGAACCCCCGGCCGAGGAGCCCGGCAACGGGCAAACCCCGGGCGGCGAGGAGCCGCCCGCCGGCAACCCCGGCGGCGAGCAGCCGCCCGCCGAGGAGCCGGGGAACGAGCAGCCCCCCGCCGGCAACCCGAGCGGCGGTCAGCAGCCGCCGGCCGGCGACGATTCCGAGCAGAAGCCGGACAACAAGCAGCAACCGGCCGGTCAGAAGCCCAGTCCGCAGAAGCCCGCAGGTGGCGCTGCCAAGCCGACCGCTCAGGCCACCGAGCCGGCGTCCGAGGAGTCACCGGCGGGTGCGGCGAACGTCGCCCAGGGCCCGCCCGCCCAGGAGAACGCCGAGACGGCGACCTCCGGTGCCGGTGGTGGGCTGGCGCTCACCGGCACGAAGACCATCAGTTTCATCGTGGTCGGTGTGCTGCTGCTGATCGCCGGTGCGGCCTTCCTCTACCTGAGCCGGCGACGCCGGCCGGTACGTCGCTGACGCCGAGCGGTATCAAGCGCAGACGGCAGGTGCGGCCCTCGCGGGCGCACCTGCCGTCTGCGGTTCGCGGCTGTCCCGGACCGGCACGGGCCGGCCCGGGACCGATCTGGAATCAGGCGAGGTCGAACCGGTCCAGGTTCATCACCTTGACCCACGCCGCGACGAAGTCGCGGACGAACTTCTCCCGCGCGTCGTCGCTGGCGTAGACCTCGGCGAGCGCCCGCAGTTCCGAGTTGGAGCCGAAGACGAGGTCGACCCGGGTACCCGTCCACCTGACCTCGCCGGTGGCGGAGTCACGGCCCTCGAAGGTGTTCGCGTCCTCGGCCGTCGGCTTCCACGTCGTGCCCAGGTCGAGCAGGTTGACGAAGAAGTCGTTGGTCAGCGATCCGGGCGTCGTGGTGAAGACGCCCAGCGGCGACTGCTGGTAGTTGGCACCCAGCACCCGCAGACCGCCGACCAGGACGGTCATCTCGGGCGCGCTCAGGGTCAGCAGGTTCGCCCGGTCCACCAGCAGGAACTCGGCCGGAAGCCGGTGGCCCTTGCCGAGGTAGTTGCGGAACCCGTCCGCCGTCGGCTCCAGCGGCACGAACGACTCCACGTCGGTCTGCTCCTGCGACGCGTCCATACGCCCCGGTGTGAAGGGCACCTCCACCGGCTGGCCGGCGGCCCTGGCCGCCTCCTCGACGGCGGCGGAACCGCCCAGCACGATCAGGTCGGCGATCGAGATCCTCTTCCCGCCGGTTTGAGCGGCGTTGAACGCCTGCTGGATTCCCTCCAGGGTGTGCAGCACCCGGGCCAGCTCGTGGGGGTCGTTGACCTCCCAGCCGTTCTGCGGCTCCAGGCGGATGCGCGCCCCGTTGGCGCCGCCGCGCTTGTCACCACCCCGGAAGGTCGACGCCGACGCCCAGGCGGTGGTGACCAGCTGGGACACCGACAGTCCGGAGGCCAGGATCTGGGCCTTGAGCGCCGCGACGTCCGCGGCGTCGACCAGCTCGTGGTCCACCGCCGGGATCGGGTCCTGCCAGACCAGCGTCTCGGCCGGCACCTCCGGGCCGAGGTAGCGCACGGCCGGGCCCATGTCGCGGTGGGTCAGCTTGAACCACGCCCGGGCGAACGCGTCCGCGAACTGGTCCGGGTTGTCCCGGAAGCGCCGCGAGATCTGCTCGTAGACGGGGTCGAACCGGAGCGCGAGGTCGGTCGTCAGCATCCGCGGCTCGCGGTACTTCGACGGGTCATGCGCCTCGGGCACCATGTCGCTGCCCGCGCCGTGCTTGGGCCGCCACTGGTACGCGCCGGCCGGCGACTTCATCAGTTCCCACTCGTACGCGAACAGGATGTGGAAGAACTCGTTGTCCCACCGGGTCGGGTGGTAGGTCCAGGTGACCTCGAGACCGCTGGTGATCGTGTCCGCGCCCTTGCCGGTGCCGAAGCTGCTCTTCCAGCCCAGACCCTGCTCCTCGATCGGGGCGCCCTCGGGCTCCGGCCCGACGTGGTCGGTGGGGCCCGCACCGTGGGTCTTGCCGAAGGTGTGGCCGCCGGCGATCAGTGCCACCGTCTCCTCGTCGTTCATCGCCATCCGGCGGAACGTCTCCCGGATGTCCCGGGCCGAGGCGATCGGGTCCGGGTTGCCGTTCGGGCCCTCCGGGTTGACGTAGATCAGGCCCATCTGGACCGCTGCGAGGGGGTCCTCCAGCTCACGGTCGCCGGTGTAGCGGTCGTCACCGAGCCAGGTGCTCTCGGGACCCCAGTAGACGTCCTCGTCCGGCTCCCACACGTCGACGCGGCCACCGGCGAAGCCGAAGGTCTGGAAACCCATCGACTCCAGCGCGACGTTGCCGGCGAGGATCAGGAGGTCGGCCCAGGAGATGCTCTGCCCGTACTTCTTCTTGACCGGCCAGAGCAGCCGGCGGGCCTTGTCGAGGTTCCCGTTGTCCGGCCAGCTGTTCAGCGGCGCGAAGCGCTGCTGGCCGGCGCCGGCGCCGCCGCGGCCGTCGCTGATCCGGTAGGTGCCCGCGCTGTGCCACGCCATCCGGACCATGAACGGGCCGTAGTGCCCGTAGTCGGCCGGCCACCAGTCCTGCGAGGTGGTCAGCACCTCCGCGATGTCCTGCTTCACCGCGGCCAGGTCGAGGGACTTGAACGCCTCGGCGTAGTCGAACTCCTCACCGAGCGGGTTGGCCACCGCGGGGTTCTTGGCGAGGATCTTCAGGTTGAGCTGGTTCGGCCACCAACCGCGGTTGCCGCCACCCTGGGTCGGGTGGGGGGTACGCCCGTGCGCGACGGGGCAGCGGGACTCGCTGCCCGCCTCCGCGTCGTGGACGACGGCTTCGTGGTTCTCGGACATCTGGTTCCTTCCGTGACTTCGCGGATCAGAGGGTTCGGGGCTGGCCTGCGGTGGAACGGGTTCCGGCTGGCCTGCGGGTGGAACTGGTTCCGGGCTGGCCTGCGGTGGATCCGGGCGGGCCTGCGGTGGAGCAGTCGGGGCAGCGCCCCCAGTAAATGATCTCGGCCTCGTCGATCGAAAAGCCGCCGTCGTTGGATGCAATCAGGCAGGGCGCCTCTCCGACGGCGCAGTCGACGTCGGAGATGCGACCGCACGACCGGCAGACGGCGTGGTGGTGGTTGTCCCCGACCCGCGACTCGTAGCGGGCCACCGAGCCGGACGGCTGGATGCGGCGGATCAGGCCCGCCGCGGTGAGCGCGTGCAGCGAGTCGTAGACGGCCTGGTGGGACACGTCGGGAAGATCCGTACGCACGGCACCGATGATCGAATCGGTGTCGGCATGCGGGTGCGCGTAGACCGCGTCGAGCACGGCGACCCGAGGACGGGTCACCCGCAACGCGGCACCGCGCAGCATCTGCCGGTAGTCCACGGTCGTCATCACGCCCGGAAGTCTGGCCGCTGATCTGGAATCAGTCAAGAATATGGGCTCGACATCACCCTGCCGGCACGGCCGCGCGGCGGACGACCTCCTCGGTCGTCAGCGGGCTGCGCGGATGATGGGTCAAGCACAGCGGCGCCTGCATCTTGACGAAACGGCCGCCCTCGACCCCGGAGTAGAACTGGCCGGTCCGCAGCTTGCCGACGTCGGCGATGTCGACGCCCTTCGCTCTGGCCACGTCCCGGGCCGCCTCGATCTGGACCGGTGCGGTCAGCAGCCCGAAGAACTGGGTGGCGGCGTTGCCGGGAATCTGGTTGTGCAGTGCCTTCGGCGCCTGCGTGGCGAAGACCAGGCCGAGTCCGTACTTGCGGGCCTGTGAGGTCAGCGCCAGGGTGCTCTGGGTGCAGGCGGTGACGGCCCCGGACGGGGCGAAAGTCTGTGCCTCGTCCATCACGAAGAGCCCGCCGAGCGGCCGGTCACCGGCCGGGTGGCGCTTGATCCAGGTGAAGAGCGCCAGCTGGAGCTGGTTGACGAAGCTCTGCCGCTGTTGATCGTCGGGCAACCCGACAAAACTGATCACCGACACCCGGGCGCGCCGGCCCGGCGCCGGGGTGAGTAGCTCACCAGGATCCACGGGCGCGCCGGCACCGCCGAACAGCGGGTCGTTGATCTGTGCGGCCTTGAGCAGCTGCGCCATGCTCGCCGCCAGTTTCGGTGCGCCGTCGAGCTGGCTCACCCCGTCCGGCAGCTCGTTGAGTACCTCGGTGAACTCGCGCACGTCGTTGGCGCCGGTCCGGGCGTAGCTGACTAGGGCCTCGCGCAGCACGGCCCGGCCGAGCCGCGCCTTGTCCGTGCCGCCGTCGACCCGGGCGTGCGGGGCGAGCGTGGCGACGGCGGCGTTTACCGCCCCGGTGAACCCGTCCGGGTCGTCGAGCACGTCCGCGAACCTGGGCAGCGGTTGGAAGGTCAGCGGCCGGCCGCTCTGCCGGCCCGGTGTCCAAATCACGACATCCGTCGCGGACAGGTACGCCGCCGCCCGGTCCGCGTCGTCCGGCCCCCACCCGGTCGGCTGCACTGGCCACGCCTCGCCGAGCCGGGCCAGATCGTTGTTCGGGTCGAGGACGATGGCGGAGACGCCGCGCAGGGCGCACTCCTCGATCAACCGGCGGAGCAGGACGGTCTTTCCGGAGCCGGAGCCGGCGAAGACGACCATGTGGCGGCGCAGTGACTCCAGGCCGATCCGCACCGGATCGGATCGCCCGGCGACCGTGCCGAGTGCCAGCTGGTGCGGATCGATCCAGGCGACCGGCCGGGATCCACGAGCCAGGTCGATCGGCTCGGACTCCGTCTCGGTCGACCGGGGCACGGTCTCAGCCGAGGCCGGCTCGGCAGGCTGGGGCACGGTCCCAGCCGCGGCCCGCTCGGCAGGTTGGGGCACGGTCCCAGCCGCGGCCGGCTCGGCAGGCTGGGGCGCGGGCCCGGAGGATCGCGGCGCCGCCGGGACCGACGCCCGACCGACCGCCCGGGCCGGCGAAGGCGGGCCCGATCCGGATTCGGGCTGCGGCGCCGACACCGACGGGAGCCGCTCACCGAGATCGACCGATGGCCGCGGCTCGGGCCCTGGATCCGGCCCCGCGACGAGCGGTTGCCCTGGCTCCCCGACCGCGTCGCGCCCGCTGGCCAACGCCTCCCGCAGACAGGTGACCTCCGCGGCGGGTCGCCGTTCCGCGAACCACGGCCGCAGGCTCTCCAGCCCGAAGTGCTGGATGAGCTGCTCCAGGGCCGCAAGTCGGCTGACGTCCGCGGCGGGAAAGGCGATCGTCCGGCCGCCGGCCCGTTCGAAGGCGTCCAGCACCTCCCGGGTACGGGCGCCAGCCGACCACGGCGCGCTGCGCAGCAGGAAGAGCCTGCGCTTGGCGACCCCCTCGGTGAGCCCGGCGGTGGTGATCGCGTTGCGGATCCGGTTGAGCGCGGCGATGTGGTGCGGCGCGGAGATCGCCCGGAAGGACCAGTGTTCCTCGTCCTCGCTCGCCTCGTCGAGGCTGTGGCGCAACCGTGCGTGCAGGGCCGGTTTCCCACCGGCGGGGAGCGGGTCGAGGCTGAACTCCTCCGCAGCGGCGCCCTGCTCGGCTATCCACGCGGTCAGCCCGGCCTGGAGGAGCACCGGGACCCGGGAGTCCTCGGACTGCTGGACTACGGCGGGCTCGGGATCGGCAGCGGCGATCAACTCCGCGTACCTGGTGTCGATCTTGCCGAACTCGTCCGGTCGGCTGCCGGCCGGTGGCGTACGGACCGCCGGGGCCGGTGTGGCGTCGACGTTCGCCCGGTCGTCGGCGGAGTGCAGCAGGTGGGTGAGTTCCCGTACCTCGCCGGCCGCGAGGCAGGCCCGGACGTGCGTGTCGATCCGGCGCAGCAACTCGCGTGGGGTGAAGTCGACCACCTCGTCGAACGCGGCGGGGTGGACCGGCCAGGTCGGGTACGCCGGCCGGAAACCCAGCTCACCGAAGGCCATCGCGAACCGCTTCTCGACCAACTCCCGCCCGACCTCGGTGGAGGGGATCTCCTTAAGCCAGACGGCTTCCCGGAACCGGTCCTGCACCGTGTCGGTGGCCTGCTCCTTCACGTTCTGCCAGGTCTGCGGCAGGCAGGAGACGACCGAGAGCGATCGCCGGGTGGTTTCCCGCAACGACATCAGACCGCTGGCGATCTGCTCCAAGAGCAGCGACGTCTGCCAGTCGGTCTCACCCCTGGCGTCGGCGTGCGTCGTCTTGACGGACTGCGCGACCATCAGGTCGATCTGGTCGACGGCGATCACCGTCGGGCCGACCATGGCCAGCAACCGGGACGCGTCCCGGACCACCTCCTGGGGTGCCCGTTTGTTCCGCCGTACGCCCCAGGTCGCGCGCGAGCCCGGCTCCTCCTCGTCGCTGGAGCAGAGGAAGTCGTAGCCGATGTCCTGCAGGGCGGGGGACTCTGCGGCGTAGAGCACCAGCGCGCGGGCGGTGTCCTGGCATTCGGTGCCGATCTGCCGGTTCGTCTTACGGATCAGGTCGACGAAGGCGTCGAGCGCGGGTCGGCTGAGTTCGGTGTCCCCGGTGACCGCCCGGCGTACCGCCCGCTGGGCGCCGACCAGATCCGCCAGGCCGCGCAGGAACGTGCGCAGCTGCGTCGTACCGTCCGGCATCGGCCTGGCGAAGTCCGCCAGCATCGACATCGCGGTGCTGCGCCAGAACGCGCTCGCCTCCAGCAGGCTGACCAGGAAGAAGAAGCCACCCCGCCGCTGCACCTGCTGGCGCACCACGCCGAGCAGGTGGGTCTTGCCGGTGCCCCGCTGGCCGAGGATGGCCACGCCCACCGGGCTGGAGTCGGCGCTGTCGTCCGCCTCCGCGACGCTGTCCAGCACCATCCCGGTGATGTCGCGGTGCAGGCCCTCGACGTGGAACGGCGTCGGTTTCCAGACGTCGTCCGGGGTCGGAGCCCAGTTGAACCGCAGCGCGGCCAGTGCCCTCTGCTCCTCCTCCGTGATCATGACGAGATGGCGATGAGGTGCTTGTCCTGGTTGCCGATGTTCACTGCGGCGGCCCGCTCCTCCGGCCGGAGTACCTTCTGGTTGGACTCGGGGACAAGGTGGACGTTCCGCTCCCGGTTCAGCCGGACCAGGGCGGCGTCCACCTCCGCACGGGGCAGGTCGCCGAGCGCGGAGCGCAGCTCGGAGAGCATCACGTAGTCGCCGGGCCTGCCCGCCAGTTCCTGGTAGGTCCGCCGCACCATCGTCGCCACGTCGGCGTCCCGGTCCGGTGCCGGGCCGGGGGCCGGCGGCGGGGCGGCGGCCAGCGCCGAGACGACGTCACCGCCGCTGATCTGCAACCGGAACAGGTCGTCGGCCCGGGTGCCCGAATGGTCGATGAGCCGGCGCAGGAAGTCGAGTGCGACGTAGAGGGCTCCACCGGTGCTGCCCGCGCCCCTCGGCGCCTCCGCGCCCAGTTCCTCGGCTGCCCGGCGCCATCCCTCGTCAGTCAGGGCCAACGTGATCGGTTTCTCGGTGACCTCGATCAGTTCGCGGGAGAGCAGTCTGCGGCGATGCTCCGCTTTCAGGCCGATCCCCGCGATGTTGGTGAAATAGGTCTGCGGCAGCGGGGTGGCCTTGATCATTAACGTGACGAGAATGCACCGGTCAACGAGCGTCAGTTCCTTTTCCGACATGCGGATGCTCCTCTGTGGCACGAGTCTTCGACCAGGCACACGGGGTTGAGCGAAGACTCAGGGGGTGGCCGGTGATCCGGGTCTGGCAACGGGGTGACCCGTGCCCGCGCCGATTCTGCCGACGCCACCGGGCAAGCGCAAGGTCACGTGCAGGGGCGCAGATAACTGACACCGCCGATTGAGTGGATCTTCAGTAATGCAGCCCGAAGGGGGTGCCTGAAACACCTGTTCGGAGCGATGGTTCGTGATCATGTATTCGCCCGTTGCCAAATATCGGAGACAGGGGGGAGCATGGCTGATCGGCGAGGGGGCCGAATCGGCGATCGCGGCGCGCCGAAACCCTCGTTCGTCCCTTTCCGCCGGACCAGCCACGGAGGTTACCGGTGCAGTCTGAGGTGGTCCGCTACCAGGTGGACGACAAGACGGTCGCGCTGATCGAGGTAGAACCGCCCGCGGGTTTCCAGCCCGCCGGGGTCGGCGATGTCGCCGGCTGGGTACGGGAGGCCGCCGCACCGGCGCTGGCCGCCGCCAAGGAGTTGCTGGAGCAGGTGAAGGCGGTCTCCCCCGACGCGGTCGAGGTGAAGTTCGGAGTCAAGGCGACCGGGACGGCGAACTGGGTGGTCGCCCGGGCGACCACGGAAGGAAACTTCGAAGTCACTCTGCACTGGCATCCGCGCGGATCCGTGCAGAGCGACACCGGGCCGGGGCACTGACGGACGGAGTGGCCGGTGGCAGCAGTCCCTGAGGACAGCCCGTGGGCAGTCGCCCTCCATCGGGGAGAGAACCAGGACACGCCGGTCGGCGCCGGCATCGTCATCGACACGAACCTCGTCCTCACCTGTCACCACGTGGCGTTCGCGGCCAACGGCGGCCTTTACGACGATCTCTGGGTCAGCTTTCCCCTCGCGTCGAGGGTCAACTACTTCGACCGGCGCAGGGTCCGGCAGTGCCTGCACGACGGCAAGCGGGCGGCGCACGTCGACCTGGTCGTCCTCGAACTGGTCGAGCCCGTCCCGGCCACCGTCGTACCGGCACGACTCCGCTGTCTGCGACCGAAACCGCTCGTCGGGCGCCCCTTCTGGACGTACGGGTTCCCGCGGGGAATCACCGGCGGCAGCCCGGTCACCGGGACCCTGACCGAGGTCGGTGGCTGGGGACACGTGATGGTCAACGGCGACGCCGGGGGCGTGCTCGGCAAGGGGTTCAGCGGCGGTGCCGTCTGGTCCCCGGAGTACCAGGCGGTGATCGGGGTCGTGGTCTCCGCGGACGCCCAGGGCAAGGGCCAGGCCGTGACGCTCTACTACGCCGACGAACAGCTACCCGAGATGAAGCTGCGGACGCTCTCCGCCTGGCGAGCCGAGGACGCCGATGACGCCGCGCTCTCTGCCTGGGGCTGGACGCTGCGCAGGGACGGGGAAGCCGGTCGGCACTGGCTGCCTCGGGCCAGGGGCGTGGCGGTCGACACCGAGGGTGGCGCCCGGTTCCGCGGCCGAACCGCGGCCCTGCGCCGGATCGTCGACTGGATCGATCGCCCGGCACCGGTAACCCGGGCACTGATCGTCACCGGATCGCCCGGCGTGGGAAAGTCCGCCGTCCTCGGCCGGATCGTCACCACCGCCGACCGACAGATCCGGGCATCCCTGTCCGGCGCTGACGCCGCCATCCAAGCCTCGATCGGCTCGGTCTCCTGCGCCGTGCACGCCAAGGGCAAGACCGCCGTCGAGGTGGCGCGGGAGATCGCCCGGGCGGTCGCCGTCGACCTGCCCGGCGCACCCGCCGACCTGATGCCGGCGGTACGCGAGCGGCTGCACGGCCGGCGTAGCCGGTTCACCCTGATCATCGATGCGCTCGACGAGACGGCGGACCCAGGCGATGCGCGGGTGGTCGTCGACGACATCCTGCTGGCGTTGGTCCGCAACTGCGGCCGGTACGGGATTCGGGTGGTGGTCGGCACCCGTCGCTGTGACGACCGGGGCGATCTGATCGCCTGCTTCGGCGACGACGCCGAACTGGTCGATCTGGACACCCCGGAGTACTTCGCCGAAGCCGACCTCGCCGACTACGCCCAGGCGACCCTGCAACTGCTCGGCGCCGAGCGGCCGGCCAACCCGTACGCCGCCGCCACCGTGGCGGCGCCGCTCGCCCGCCGGATAGCCGCCCTGGCGAAGGGAAACTTCCTGGTCGCCGGCCTCGTCGCCCGGGCACACGCGCTGCGTGACACCGCACCCGTCGATCCGGCCTCGGTGTCGTTCACCGCCACCGTGGCACACGCGCTGGACGCCTACCTATCGGGCCTGCCGGCGGCCGGCTCGACACCCGCCCGGCTGGCGCTGACCGCCCTGGCGTACGCCGAGACGCCCGGGCTGCCGCTGTCCCTGTGGCAGACCGCGACAGCGGCCCTCGGCGGAACGGTCACCGAGGCGGAACTCGGCACCTTCGCCCGTACCTCGGCGGCGAACTTCCTGGTCGAGACGGGCAGCGGGGCGCAGCCCGCGTACCGGCTTTTCCACCAGGCCCTCAACGACGCGCTGCTCGCCGACCGCGACGCCCGCGCTTCCCGCCGCGGCGACCAGCAGCGGCTGGTCTCCGCCTGGACGGATCTGGCCGGCGCCGCCGGTTGGGCGGACGCACCGGACTACCTGCTGCGGTCGCTGCCCCAGCACGCCGTCCGGGCCGGGCTCGTCGAGCGGCTGCTCGCCGACGAGGACTACCTGCTGCACGCCCACCTGGACCGGTTGCTCACGGTCACCGACGCGGAGCGGGCCCCGATGGCGCCGCTGCCGGCCGCCCGGGCGAAGCTGTTGCAGCGCACCCCGCTGGCGGTGGCGGCGGGGCCGGCCGAGCGGGCCGCACTCTTCTCGGTCGTCGACCGCCTCGACCGGCTCGGCAGCGGGATCGTGGCCAACGCCGCGCCGTACCGTGCCCGGTGGGCACACACCCCACCTCGACAGGAACGCAGTGTGCTGGACGGGCACTCCCAAGCCGTCTACGACGTCGCCGCCGTCGAGGTCGACAGTCGACGGTTGCTCGCCTCCGTCGGTGACGACGGCACCGTCCGGCTCTGGGATCCGTTGACCAACCAGGCCGAGCAGGTCTTCACCTGCCACGACGACACGATCCGCGGGGTGTGCGCGGTCCGAACCGGTGACGACGAGGTGTTGATCGCCACCGCCAGCCACGACGGCACGATCGGCCTCTGGGAGCCGCGGACCGGCCACCGCCGGCACGAGCTGCTCGGGCACGGCGACTGGGTACGCAACATCTGCGCCATTCCGCTCCCCGGCGGCGACCTGCTCGCCTCGGCCGGGGACGACCGGACGGTACGGGTCTGGGACCCGGCAACCGGCTCCGCCCGGTACGTGCTGGCCGGGCACGCCGGTTGGGCGACGGCGGTGACCTACCTGCCGGCCGGTGACCGCCACCTGCTGGCGTCCGCCGGCTACGACGGCCTGGTCCGGATCTGGGAGCCGACCGCCGATGCCGAGCCGACACGGGTGCTCGCCGGCCACACCGGATGGGTCACCACGCTGTACGCGGTCCGCGCCCCCGGCGGCACCCTGCTCGCCTCGGCGGGCTACGACGGCACCGTACGGCTGTGGGATCCGTTGACCGGCCGGTGCGTCCGGGTCCTCGACACCGGCGGGCCGGTGACCGACCTCTGCACGGTCGACGTCAACGGCGGTTGTCTGCTGGTCACCACCGGTGAGGACGGGCTCATCCGGCTGTGGGAGGTACCGACCTGGACGCAGCGGCCGAGCCTGCGCGGGCACGCGAACTGGATCCGCGCGGTCTGCGAACTGCGGACGGCGAAGGACCGGATGCTGGCCACCGCCGGAGACGACGGCACGGTCCGGCTGTGGGATCCGGCCGGAGGTCAACCGCCCGACACGGTCGCCGACCAGGACAGGTTCGGATCGGTACGCGCGCTCTGCCGAGTCCCGGGCGAGGGGTCGACGCTGGTCGCCTCCGGTGACGGCGACGGCCAGGTGCGCTTCTGGGACGTCGACACCGGCGAGCGGGTACGGGAGTTCAGCACGTCAGGCGGCGCGGTCAACGCGATCTGCGCGGTGGCCGACGACGAGGAGCCGCTGGTCCTCACCGCCCACGACGACAACGTGGTCGAGTCCTGGGACGTCCGGGACGGCTCGCCGGTGCGGGAGATGACCGAACACCACGACCGGGTCGCGGCGATCTGCCCGATCGTGGTGCGGGGCGAGTGCCTGGTCGCCTCCGCCGGGGACGACCAGGCCATCCGGTTGTGGCACCCGCACACCGGCGGCGTACGCAAGGTCCTGCTCGGCCACGTCACCCGCGCCTGGGTGACGGCGTTGGCCACGGTCGACTGGCGGGGCGTCGAGGCGCTCGCCTCGGCGGACAAGAGCGGCACCGTGATGCTGTGGGGCGGTGGCGACGCACCGCTCTGGACCCAGCAGGGCCACCAGGATGCCGTGAACGCGCTCTGCGGTGTCACCGTGGCCGGCCGGCCAGCGCTGGTGTCGGGCAGCGCGGACCACACCATCCGGATGTGGGACGCCGAACAGGGTCAACCGGTCCGGTGGTTCATCGGGCACACCGCCGCGGTGACCGGGCTGAGCCTGGTGCGGGTCGGCGGCCGGGACCTGGTCGCGTCGACCAGCCGGGACCGTACGGTGCGAATCTGGGATCCGATGACCGGCCGGATGCTGCGGAAGATCCCGGTCTACCATCCGGCCCTCGCCTGCTGCACGGTGGGCGACACCCTGCTGGTGGGTCTGGATCAGGGGTTGCTCGCGCTGGCATTCCGGTGATCGGCGCGCCCGCCCACCGGCGGTCAGTCCGGCAAAAGGCTGATCGTGTCGCTCTCCCCGACGTCCGGCACCGTGCCGGTGCGGGCAAACTCGGCCCAGATGCGGCGAACGACGCGACCGCGGCGGTCCACATCGGCCCAGTCGGCCGACCCGAGCAGTGCCGCTCCTTCCCACGCCTGGCGGGTGCCAAGCAGGAGTGGCAGGTCGGTGAGGTGTGCGGCGCCGTACCCGTTGTCGTCCGGCCGCCAGGTCATGCGGTACCGGTACGCGCGACCGCCAGCGGCCCGGTGCCGGGCGACGAACTGTCGGGCGGGGGTTTCGTACATGCTGCGGGTGGACGGCGTGACGATCAGTCGCCGCACGACGTGACCGAGCACCGGCAACCGGAACACTCCGTTCAGGGCTGGCACCAGTGCCCCGATCACCCCGGTCTCCTCCAGCGTGCAGCCGATCAGGACATCGACCCGCCCGGCCGCCTCCCGCCATGCCGCGTCCCGCTCGGCCCCATCGGGCACCGGCGGAAGACCCGGCTGCACGTCGAACGGCATTCTGCTCGCCATCCCATGTCCCCGCGCCGCCCGCTCGGCCACCGGCTGCAGCGCGAGGATCTCCTCGACCGGGGCGTCCCGCGACAGCACACCGACCGCCGCGAGCATCGCCTCGGTCATGGCGGCCCGGCCCGCCGCGACGGCCAGTGGGGCGCTCTGCATGATCGCCCGCCGGAACAGACCCTCGGCGCCGTCGCTGATCATCAGGTACGCGATGGCGGCGGCGCCCGAGGATTGGCCGAAGACCGTGACCAGATCGGGGTCGCCGCCGAACGCGCTGATGTTGTCCCGGATCCACCGCAGGGCCGTCAACTGGTCGAGCAGGCCGAGGTTTGCCGGCACCTCGGCGCCGTCGCCGAGGAAGCCGAGCATCCCGAGGCGATAGGTGACGGTGACGACGATCACGCGCTGTTCGACCACCAACGCACGCGGATCGTAGTGTGCGAAATCACCGGCACCGGCGACGTTGCCGCCGCCATGGATCCAGACCAACACCGGCAGCCGCTCGTCGGCGCCGAGATCGGCCGGAGCGGTGACCGAGAGCCGCTGGCAGTTCTCGTCCGTGCCCAGGTCGTCGTCGCCGATCAACCGGGCGAAGAGCTTCGGCGGCAGTTGCGGCGCGGCCGGGGCCCGCCGGAACGCGTTGACCGGTGCGTCGTATCGGGTGACCTGGACGGGAGGAGCGAACCGCGCCGCCTCCGCGTACCGGATGCCGAGCGCCCGCACCACATCGTCGTCGGCCAGCCCCACGACGACTCCGGTCTTGAGCCCGAAGCGTCGCTCGGCCGGGTCAGCCACTGAACCGGCACCGTCGTTCGCGCTCATCCGGTCTCGCGGACTCATCCGGTCACCGTCTCGAAGCCAGCAGCACCATGGCTGGGGCACAGCTCGACCGCCGAACCGGTCGCCGCGAGCACACCCTCGGCGGCCTGGAGCAGATCCATCAACTCCGGACGGGTCAGCGTGTAGAACGACTGCCGGCCCTCGGTGCGGTAGTCCACCAGGCCACAGTCGCGAAGGCAGGCCAGGTGCTTGGAGACGGTCGACTGGGCCATCCCGAGTTCGGTGGTCAGGTCCACGACCCGCGCCTCACCCGCGGTGAGTCGCCGCACGATCCGGAGCCGCGTCTCGTCGGCCAACGACCGGAACAGGGCCACCGCCGGAGTCATCCCGGCCGCGATGTTCGCGGTCACGCACTCCCCATCTGTCATCGCCATCTGGCGATGATAGCCCCTGAGCGCGATGGTACGTTAGGAGGCCGCCGATCCAAGCCAATCCCGCACAAGACGGAACTACGCACGAAGACAGCGGCGCATTCCTGCGGATGCGGCGCTGCCTTCGTGCGATCGGCTAGCTGATCTTCTTGCGGTAGATCGCTGTCGCGGCGGCGTAGGCGGCCACGAGCGTGCCGGCACACCAGGCGAGGGCGATCCAGATGTCGGCGCCGACGGGTTGCTGCGCAAACAGCGCGCGGAGAGTATCGACGATGGACGTCACCGGCTGGTTCTCGGCGAACCAGGCGACGGGGCCAGGCATCGAGTCGGTGGGAACGAACGCCGAGCTGATGAAGGGCAGAAAGATCAGCGGGTAGCTGAAGGCGCTCGCGCCGTCGACGGTCTTGGCGGACAGCCCCGCTATCACGGCGATCCAGGTGAGGGCGAGGGTGAACAGGATCAGGACGCCGGCGACAGCGAGCCAGTCCGCTACGGAGGCGCCGGTGCGGAACCCCATGATCAGCGCGACGCCTGTGACGATCACGATCGAGGCCAGGTTGGCGACGAGCGAGGTCAGGACATGCGCCCAGAGCACGGAAGGTCGCGGGATCGGCATCGACTGGAAGCGCTCGAAGATGCCGCCCCGCATGTCGAGGAAGAGGCGGTACGCCGTGTAGGCGATGCCGGATGCGATCGTGATGAGCAGGATGCCCGGAAGCATGTAGTCGATGTACGACTCGTCGGATCCGGTGTTGATGGCTCCGCCCAGCACGTACACGAAAAGCAGCATCAGCGCGACCGGGGTGACCGCTGTGGTGATGATGGTGTCCGGGCTGCGGAGGATGTGCCGCAGAGAGCGGCCGGTGAGGGTTCCGGTGTCACTCAGGGCGTGGGCGGTCATCGTGATTCCTCTCCTCCCGACCCGGCTGCCTTGCCGGCGGCGTCACCGGTGTCGCCGACGAGGGCCAGGAAGATGTCCTCGAGGGTCGGCTGCTTCTCGACGTACTCGATCGTGGCGGGCGGAAGGAGCTGCTTCAGCTCGGCGAGAGTGCCGTTCTGGATGATCTTGCCCTTGTGCAGGATCGCGATCCGGTCGGCGAGTTGCTCGGCCTCGTCGAGGTACTGGGTGGTCAGCAGGATGGTCACACCATCCCTGGCGAGCTGCTTCACCGTCTGCCAGACCTCGATGCGGGCCTGCGGGTCGAGGCCGGTGGTCGGCTCGTCGAGGAATACGACCGGCGGGTTGCCGACAAGGCTCATCGCGATGTCCAGCCGCCGGCGCATGCCGCCCGAGTACGTCGCCGCCCGGCGACTCCCGGCATCAGTGAGGGAGAAGCGGGCGAGCATGTCGTCGGCGATCACACCCGGGTTCCTCAGATGGCGGAGCTTCGCGACCAGGACCAGATTCTCCCGGCCGGTGAGCACTTCGTCGACTGCGGCGAACTGGCCGGTCAGACTGATCGACTTGCGTACGTCGCCCGGGGCCGAGGCGACGTCGAAGCCGTGCACGGTCGCGGTGCCGGCGTTCGCCTTGAGCAGCGTCGACAGGATCCGTACCAGCGTGGTCTTTCCGGCGCCGTTCGAGCCGAGCAGAGCGAGGATACTCCCGGATGCCACGTCGAGGTCGACGCCCCGCAGCACGGGTAGGTCCTGGTAGGACTTTGTGATGGCCCGCACCCTGATCGCGGGTTCGCGCGTCCTGGTCGTCATGCACCCTTCTCCTCGCCGTTTCCGCCGGCGGCGGCGTCGATCGCCTTCCGGAGGCGCTCGCGTTCCCTGTCTATCCACTGCTTGCCGGAGTACGCCTGCAGGAACGTCTCGGCGAACTCGACCGGGTCGTCGCCGACGACCGCCCGGACCGGCGTTCCGTCGGCGACCGCACGCTCCCAGAGGTCGACGAAGTCGCCGAGCATCGTGACGAGCGTGTCCCCGTCGAGAATCCCTCCGTGGTACATGAAGTACCGCTGAAGGGCCTTGGCCGCGCTGCGATAGGGCTCCGGCAGGGCCTCCATGCGGGCCATGTGGTACTTGTACTGCTTCTTCTGCTCAAGCGACCCGACAAGCGTCTCGATCCACTTCGCAGCCATGCTCATGCTCCTTCGTCCTGTCGATGGTCGTTGTGGTGGAGTTGCTCGATGCGTTCCGCGAGGACGCTCCACGTCCTCCAGAACTCGGCGAGTTGCTCCCGCCCCTTCGCGTTGAGCGAGTACACCTTCCGCGGGGGGCCTTTCTCGGAGGGAACCTTCTCCACGTCCACGAACCCGCGCTGCTCGACCCGGACGAGCAGCGCGTAGATGGTGCCTTCCGCGATGTCCGAGAATCCGCGGTCGCGCAGCCACGCGGTGATCTCGTAGCCGTACGCGGATCTGCGGGCCAGGATCGCCAGGACGATGCCTTCGAGAGTGCCCTTCAGCATCTCGGTCATCTGGTTGCCCATGCCGCCACCCTTCGCTACTAAGCACCACTGACTACCGGTATACAGTAGCACTAGGTACTGGTAGATAGCAACGCTGAATACCGAGGGGTCTCAGAACCGGGCACTCGGACCGGAGCCCACCGCGTGCTGACCCTGCCGCTGGGCTTGGACGGCCTGGTGGCGGATCGGGTCGAGCTGGCCGAGGACGGGATTCCGGTGATGCACCGCCACCGGGGATGAGCCGGCAACACCCGACTCGGTCGGTTGCGCTTGCCAAATCGCAGTCCGCCGGAAGACAGCACAACGCCCACCAAGCCGAGCGCCGACCACGGCACTGGTTCGCGTAATGGCAAAGCCGCAGCGGCACAACAGCAGGTCACGGTCTTGGTGGGGCGAGCGGGACTCGAACCCGCGACCGAGGGATTATGAGTCCCCTGCTCTAACCTGCTGAGCTACCGCCCCCCAACTGGCGCCGAAAATAGTAACTCCGGCACAGCGTCGGCCGACATCGACGTGTGGCGTCCACCAGTGAAGATCGAATCAGCCGTCTCCGGCACACCGGATCTCACCGGTTCGACACCGCCTCGGCGGTTCCGGCACGGCGAGAATACCAACCGGCATCGACATCGGGTGACCGGCGAGCGGCCGGTCGGGTCCGCGACCGGTGCGGGCGGGATCAGCCCTCCAGGTACCGGTTGATCGCCCCGGCCGCCCGCCAGCCGCTGGCCAGCGCTCCCTGCGCGGACGGGCTCCCCCGGTGGTCCCCGGCCACGAAGAGTCCCTCCCCCAGCGCCACCGGCTTGCGCAGCCGTCCCTGCGGCGGCAACGCGGCCGGCAGCGCCTCCGGCACCGGGACGGTGGTCAGGTGCTCCCAGTCGTCGACCGGGCGGCCGTACAGTCGGGCGAGTTCGGCCCGGACCAGCGGCTCCGGCGGCGCCGTCGGACCGGCCACCGAGGTCGCCACCAGGTGCCGCCCGGCCGGGGCGTACGACGGCGCGGCGCGACTGACCACGACCGTGTTCGCGACGAGTTCCCGCCGGTCCCCGTCGAGCAGCGGGATCGGTTCCTCCAGCGGGGGTTCGACCGTCGAGTGGTAGTAGGTGGTCAGGGCGTTCATGCGTACCCGGCCGAGGGATGGCAGCAGGACGCTCGCGGTGGCCGGGTCGGTGGCGACGAGTACGGCCCGGCAGCGGACCGCGCCCGCCGAGGTGCGAACCAGCCCGGGGCGCAGCGAGGTGGCGCCGACGCCGAGGACGATCAGCGACTCCGGCAGCGGGGCGGCGACCGCCTCCGGCAGGGCCGCGATCCCGGCCGCCGGCAGCCCGATCCGGCCCCGGGCGAAGGACCGGACGATCATCGCGAAGACGTGGCTGGAGGTGCTCAGCTCCCGCTCGCCGAAGACTCCGGAGAGGAACGGCCGGAGGAGTTCCTCGACGATCCGGTCGGAGAGCCCGGCCCGGCGCAGCGCCGCCTCGGTGCTGGTCTCCGGGGCCGCGAGCAGCCGGCCCGCCGGGTAGCTCGCACACCGGGCCGCCAGCGCGGCCAGCCGGAGCCGGTCGCCGGCCCGACCCACGCTGCTGATCCGGGGTACGTCGGCAAGCGCGCCACCGGCCACCCGACCGACGTTCCCGGTGTGGGCCAGCCGGCCCACCCCGGCCGCGTCGGCGAGGCCGGTCAGCACCGTACGAGCGGCGCCGAACGGGTCCCGCAGCGGGTGCGCCATCCGGTGCAGGGTCTCGCCCCGGCGCACCATCACGCCCTGGGTGAAGAGGCCGAGCCTGAGCGGGGTCAGGTCCACCAGGGCGGACAGCCGGGGATAGCCGGTGTTCACCACCTGGAAGCCGCGATCGATCAGGTACCCGTCCACGCTGTCGGTGCCGACCCGGCCGCCGAGCCGCTCGGCGGCCTCGACCAGCAGCCAGGGCGTGCCGGCGCGGTGCAGCCGGCGGGCGGCGGCGAGCCCGGCCAGCCCACCGCCGACGATCACCACATCGGTCTGCGCCGGTAGCTCGGCAGTCACGTCCCCTCCCGACCGGGACGGTCGGGGATCCGGGACAGCCGGGACGGCCACCAGACCGCCGGCCCGATGTCGTAGGTCAACGCCGGCACCAGCAGCGACCGTACGACGATGGTGTCCAGCAGCACGCCGAGGGCGACCGCCAACCCCAGCTCGACCAGGACCACCAGCGGCAGTACGGCCAGCGCCGAGAAGGTCGCGGCCAGCACGAATCCGGCGGAGGTGATCACCCCGCCGGTGACCACCAACCCGCGCAGCACTCCGGGCCGGGTGCCCTGACGCACGGACTCCTCCCGTACCCGGCTCATCAGGAAGATGTTGTAGTCGATGCCGAGCGCCACCAGGAAGACGAACGCGAACAGCGGAAACGACGCGTCGACGCCGGGGAAGCCGAAGCCGTACCGGAAGAGGAAGGCGCAGAGCCCGAGGGTGGCCAGGAACGACAGCACCACCGTCAGGATGAGCAGGATCGGCACGAGCAGGGCCCGGAGCAGTAGGGCCAGGATCACCGCGATCACGCCGAGCACCGCCGGGATGATCACGTTCCGGTCCCGGGTGGTGGCGTCGTTGATGTCCACGCCGACCGCGGTGGGGCCGCCGACCACCGCGTCCGCGTCCGGCACCCCGTGCACGGCGACGCGCAGCTCGCGTACCGTCTGCTCCGCCTCGGCGCTGTCGGCCGGCGCCGTCAGGGTGGCCTGGAGCTGGATCCGGCCGTCCACCACCTTCGGTGGGCCGCCGGACGCGCCCGGCCCGGATGCCGGGCCGGGCGCGTTGGCGTCGTCCGCCGGGACGGTACGCACCTCGGCCACCCCCGGTACGGAGCGGGCCGCCGCCCGCACCCGGTCGGCCGCACCGGCCAGCGGGAAGATGGTGACCGGGCTGCCCAGTCCGCCGGGATAGTGCTCGTCGATCACGTCCTGGGCGATCACCGAGTCGGTCCGGTTGGTGAACTGCTCGGACTGGCCGAGCCGGGTGGCGCCGAGCTGGGTCAGGCCGAAGCCGAGCACGATCAGGGCCAGGGTGGTCAGTACCCAGACGAGCCGGGCCCGGCGGGCGATGAAGCGCGCGACCGGTTCCCACAGCCGGCCGACCGAGGCGGTCTGCTCGACGTACGGCGACCGGGGCCAGAACGCCCACCGCCCACCGAGCAGCAGCATCGCCGGCAGGAAGGTCAACATCACCACCAGGGTGGCGCCGATGCCGAGCGCCGCGACCGGCCCCATGGCCTGGTTGGAGCTGAGGCTGGAGAGCAGCAGGCAGAGCAGCCCGGCGATGACGGTGCCGCCGGAGGCGAGGATGGCCGGGGCGGCGCCCCGCCAGGCGGCGAGCATCGCCGTCCAGGTGTCGTGGTGCCGGGACAGCTCCTCCCGGTAGCGGGCGATCAGCAGCAGGGCGTAGTCGGTGCCGGCCCCGAAGACCAGCACGGTGAGGATGCCCTGGGCCTGTCCGTTCAACGTGATCACGCCGCTCCTGGCCAGGAAGTAGACGGCCACGGCGGCGAGCGCGTACGACAGACCGGCAGCCAGCAGCGGGATGGCCCAGAGCACCGGGCTGCGGTAGACCACCAGCAGGATGACGAGTACCACGGCGAGGGTGACCAACAGCAGCGGCCCGTGCAGCGACGAGAAGACCTCGATCAGGTCGCCGAGCAGTCCGGCCGGACCGCCGACCACGATGACCTGGCCGGCGTCGCCCTTTCCGGCGATCCGGCGCAGTTCGTCGACCGCCGCCCGGGCCCGGTCGTCCTCGGCGTTGTCCACCGGCACGATCACCTGGAGCGCCTTGCCGTCGGCGCTGGGTACCGGCGGCGGCAGCGGCGCGACCACCCCCGGTACGGTGGCGAACCGGGTCGCGTCCGCGCTGGCCCGCTGCCGGTCGGCGTCGGTGACGCCACTGTCCCGGACGTAGACGACCAGCGCCGGGATGGTCTGGCGCTCGACGAATCCGGCGGCGAGCCGCTCTGCCCGGGTGGCCTCGGCGTCGGCCGGCAGGAACACCGCGTTGTCGTTGGTGGCGACCCCGCTGAGCCTGCCCGGGTACGGCGCCGACAGCGCACCGACCGCCAACCAGCCGACGGCGACCAGGGCGGCGATCAGGATGGCGCCGCGACGCCGCGATCCAGCCATCTCCCACCCATCCGTTCCGTGCCCGGCGCGCCGTCCGGCCAGCGCGTGCCGGTACGGGCGCGGTGCATCACGCCAAAGAGGTGACCGCCGTGGCTGACCGGTGCCGGACGGGCCCCAGATACGACGATGCCCGTCGGCGGGGCCGACGGGCGGGATGTTGGAAAAGCTCCCCCGTTTGGACTCGAACCAAAAACCTGCCGGTTAACAGCCGGCTGCTCTGCCAATTGAGCTACGGGGGATCGCTTTGACCGGCGCCGGATCTCTCCAGCGCCGGGCGACGGGACAAGAGTACAGGACAGCCGGGGCTGCTGGGCTACCGGGTTTGTCAGCACGGCGCCCGATGCCTGATATCTGGACAAAACGGCACGGCGGGCCACGAGCAGGCATGACATCGGTGGAGGATGGGTACCGGCCTGGGGACAGATGACGCAGGCGCGACACGGTCGCCCACCGGGACAACCGAGGGCGCTGACCGCGTCAGAATACGGAGAGGAGCCGTCATGCGCGGAAAGCTGTGGTTCGTCGGCGGGCTGGCTGTGGGCTTCGTCCTGGGCGCCCGCGCGGGCCGGGAGAGGTACGAGGAGCTGGTTCTCAAGGGTCGCAAGGTCCTCGACCACCCGACGGTGCAGGAGGCGGCCGGGGTGGCTCAGGCCCAGGCTTCCCGCCTGTACACCGAGGGCAAGGACCGGCTCGGTCACACCCGGCTCGGCGAGAAGCTCGCCGTTGGCAACGGCAGTCCGGCAGAGTCGGGCAACGACGACAGCGGTCGCCCGGACGCGGCCGCCGGATCGGGTTCGGCCTCCGGGTCGACCTCAACGGGATCGAGCGCGAAGTCCGGCTCGACCACCCCGTCCGGGTCGACTACGACGTCCGGATCGGGCACGACGTCCGGGTCGGGTGCGAAGGCCGGCTCGACCACCAAGTCGTCGACGACCGCCCCCGCCTCCCGGGCGGCGTCGGGAACGAACGGCACCACGTTCTGAGCCGGAAACAACGCTCCGAGCGCAGGGGAACGATGCTCTGAGCACCGGGGCACGCCCCTGTGGGCAGGTGTACCAACCCGCGTGACGGTGCGGGCCGACCCGATCCCGGGTCGGCCCGCACCGTTCGCGGCGGGAGCGTCTCACTCCTTGCTGCTGAACGCGGCGTCGAAGGCGGCGCTCGGGGCGTCGAAGGCGAGCCGGCGGACGAACTGCAACGCCTCGGGCGCACCGACCAGCCGGTCCATCCCGGCGTCCTCCCACTCGATCGAGATCGGGCCGTCGTAGCCGATCGCGTTCAGCGCCCGGAACGAGTCCTCCCACGGCACGTCGCCGTGCCCGGTGGAGACGAAGTCCCAACCCCGGCGCAGGTCGGCCCAGGGCAGGTGGGACGAGAGCCGGCCCCGCCGCCCGTCTCCGGTACGCACCTTCGCGTCCTTGCAGTCGACGTGGTAGATCCGGTCGGCGAAGTCGAAGATGAAGTTCACCGGGTCGAGTTCCTGCCAAACGAAGTGCGACGGGTCCCAGTTCAGCCCGAACGCCGGCCGGTGCCCGATCGCCTCCAGGGTCCGCTTCGTGGTCCAGTAGTCGTACGCGATCTCGCTCGGGTGCACCTCGTGCGCGAAGCGCACCCCGACGGAGTCGAAGACGTCGAGGATCGGGTTCCACCGGTCGGCGAAGTCCTGGTAGCCCTTCTCGATCATCGACGGCGGAACCGGCGGGAACATCGCCAGGGTGTGCCAGATCGACGAGCCGGTGAACCCGACGACGGTCTTGACGCCGAGCTTCGCCGCCGCCCGGGCGGTGTCCTTGATCTCCTCGGCGGCCCGCTGCCGGACCCCCTCCGACTCCCCGTCACCCCAGATCCGGGCCGGCAGGATGTCCCGGTGGCGCTCGTCGATCGGGTGGTCGCAGACCGCCTGCCCGACCAGGTGGTTGGAGATCGTCCAGACCTTGAGGTTGTACTTGGCCAGCGTCTGGCGCTTGCGGTCGACGTACGAGTCGTCGGCGAGCGCCTTGTCGACCTCGAAGTGATCACCCCAACAGGCGATCTCCAGCCCGTCGTAGCCCCACTCCGAGGCCAGCCGGCACACCTCCTCGAACGGTAGGTCGGCCCACTGGCCGGTGAAGAGCGTGATGGGTCGCGCCATGGTCTTTCTCCCTGTCGGTCACGCGGGATTCGCGACTGCGCCGGCTCGGCGCCGGTGGACCGGGGCGAGGGTGACCGTCCGGAACGGTGGCGGAAACTCCCCCGGCGGTGTGGTCGGCACGTGCGCAACCGCACCTGAGCCGGACGGGTTGCGCCTCCCGCCCGGTCGCCGGCCAGCGCCGGGGATCGCCACGACCACTCTAGGCCCTGCCGACCGGCCCGAGAAAGCCCCGACCCGGCAACCCGGGGCGTCCCCGGCGCCCGAGGAAGCCCCGACCCGGCAACCGGTGCCGTCCCCGGGCCGGGGCCGCTCGCCTCAGGGCAACGTCCACCGCTGGTTGGCGGCACCGGCGATGCACTGCCACAGGTGTACGTCCTGGCCGTCCGCCGAACTGTTGTTGGAGACGTCCAGGCACTTGCCCGAGCCGGGATGGCGCAATGTGCCGTCGGCCTGCGGCGCCCAGTTCTGGGCCCCGGTGGAGTTGCAGGTCCAGAGCTGGATCCTGGTGCCGTTCGCCGTACCCGCGCCGGAGACGTCGAGGCACTTGCCCAGGGCCCGGAGGGTCTGACCGTTCCTCGTCCAGGTCTGCCGGGCCGAGCCGGCGACGCAGGTGTTGATCTGTGCCTGCGTACCGTCGGCGGTGCCGCCGCCGTCGATCTCCAGGCACTTGCCGGCCAGCCCGACGATCGGCCCGGTCCCGGTGCCGCCATCACCCGAGCGCACCAGGGTGAACTCGTCGACGTCGTAGAGTCCGCTGCCGGAGCCCGCGACGGTGAGGTAGAGGTTCTGGGTCCCGCCCGGCAGCCCGGTCAGCGCGGTGCTCACCTCGGCGTAGCTCTCCCAGCCGCCGGTGTTGGAGATCGTCGCGGTGCCGTGCACCGGCCCGGTCTGCGAGCCGGTCCGGACCTGGAGGGTGCCGCCGGCACCGCCGGAGACGACCCGGGCCCGCAGCGAGGTGACCCCGGTCAGGTTCTGCCCGTGGTACGCCGCCCAGTCACCCGGGTCCAGGTACCCGATCGTCGATCCGCCGATGGCGCCGGCCTTGCCGACCACCTGGACCCCGCTCTGTGCGCTGAACGCCTCGGCCTGCACCGTGGTGTTCGGGCCGGGTTCCGGGCCGGGGCCGCCGTCGAGTTCCCTGATCCGGATGTTCCGGAACGCGACGTCGTCGCCGGTGCCGTGGTTCTGGATGCCGACGTGCCCGGCCAGCGACCGGACCGGGTCGGTGTTGGTGAAGTCGTTGATCAGCACACCGTTGAGGTAGATCCGCAGCCGCTCCCCCTCGACCAGCAGCTCGTAGCCGTTCCACTCGCCCGGCGGGTTGAGCGCGGCGTCCCGGGCCGCGATGTCGGCGGACTTGAAGGTGTAGACCGCGCCGGTGGTCCGGTCGGCCGCGTCGGTGGCGTCGATCTGGATCTCGTAGCCGTTGTCCACCGCCGACCACGGGTCGGACGAGGGCGGGAAGCCGATGAAGACCCCGGAATTGTCGTCGCCGGCCATCCGCCAGTCCAGCTTCAGCGAGTACGAGGTGAACTGCCTGGCGCTGTACCAGTACAGGCCCATCCCGCCGACCGAGGTGAGCGTGGCGTCGGAGTTGCTGAAGCTGCCCGGTCCGGCCTGGGACCAGCCGGTGGTGGAGCCGTCGTAGAGGGTGGTGTAGCCGGACTCGGGCCGGCAGTCCGCCCTGGTCCGGCCGGCCGCGTACCGGATGCCGCCGAGCAGGTGCGCCCGGAACGCCGGCTCGGCGTACGACGCCTGGGTGTGACCGCCGCCGGTGTAGAAGGAGCGGCCGCCCTCGTACGTCTTGCACCAGGCGTGCGGGTGGTCGGCCCCCATCCCGCCGCCGGAGTACGACGACTCGTCGAGGGTGGCCAGCACCCGGGCGCTGGACCGGGCGTTGGTGCGGTAGTTGTACCACTCGTCGGTGCGGGTCCAGGTCCGCGGCAGGTGGGCCGTTGCCGCGTGCCCCCGGTCCACCGCCTTCACGTTGGCCTGCTGGATCGCCGGGTGCGAGGCGAAGTACGCCCCGACCAGGTTGCCGTAGAACGGCCAGTCGTACTCGGTGTCGGCGGCGGCGTGCACCCCGACGTACCCCTTGCCGCTGCGGATGTACGACTCGAACGCGCTCTGCTGGGCGGCGTTCAGGGTGTCGCCGGTGGTGTTCAGGAAGACCACCGCCTCGTACTGGCCGAGGTTGGCGGTGGTGAACTGGGTGGCGTCCTCGGTGGCGGTCACGGTGAAGTTGTTCGCGGCGCCGAGTTCGCGGATCGCCTGGGTGCCGGCGGCGATCGAGTCGTGCCGGAACCCGGCGGTCTTGGAGAAGACCAGCACGTCGTAGGGGGCGTCGGCGGCGCTGGCCGGGCCCGCCGGCACGGTGGTGCAGGCCAGCACCGTGAGCGCGGTGGTGGCGATGGCGAGGCTGGGGCGGATGTTCTTCCGGTCTCTGCTGCGGAACAGTCGCATCGTCGCTCTCCTCGTGAGGGCGGTTGGGAAGGGCCCCCGCATCTACGGAACCCGATAACAGGGGCCCTTCCTCCCACGTCAGGGCAGGGTCCACTTTTGGTTGGCGGCGCCGGAGATGCAGTCCCAGAGGTGGACGTTCTGGCCGTCGGCGGAGCTGTTGTCGGAGACGTCCAGGCACTTGCCCGAGCCGGGATTGCGCAGCGAGCCGTCAGCCTGCGGCGCCCAGTTCTGCGCACCGGTGGAGTTGCAGGTCCAGAGCTGGATCTTGGTGCCGTTCGCGGTGCCGGCACCGGAGACGTCCAGGCACTTGCCCAGGGTACGCAGGGTCTGGCCGTTCCTCGTCCAGGTCTGGTGCGCTGACCCGGTACAGGTCCAGATCTGCGCCTGGCTGCCGTCGGCGGTGCCGCCGGCCTCGATCTCCAGGCACTTACCGGCGAGCCCGACGATCGGGCCGGTGCCGCCACCGGAGCCGCCGGTCTGCAGGGTGAAGGCGTCCACGTCGTAGAGGGCGCCGGTGCCGGAGCCGGCGAAGGTCAGGTAGAGCGTGGTGGTGCCGGCCGGCGGGTTCCCGATCGTGCCGGTCACGGTGGTGAAGGTGGCCCAGCCGCCGGTGACCGGCACGGCGGCGCTGCCGAGTACGGTCCCGGTGGCCGAGCCGGCCCGGATCTGGAGGGTGCCGCCGGCACCGGCCGACGAGACCCGGGCGCTGAACGAGGTGACGCCGGCCAGCCGGTACGGCTGGAAGGCGATCCAGTCCCCGTTGTGGATGTCGCCGACGGTCTGGCCACCCTCGGCCGCGGCCTTGGTGAACCTGTTCACCCCGGACGAGCTGCCGTAGTGCTCGGCCTGCCGGTGCTTCGGCGCCAGGACGTGCTGGGTGTGCGTGGTCAGCCCACCCCGGTCGGTGTACTCGGCGTCGAAGATCGGGAAGATGTTCGCCGCGTCGTCGTGCTCGCCGTCGACCGGCATGGTGAGGGTGCCGGAGCAGCCGGTGGCCGAGGTGATCAGGTGGCCGTGGCTGTCGTGCCCGAGGACGTAGTTCATCTTGGCCCGGGAGCAGTCGATGGTGCCGTCCTCCGGGTCGGTGACGGTGATCGAGAACGGCACCGCGTCACCGAAGGCGACGAGCTGACCGCTGGCCGGGGCGTTGATGGTCACCGTCGGCGCGGTGTTGCCGACCCGGATGGTGACGCTGGCGGTCCCGGTGGCGCCGGCCGGATCGCGTACGGTCAGCGTCGCCGTGTACGTGCCGTTCACGGTGTACGTCTTCGTCGGGTTCGCCGCCGTCGACGTGCCGCCGTCGCCGAACGCCCAGGAGTAGCTCAGCGCCCCGCCCTCGGGGTCGGCGGAGCCGGCCGAGGAGAAGCTGACGGTCAGCGGTGCGATCCCGGAGGTCGGGTTGGCACTGGCCACCGCGACCGGGGCCCGGTTGCCTCCGCCGACGTAGTCGAAGCGGTAGAGCGCCGAGTTGGCGTCCCCGTTGAAGTAGCCGGTGCCGTAGTCGAGCACGTAGTAGGAGCCGTCCGGCCCGAACGCGGAGTCCATCACCTGCTTGCCGACCCATCCGAAGGTGTCGATGGTGCCGGGCGAGCCGTCGGCGTCGACGTGGATCGGCTTGATCCAGCCCCGACCGAACTCGGTGGCGAAGAACTGGCCGTCGAAGGACTGCGGGAACTTGGTGGTCGACGGATTCGACGCGCTGTACCGGTAGACGGGGCCGCCCATCGGCGACTCCGAGCCGCCGCCGAACTCCGGCGGGCTGCCGGCGTCACCGGCGTACCGGATCCAGGCCGGCCGGGCGGGCGGCAGGGTGGACTGGCCGGTGTTCCGGAACGAGTTGTTGGTCGGCCCGCCGGTGCAGTTGTACTTCGCCCCGCTCGGCCCGTCCGGGAAGGTCCACTCGTTGTACGTCTCGGTGCTGGTGTTCGTCCCGGTGCAGTACGGCCAGCCGTAGTTGCCGGGCGAGGTGATCCGGTTGAACTCGACCTGCCCGCTCGGCCCCCGGCTGGCGTTGGTGGAGCCGGCGTCCGGGCCGTAGTCGCCGACGTAGACGTGCCCGGTCGCCCTGTCCACGCTCATCCGGAACGGGTTGCGGAAGCCCATCGCGTAGATCTCGGGCCGGGTGTTCGCGGTGCCGGGCGCGAAGAGGTTCCCGCTGGGGATCGAGTACGTCCCGTTGGCGTTCACCTTGATCCGCAGGATCTTGCCGCGCAGGTCGTTGCTGTTGCCGGCCGAGCGCTGCGCGTCGTACGCCGGGTAGCGGTTGGTCCGCTCGTCGATCGGCGCGTAGCCGGCGGACTCGAACGGGTTGCTGTCGTCCCCGGTGGAGAGGTAGAGGTTGCCGGCGGCGTCGAAGTCGATGTCGCCGCCGACGTGACAGCACATCCCCCGGTCCGCCGGCACGTCCAGCACGGTCACCTGGCTTGCCATGTTGAGGGTGAAGTCGGCGTTCAGGGTGAACCGGGCGAGCCGGTTGACCCCGGCGAACGGCGCGAACTGCGCGGGGGTGCCGTTCGCCGGGGCGTCACCGGCCGGCGTGCTCAGCGGCGGGGCGTAGTAGAGGTAGATCTGCCGGTTGGTGGCGAAGCCGGGGTCGACGCCGACGCCCTGCAACCCCTCCTCGTCGTGGGTGTAGACCGGCAGCGTGCCGAGCACCGCCGTGTTGCCGGCCGCGTCGGTGCGGCGCAGCGTGCCGTTGCGGGCGGTGTGCAGCACCGAACGGTCCGGCAGCACCGCGATGGTCATCGGCTCGCCCACCTCGGCGACGCCGCGGGCCAGGGTCACCTGCTGGAAGTCCGACGCGGTGATCGGGTGTGCCCCGGCCGGGGCTGCCGGGGCGAGTACCGCCGGAAGGGTGGCCGCGACCAGCAGCAGCGCGGCACCCGCCGCCCAGCGACGTCGGCGTGCCGGTCGGGATCGGCCGGGTGGATGGGACCGACCGGATCGGCCGGGCGGGCGGGGATGGTCGGTGAGGGACATGGTCGTGCACTCCCGTCCTGGACAGATGCGTACAGGCAGGGCGCTCGCCGTCGCGCCAGATGCCGTCGGGGTGGAACTCCGCCCGGGGGCCGCCGTCCCGCCAAGCCGCGACCGTGCACCGGCATGGGCACACCGGTACGCGACCGCTGTCGTGGGCTAACCGCGCCGTCGGTTACCTCGACGTAGCAATTCTGAGCTGTGCTCGACACAGTAATTTCGATGTGTCGATGTGTCCATACCTTCTGACACATCAACATGAACTTTTGTCGACACGGTGAAAAGTCGTCGTTCCTCGTTGCCGGCGGCTACAACCGCCGGTTGACCGTCTCGGCGGCCAGACCGGCCAGCACCTCCGCGGTTCCGTCGCAGAGTGGCATGTCGGCAAGTGTGGTGAGCGCCGCGTCGACGCGTACCTTGATCATCTGCTCGATCCGGTCCAGTGCACCGGTGTCGACGATGATGGCCCGCAGCTCGGCGGCACCCTCCGGGTCGAGCTCAGGGTTGCCGAAGAGCGCTCGCAACCGCTGCGCCTGGGCCCGGTCGGCACTCCCCCGGGCCAGCGCCATCATCACGGTCGGCTTCCCCTCCCGGAGGTCGTCCAGAATGGACTTCCCGGTGACCGTCGGATCGCCGAAGACCCAGAGTACGTCGTCGCGGAGCTGGAACGCGTCGCCCAGCGGATCGCCGAACGCGGCCAGCGCGGTCAGCAGCTCGGCGGATCCGGCCGCCAGGGCGGCACCGATCTGCAACGGCCGGGTCACCGTGTAGCGGGCCGCCTTCATCCGGATCACGGTCAGCGCGCTGGCCACCGAACCGTCCCCGACCCCGGACACCAGGTCCAGGTACTGTCCGGCGATCACCTCGGTACGCATGGTGGCGAAGTGCCGGTAACCCCGGTGCACCTGCTCCGGGGACATTCCGCACTCGTGGAACATCTGGTCCGCCCAGGCGGCGCAGAGGTCACCGCAGAGCAGCGCGGTGTTGCGGCCGTACGAGGCCGGGTCGCCGCGCCAGGCCGACCGGGCGTGCAGGTCGGCGAAGAGCCGGTGCACCGAGGGCTCGCCCCGGCGCCGGTCGCTGCCGTCCATGATGTCGTCGTGGATCAGTGCGAAGGCGTGGAACAGCTCCAGCGCGGCGGCGGCGGCCACGATCGGCGTACCGTCCGCGCCACCGGCACCGCGCCAGCCCCAGTAACAGAAGAGTGGACGCAGCCGCTTGCCACCGGCCAGCACGAACCGGTGCAGTGTGGTGAAGACGCCTCGGGGCGCACCGTCCGGCCAGTCCGGATCCTGCCGGTCGAGGAAGGCCGCGAGCTGGGCGTCGAAGCGCTTCCGCAGCGAACCCAGATCCACCTCCGGCACGGTGGCCGTCACGGTCGCTCTCCACTCGACAGCTCAGCCGAGCCGTCGGTGACCGAGCCGTCGGTGACCGAGCCGGCATCGGACCGGCCGGACAGGCCCGCGAGGCGCAGCAGCAGGCCCTTGACCTCGGTAGCCGCGTACCGGTCCCGCGCCGCCGAGGGGTCGGAGCAGAGCAGGACGGGACCGTCCGCCGGGTCGGCGGGCAGCCGCCCGTGCGAGCCGCGTACCGCCCGCGCGCCCGCGTCCAGCCCCACCACGCTCATCAGGTAGCGCATCCCGAGCTTCTTGCGGAGCAGCGCCACCGCCGCCCGGCGCTTCGCCGCGCCCGGCGCGGCCGGGTCGAAGAAGAGCTCCGCCGGGTCGTACCCGGGTTTGCGGTGGATCTCCACCAGCCGGGCGAAGTCCGGGGCGCGGGCGTCGTCCAGCCAGTAGTAGTAGCTGAACCAGGCGTTCGGCTCGGCGACCAGCACCAGCTCGCCGGCCCGCTCGTGGTCCAGCCCGTGCGCGGCCCTACCGGCGGCGTCCAGCACCTCGGCGACCCCGGGCAGCCCCGCGCAGAGCTTCGCCACCGCCGGCACGTCGGCCGGATCCCTGACGTAGACGTGCGCCACCTGGTGGTCGGCGACCGCGAACGCCCGGGACGTCCACGGGTCGAGGTACTCCATCCCGTCCTGGGTGTAGACCCGGAGCAGCCCCTCGGCCCGGAGCAGCCGGTTCACGTCCACCGGCCGGCTCGCCTCGGTGATGCCGTACTCCGACAGCACCACCACTGTCGCGTTCCGGGCGGCGGCCGCGTCCAGCAGCGGGCCGAGTACCCCGTCCAGTTCGACCGCGGCGGCCGCCGCCTGCGGCGAGGACGGGCCGAAGCGTTGCAGGTCGTAGTCGAGGTGCGGGACGTAGACCAGGGTCAGGTCGGGATTCTTCTCGACCATGACCTGCTCGGCGGCCCGGCAGATCCACCTCGACGACGGCAGTCCCGCCCCCGGCCCCCAGTACGTGAAGAGCGGAAACCCGCCCAGCCTCCCGGTCAGCTCGTCGTGCAGCTCGGGCGGGTCGGTGTAACAGTCCGGCTCCTTGCGCCCGTCGGCGTAGTAGATCGGCCGGGGCGTCACGGTCCAGTTCACGTCGGCGCCCATCGCGTACCACCAGCAGACGTTCGCCACGGTGTAGTCCGGGCGCTCACGGCGGGCCGCCTGCCAGACCTTCTCCCCGCCCATCAGCGCGTGGTGCTGGCGCCAGAGGAGGACCTCGCCGAGGTCCCGGAAGTACCAGCCGTTGCCGACGATGCCGTGCTCGGCCGGCAGCGCCCCGGTGAGCAGGGTCGCCTGCACCGAGCAGGTCACCGCCGGCAGTACGGTGCCGAGTTCGGCCCGGCAGCCGGCGTCGGCCAGGGCGCGCAGCCGGGGCATCTGGGCCAGCAACCGGGGGGTCAGCCCGACCACGTCGACAACCACCAGTGGATCAGCCATCGTGCCTCCTCGGCCCGGATGCGGAGGCGGCCGGGCCGCCAGAAATCCCGGCTGCCGGGCCGCCAGGGATTACGGTCGGGTCGGCAGAGACCCCGGTCAGCCCGAGCGCGAGCAGTTCGTCGCGGGCGAAGGCCAGCTCGGCAGCGATCCCGCCGGCCAGCTCCGCGTCCGACCCCGGACGCTGTCCAACCGGCAGCACCCCCCAGGTGTACGTCTCGACGTCCAGGTGGTCGCAGCCGGCGACCGGCCCGGCGAACAGCTCCCGCAGCGCCTCCCGGAGCACCGCGACGGTGGACTCCAGCGGTGCGGCGGGTACGGCGTGCAGCGGTACGTGGAAGTGCACCCGCCAGGCGCCGGGCAGGTTGGCGTCCAGCGCCGCGTCCAGGTCGTCGGCGGCGTGCGCCGGGTCGGCGGGATCGGCGGCCCCTCCGCAGGGTTCCGCGCGGGTCTGGTGCAGGAAGCGCGGTTCGACGTACCCGCGCAGGTCCTTGGCGGCCGCGACCGGGTCGGCGGCGGCCAGCGCGGCCGAGACCTGCACCTTCACCACCGGCAGCCCCGCGGCGCGCAGCCGGCCCAGCGCCTGCGCCGGGTCCTCCCAGGCGCAGGCGAGATGGGCCAGGTCGAGGCAGATGCCGAGTCTGTCGGTGTCCACCCGGGACAGTGCGGCGACCGCCTGGCCCGTCGACTCGATCACACAGCCCGGCTCCGGTTCGAAGCCGACCCGGACCGCCCGGCCGGTACGCCAGGCGATCTGGGTCAGCCCGGCGGCCAGCTCGTCCAGCGTCCGGGCCGCCCGGTCGGCCTGTCGCCGCTCCCAGGGCTCGCGCCAGGCCAGCGGCAGGGTGGAGACCGAACCCCGGAGGGCGTCGTCGGGAAGCAGGTCGACCAGTACCGTCGCCAGGTTCAGCGTGTAGACCAGCCGTTCCCGGGTGGTCCAGTCCGGGTGGTAGACGGCCTGCTTCACCACCGGCGCGTGGAAGGACCGGTAGGGGAACCCGTTCAGGGTCACCACCTCCAGCCCGCGCGCGACCAGCTCGGCGCGCAGCCGCCGCCGGGTCTGCGGGTCGGCGGCGAGCCCGGCCGCCACCGGCGCGGCCAGCCACAACCCCAATCCGAGTACGTCGGTGCCGAGCCGCTCCCGGATCGGCACCGCGTACGTGTCGAGCTGCCCCAGCACCCCGGCCAGGTCCTCGGCCGGATGCACGTTGGTGCAGTAGCTCAGGTGCACCGTCTGCCCGTCGGCGTGCCGCAGCCGCATCAGCTACCGCCCCGCAGGATCGAGTTCCCCTGGAAGGTGCCGGGCGGCGGCGCGGTACCGGACGCCGGGCCGGCGGCACCACCGGCTCCGGCCGGCCCGTCAGCGGCACCACCGGCTCCGGCCGGCCCGTCAGCGGCACCACCGGCTCCGGCCGGCCCGTCAGCGTCGAGTTCCAGCCGGCCGGACTGGCCGTAGAACTCGACCGGGTTGCGCCAGAGCACCCGGTCGACGTCGTCGGCGTCGAATCCGGCGGCCAGCATCGCCTCCCCGGTGGCCCTGGTCAGCAGCGGATCCGACCGGCCCCAGTCGGCGGCCGAGTTGACCAGCATCCGCTCGGTGCCGTACCTCCGGAGCAGCTCGACCATTCGCGGCGGCGACATCTTGGTCTCCGGATAGATCGAGAAGCCGAGCCAGCAGCCGGTCTGGCGGACCAGCGGCACGGTCACCTCGTTGAGGTGGTCGATCACCACCCGGCCGGGGTCGAGCCCGGACTCGGCGACCACCGCCAGGCTGCGTTCGGTGCCCCGGGCCTTGTCCCGGTGCGGGGTGTGCACCAGCGCCGGCAGCTGGTGTTCGACCGCAAGGGCGAGCTGGGCGGCGAAGACCTCGTCCTCCTCCGGCGTCATCGAGTCGTAGCCGACCTCGCCGACCGCCACCACGCCGTCCTTGTCCAGGTAGCGGGGCAGCAGGTCGAGCACCTCCCGGCAACGCGGGTCGTTGGCCTCCTTCGGGTTCAACGCGATGGTGGCGTGGTGCCGGATGCCGAACTGGCTGGCCCGGAACGGCTCCCAACCGACCAGCGAGTCGAAGTAGTCGACGAAGGAGGCGGCGCTGGTACGGGGCTGACCGAGCCAGAACGCCGGCTCCACCAGGGCGCGTACCCCGGCCGCGGCCATCCGTTCGTAGTCGTCGGTGGTCCGCGAGGTCATGTGGATGTGCGGGTCGAAGATTCGCATCACGCCTCCTCCGCGCCCGGCCCGGTCGGGGTCCCCGACCGGTCGAGCGTGCTCAGTCGCGCCAGCAACGCGGTCGCGTCCGCCGGCATGTCCCGGCCGGCCGCCCGGCGCTCCTCGGCAAAACCTGCCAGCATCCCGGCCAGCTCGGCGTCGGCCCGCCGGTCGAGGCCGTGCACGGCGGCCAGCGGGATCCCGGTGAATACGCACTTGAGCACCGCCTGCCGCCATGCGGCCTGGTCGAGCCGGTCGGCGTACCGGCCCAGGGCGGCGGCGACCAGCCGGGTGTCGTTGGTGCGGATCGCGTCGTGCAGCAGCGGGACTCCGGCGTCACCGACCGGCAGCAGCGGCAGCGCCCGGAGCACCGCCCGCTTCTCGGCCGCGTCGCCGTACCGGTAGCAAATCTCGACCTGTTTGGGCAGCTCGGTCGGGGGTAGCGCGCCGAGCAGCAGCACCCGGGCCGCGTCGTCGGCGGACCACTGCGGCAGGTCGGGCAGGGGTGCCCGGCCGCACCTGCGGCCCGCCGCCGCGAAGAGCCGGCCGAGCGCGGCGGGTTCGGCGCCGACCCGGCGTAACGCCTCGGCCAGCCAGTCCCGGTCGGGCGGCCGCCCGTCGGGTACGGCCAGCAGCGCCGCCCGCAGTCGTTCCAGTTCCGGTTCCGGTTCCATCCGGTCCTCCCCAGTTTCCGGTGTGGATGGTGGTCGCGGTCCCCCGGTGCCCCCTAGTCCGGTGTGCCGGTCGCCCTCCCTCGATCCGGCGCGGTGCTGGTCCGCGCGTCGGTGAACCCGGTCCGCGCCTCGGTGAACCCGGCGTCGGCGGCGGCGCGGAGGAATTCGATCGACTGTGCCGCCACGGTGGGGGCGGCGTGTGAGTGCCGGGGCAGCTCGACGGCGACCAGCCCGGCGTACCCGGCCTCGGCCAGCGCCCGCAGTACGGGCGGGAAGTCGATCTCGCCGGTGCCGAACTCCAGGTGCTCGTGCACGCCCCGGCGCATGTCGTCGATCTGCACGTTGACCAGGTGCGGAGCCACCCGCGTGACGCAGTCGGGCACCGGGGATGGCTCCAGGCACCGGCAGTGTCCGATGTCGAGGGTGATGCCGAAGCCCGGCGGGGCGCCCAGGGCGTCCCGCAGCCGCCACCAATCGGCGATCTCGGCCACCAGCATCCCCGGCTCCGGCTCGAAGCCGAGCGGAATCCCGGCGGCGTCGGCGACCCCGACCAGTTCGGCACAGCCGGCCACGAGCCGGTCCCAGGCGGTCGCCGGGTCGACACCGGCCGGGCGTACACCGGACCAGAAGGAGACCGCCTCGGCGCCCAGATCGGCCCCGATCGCGACGGCCCGGCGGAGGAACTCGACCCGCAGCGCGTTGTCGTCGTGCAACAGCGTCGGGGCGTGCTTGTGCCAGGGGTCCAGCAGGTAGCGGGCCCCGGTCTCGATCACCACCCCGAGACCGTGCACGGCGAGGCTCCGGCCGACCGCCGCCACCCGGGCCGCGAGGTCCGGGCCGAACGGGTCCAGGTGGTCGTGATCGAGGGTCAGCGCCACGCCGCGGTAGCCGAGATCGGCGATCACCCGTAGCGCGTCGTCCAGCCGGTGGTTGGCGAAGCCGTTGGTCCCGTACCCGAACCGCAGCCCGGACGCGGCGGAGCCGGCGACGGTCACCTCGGCGGGACCTTCGGCGCTCATCTCGGCGAGACCTCCAGTGCTCACCTCGGCGGGACCTCCGGCGCTCATCTCGGCGGGACCTCCGGCGCTCATGTCGGCGGGACCTTCCGGGCGAGGTGGCGGCCGAGCGGAGCGGCGGCGGCCACCGCGACGCCGAGGAGTGCGGCGCCGGCCCGGGCGACCAGCGCGCCCTGTAGCGCGGGCAGGCCGGTGATGCCGGCGCCGACCGCGGCCCGGACCCGGGCCGCCTGCGGGTCCGCCGCCACCCGGGCCTGCGCGGTGCCGTACTGCAGGCCGTACCAGCCGGCGAGGGCGGCCGGGACCAGGGCCCGCCAGCGGGACCGGCCGGCCTGCCGGTCCGGGTTGCCGGCCCGGCGCCGGGTCACCGCGGCGGCGGCCACCGCGGCGGTACCGGCCAGGGTCGCCGCCGGCAGCGCCCGGGTCGCGCCGGAGACCTCCCGCCGGGAGAGTTCGGTGACCGTGTACGTGTGCGCGGCCACCGTCAGCGCCGCCGGCACCGCCCGGACCATCCGGCCGCCGCTCGCGCCGAGCAGCACGTCCAGCCCCCGGCAGCCGGCCATCACCGCCGGCCCGGCCGCGGTGTTCTTGGCCCACAGGTCGTACGCCCAGACCGCGCCGGCCAGCGGCACCGCCACGGCGAGCGCCCGACGGCCACCGGCCAGCCCGGCGAGCCCGATCCCGGCGGCGGTGAGCCCGGCGGAGACGCCGAGGGCGAGTCCCGGCGATACCCGTCCACTCGGGATCGGCCGCTCCGGCCGCTCCCGCGCGTCGAGTTCGCGGTCCGCGAGGTCGTTGGCGGCCATCCCGGCCCAGTAGAGCAGCACCGACGCCCCGGCCAACCCCGGCACCCGGCGGTCCAGCGCGTCGGCGGCGGCGGCCCCGGCCACCACGTCACCGGGTACCGAGAGCGCGGCCGGCGCCCGGACCAGCTCGGCCAGGTCACGCAGCGACGGCATCCGAGCCTCCCGAACCGGGTTCGCGGTCCAGCTCGCGGACGAAGGCACGCAGCATGGCCCACTGTTCGGCGAGGGCGTGCGGCACGTCGCCGAGCGGGTCCTTGAAGAAGAACGCCAGTTCGGTCAGGGGCCCGCTCCGGCCGGCCCGGTGCGCGGCGGCGGTCAGCCGGGCCAGGTCGAGCACCAGCGGCGCGGCGAGCGAGGAGTCGCAGCCGTGCCAGGTGAACTCCATCCGCATCGGAGTACCGAGGAAGCCGGCGAAGGTGACCAGGTCCCAGGCGGTCTTGAAGTCGCCGATGTCGTCGACGTACTCGATCCGGGTGTTGCCCTGCGGGACGTAGCCCAGGGTCTCCCCGAGTACCCGCTGCTTGCTGGCGGACTTGGCCGCGTTCGCCGCCGGTTCGGCCAGGTTGGCCCCGTCGCCGCCGCCGAGCAGGTTGGTGCCGGACCAGCTCCGTACCCGCAGGTGCCGCATCGCGAACATCGGGGCGAGGACCGACTTCACCAGGGTCTCCCCGGTCTTGCCGTCGTGCCCGGCGTACGGCAGGCCGGCCCGCTGGGCGAGTTCGTCGAGCGCGGGCAGCCGGGCGCCGGTGGACGGGGTGAAGTCCACGTAGGAGCAGCCGGCGGTGAAGGCAGCGTAGGCGTAGGTCGAGCTGGCCGGCAGCGGGCTCCCGTCGGCGAGGGCGGTGTCCAGTTCGGAGAGTCGGGCGTGCGCCGGGTGCGGGTCCGGAGTCGGCTCGGTCGAGGAGACGTTGACCACCACCACCTGGTCCAGCCGGTGCCGTACGCGGAAACCGGTCAGGTCGGCGACGATCGCCTCGACGACGGCGGCCTGCGGGCCACCGGTCGGCGCCGGGCGCAGCTCGGCCTCGACCGTGCCGAGTTCCTCGGCCAGCGCCGCCACCAGCCGGGCCGGCAGTACGCCCGTCGCGGCCAGCGACTCCGCCTTCTTCACCAGCGGGGTGGTGGCGATGTCGTGCCCGCCGAAGACCAGGTCGGCCATGGCCGGCAGGGCGGCGGTACGCAGCGCCGGCAACTCGGTCACGCAGCCCGTCGGCCCGGCGAGCCCGGCCCGCAGGGCCAACGCCCCGACGGTGCTGGTCACCGCGACTGAACCACGTCCGCCAACCAGCCATAGACCCGTACGCATCAGTGCTCCTCCCTCCCGTGCCGGACGGCCTGAGCCGGCCGGAGGTTGTTCGACGGAACCGGGCTCGGAGCGACCCGTCGAATCCGCCTATCGAGACATCTTGCCTCGCAGTCGAGCAAAGCGCCCCGCCCGCCCGACCGTCGCGGTGGAACATCCCGTGCGGCAGCGCCGGAGTCGGCGGCAACGGCACTGCCCGGGCCCGTGACCGTGCGGGCGGACGGGGCTTGGTAGGCAGGGCCGGTCGGCGTCGCGGTCCTGCCTCCCCCGATCCGAGGCGACCGGGCGGCGGCGTTGCCGGCTCCGGTCGCGGTCCACTGTGTAGTTGTGCCACCGGTGGCGTACCGCGCGGTTGTGCCACCGCGGGTGTGCACGGCGTCCGGTGCGACCGGGGAATCCCGGTCCGGCCACACCGGACGGCCGTGTCACCTGTCGCACGACCCGGCCGGAGCGGGCTCCGTCGGGCGCGTGCGGTTCCTTCCGGTCCGACCTCCCTCCGGTCGCGGGGCGCAAACCGCGATCGGACCCTCGCCGGTCGTTCCGGAAAGCTCGGGTCGGGTTCGCCGGCCCGGGTCCCGGGCCGGGCCACCCGACGGGTGGACAGTTTGGGCTACGCGGTTGGGTGGTACCTACCGGGTTACGCGACGATCGGGGCGGGCACCGGCTCCACCGGCGTCCAGGACGAATCCCGCTCCGCCGAGCGGGCCACGGCGTCCAGCACGAGCTGAACCTGCAGCGCCTCGGCGAAGGACGGGGTGGGGTCCGAGCCGGTGGCGATCGCCGCGAGGAAGTCGCGCAGCTCGTGCGTGAACGAGTGCTCGTACCCGATGATGTGCCCCGGCGGCCACCACGCCGCCATGTACGGGTGGTCGCCCTCGGTCACCAGGATCCGCCGGAAGCCCTGCTCGGCGCCGGGTTCGGTGGCGTCGTAGAACTCCAGCTCGTTGAGGCGTTCCAGGTCGAACGCCACCGAGCCGAGCGAACCGTTGATCTCGACCCGCAGCCCGTTGCGCCGGCCGGTGGCGAACCGGGTCGCCTCGTAGGTGGCGAGTCCGCCGCCGTCGAGCCGGGCCACGAAGATCGCCGCGTCGTCGACGGTGACCTGACCCGTCGCGGCCCCGGCACCGTCGGCCGAGGCGGCCAGTCCGCTCGAGGAGGCCGGCAGCGGCCGCTCTCTGACGAAGGTCTCGGTGATCGCGCTGACCCCGGCGATCCGCTGACCGGTCACGAACTGGGTCAGGTCGATGATGTGCGCCCCGATGTCGCCGAGCGCACCGGACCCGGCCTTGTCCTTCTGGAGCCGCCAGACCAGCGGGAACTGCGGATCGCTGATCCAGTCCTGCAGGTAGACCGCGCGGACGTGCCGGATCACGCCGAGCCGGCCGGAGGCGACCAGCTCCCGCATCAGGCTGACCGCGGGTACCCGGCGGTAGTTGAACCCGCACATCGCCCGTACGCCCACCGCCTGGGCCTTGGCCGCCGCGGCGACCATGGCCCGCGCCTCCTCGACCGTGTTGGCCAGCGGCTTCTCGCACAGGACGTGCTTGCCCGCCGCCAGGGCCGCGATGGTGATCTCGGCGTGGCTGTCGCCGGGCGTACAGACGTCGACGATGTCGATGTCGTCCCGGGCGATCAGTTCCCGCCAGTCGGTGGTGTGGCCCTCCCAGCCGAGCCGGTCGGCCGCGTCGGCGACCTTGGACTCGTCCCGGCCGCAGATCAGGGCCATCCGGGCGCGTACCGGCAGGTCGAAGACGCGGTTCACGGTCCGCCACGCCTGCGAGTGCGCGGCGCCCATGAACGCGTAGCCGACCATGCCGACCCGCAGTTCTTTCTCGTTCGTGGACAAGGTGGGTCTCCCCCCGGTGTGTCAGAACCCGAGCTTGGCGTACGCGCTCGCGTTCTCCTTCGTGATCGTCTCGGAGGCCAAGGTGATCTCCTTCGGCACCTGCAGCTCGACCAGGTCGGACATGCCCCTGCCCTGGGCGATGAGCCGGGCCAGCGAGACCGCCGACGAGGCCATCGAGGGGCTGTAGGTGACGGTTGCCTTCAGGACGCTGTTGTCGGCCGCGATCGCGTCGATGGCGGCCTTGGAGCCGGCGCCGCCGACCATGATGAACTCGGAGCGGTTGGCCTGCTTGATCGCGGCCAGTACCCCGATGCCCTGGTCGTCGTCGTGGTTCCACAGCGCGTCCATCTTGGGCAGCGCCTGGAGCAGTTGCGAGGCCTCGCTCTGGCCGGTGTCGGCGGTGAACCGGGCGGCCCGCCGGTTGGTCACCTTGAAGCCGTAGACGGCCAGTTCGGCGGCGAAGCCGGCGGACCGCTCCTGGGTCAGCTCCAGCTCATCCATGCCGGCGATCTCGCCGATGATCGGGTTGGCGATCCCCTTGGTCTTCATCTGCTCGCCGATGTAGCGACCGGCGGCGACCCCCATGCCGTAGTTGTCGCCCTTGATCTGGAGCCGGTACGCCAGCGCGTCCGGGAAGGCCCGGTCCAGGTTGACCACCGGGATGCCGGCCTTCATCGCCGCCAGCCCGGAGGCGTTCAGCTCCTTGCCGTCGTGCGGGAGCATGACGATCACGTTCGGCTTCTGCGCGATCAGGGTCTGCAGCGCGGCCCGCTGGGCGGCGGCGTCCGCTCCGGCGGCCACCATCTTGAACTCCACGTCGGAGTAGACCTTCGCCTGCGCCTCGGCGTTCTTGGTGATCGCGGCGAGCCAGCCGTGGTCGGCGGCCGGTGCGGAGAAGCCGATCACGACCTTCTGCCCCGGGGCACTGTTCGGGTTGGCCGAGCTGTCGGCCTCCTTGACCTGCTCGTTCCCGCCGGCACCGGAACCGGTCTCGTTGCTGGTGCAGGCGGTGAGCAGGGCACCGGCGCCCACCGCCGCCCCGCCGAGCAGCAGCCGGCGGCGGGACAGGTCGCGCACCGGCCGGAGCGGATCGTGCTGGGTCATGACGACCTCCTGGTTATTCGAGGGGTGGGTGGGGTGCACCGGCCGGTGACCGGGCCGGCCACCGGCGGCGGGAGCCACCGGGAGAGGGGTTGCGGGTGGGTCAGTTCGTCGAGGTGAGCCTGTTGCGGGCGAGGAGTTGGGTGACCGACTTGAACCGGAACTGCTGGAGCAGTACGGCGGCGACGATGATGCCGCCCTTGACCATGTTCTGTGCCTCGGTGGAGAGGCCGTTGATCGCGAACAGGTTGGTGATGGTGGCGAAGATGATCACGCCGAGCAGGGAGCCGATGATGGTGCCCCGGCCGCCGCTGAGCAGCGTGCCACCGATGATCGCCGCGGCGATCGCGTCCAGTTCGTAGAGGTTCGCCATCGCCGCCTGCGCGGAGTTGGCCTGCGCGGTGAGCATGATCGCGGCGATTCCGCAGCAGAGGCCGGAGAGCGCGTAGAGCAGCATGGTGTGCCGGCGTACGTTGATGCCGGCCAGCCGGGCCGCCTCCGGGTTGCCACCGACCGCGACCGTACGCCGGCCGAAGGTGGTGCGGTTGAGCAGCACCCAGCCGGCCGCGACCACCCCGGCGAGGATGAAGACCAGCACCGGGATGCCCAGCACATCCGTGCTGGCGATGCCGTTGATTGTCGCGTTGTTCGAGACCTGGGTCTGCTTGTCGGAGATCTCCGCGGCCAGGCCCCGGGCGGCGACCAGCATGGCCAGGGTGGCGATGAACGGCACCAGCCGGCCGTACGAGATCAGCAGGCCGTTGACCAGCCCGACGCAGGTCGCCACCACGATCGCGGTGAAGATCATCCCTCCGGCGCCGAAGCTCTGGGTCGCGACCGTGGTGCTCCAGACCCCGGCCAGCGCCACGATCGCGCCCACCGAGAGGTCGATCCCGCCACCGATGATCACGAAGGTGATGCCCACCGTCACCACGCCGACCACCGAGGCCAGGGTGAGGATCGAGAAGATGTTCGACCGCACCCAGGCCGAGTCGCCGTACAGGTCGGGGCGGGTGACGATGCCGATCACGACCAGCACCACCAGTACCCCGACCAGTCCCAGGTTGCGCCGGAAGGCCTCACCCGCGTCGCCGCTCCACCGGCCGGTGGAGTTCGCGGCCGCCCCGGCACCCTGATGGGCCGCCGCTCCGGCCGGTGCCGGCGACACCGACGACGGCCGGTCCACGGGCGGCGCCGTGCCCGCCGGCGCGGCGGTCTCGGTACGTTCGGTCACGCTGGCGCCCCCTCCATCAGCGACCCCGCCATCACGAGGTCGAGCACGGTGTCTTCGTCGAGTTCTCCCGCCGGGGCCTCGTGCACCACCCGGCCCTCCCGCATCACCAGCACGCGGTCGGCCAGGCCGAGCACCTCCGGCACCTCGCTGGAGACCAGCAGTACGCCCACGCCCCGGGCGGCCAGCCCCCGGATCACCTGGTACAGCTCGGCCCGGGCGCCGACGTCGACGCCCCGGGTCGGCTCGTCGAGCAGCAGCAGTTTCGTGTCGCCGAGCAGCCAGCGGCCGACCACGACCTTCTGCTGGTTGCCGCCGGAGAGCGTCCGGACCGGTCGCCGGACGTCCCGGGGCCGCAACTCCAGCCGGTCGGCGACCTCGCTCGCCTCGGCCCGCTCCCGGCCCGCGTCGGTGAAGCCCAGCCGGGCCCAGCGGGTGAAGGTGGCCAGCGTGATGTTGCGGTAGACCGGGTCGCCGAGCAGCAGCGCCTGGCTCTTGCGCTCCTCCGGCGCCATCCCCATGCCGGCCCGGACGGCGGCGCCGACGCTGCCCGGCCGGACCTGCCGGCCGGCCATCGACACCGTGCCGGAGCTGGCCTGCCGGGCGCCGAAGATGGTCTCCAGCAGTTCGGAGCGGCCCGAGCCGACCAGGCCGGCGATGCCGACGATCTCACCGGCCCGCACGGTCAGCGACACGTCGGTGAACTCGCCCTCCCGGCCGAGGTCGCGCACCTGGAGCAGTTCCTCGGCCGCGGGCGTCTCGGCGGGGCGGTCCGGGAAGACGTACTCGATGGTCCGGCCGGTCATCCGGCTGACCAGGTCGCGGGTCGGGGTGGTCCGGGCCGGCAGGTTCGCCGCGGTGGTCCGGCCGTCCTTGAGTACGGTGACCCGGTCGCCGATCTCGCGGATCTCCTCCAGCCGGTGCGAGATGTAGATGACCGCGATGCCCTGCGCGGTCAGCTCCCGGATGATCCGGAACAGGTTGCCGACCTCGTCGTGCGCCAGCACCGCGCTCGGTTCGTCCATGATGATCAGCCGGGCCTCGTGCGAGAGCGCCCGGGCCATGCTGACGATCTGCTTGCCGGCCGACGGCAGCGAGCGGACCATCCGGCGGGGCGGGATGTCCGGGTGCCCGAGCCGGGCCAGGATCTGGCGGGTCTGCCGGGCCATGTGTCCGCGCCGGACGAAGCCGAGCCGGCGCGGCTCGTGCCCGAGGAAGGCGTTCTCGGCCACCGACAGGTCCTCGACCAGGTCGAGCTCCTGGTAGATGGTGGCGATGCCGGCCCTCATCGCGGCCTGCGGGTTGCGATGCGACACCGGCTGGCCGAGCCACTCCACCTGCCCGGAGTCGGGCTGGTGGGCGCCGGAGAGCACCTTGATCAGCGTCGACTTGCCCGCGCCGTTCTGACCGAGCAGGCAGTGCACCTCGCCGGCCCGTACCTCCAACTGCACCCCGTCCAGCGCGCGTACCCCGGGAAAGGTCTTCACCACGTCGGTGAGCCGGAGGACGACCTCGCCGCTGTCCAGACTGTCCCGTGCTGCCGTCATGACGCCTCCGCGAACGCGACATCGGTGGCGAGCACGGCGGCGCCGGCGACCCCCGCCCGGGGGCCGAGTTCGGAGAGCACCACCGGCAGGTTGCCGGTGGCCAGCGGCAGCGAGCGCCGGTAGACCACACTGCGGATCTCCGCGAGCAGGATGTGGCCGAGCTGGGCCAGCCCACCGCCGATGACGATCATCGACGGGTTGGCGAAGCTGACCAGGCCGGCCAGTACGCCGCCGACCCGCCGACCACCGTCGCGGATCAGCCGGATGCAGGTCACGTCCCCCTCGATGGCGCCCTCGGCGACGTCGAGCGCGGTGACCGCGCCGGAGGCGGCGAGTCGCTCGGCGAGCGCCGGCGAGGTGCCGCTGCGGGCCGCCACGGTGGCCTCCTTGGCCAGCGCAGCGCCGCTGAACAGCGCCTCCAGGCAGCCGAGGTTGCCGCAGGAGCACATCGGACCGTGCGACTCGACCTGGATGTGCCCGATGTCCCCGGCGCAGCCGTCGGTGCCCCGGTAGACCTCGCCGGAGAGGTAGATGCCGCAGCCGATGCCGGTACCGATCTTGACGAACAGGAAGTCGTCGACCGAGTGCGCCACTCCGCCGTGCCGCTCACCGATGGCCATGATGTTGACGTCGTTGTCCACCACCGCCGGGCAGCCGTGCTCCCGGGTCAGCAGTTCGCGGACGGGGAAGCGGTCCCAGCCGGGCATGATCGGCGGCGAGACCGGTACGCCGTCCCGGAAGCTCACCGGCCCCGGTACGCCGATGCCGACGGCGTGCAGCCGCTCGTACGCCCCGTCGACCTTCGCCTTGTGCAGCAGTTCGTGCACCCGCTGCAGGATGACCTTGGGGCCGGAGCGGATGTCGCTGGTCTCGGCGTACGCGGTGACGGGTTCGAGCCGGCCGTTGACCACCTCGACGTCGATCGAGCTGGCGCCCAGGTCGACGGCGGCGAACCGCAGGTCGGGGCTGAGTTCGACAAGTGTGGAGCGGCGCCCGCCCCGGGATGCGGCGAGTCCGGCCTCCGCGACGTAGCCGAGGCTGACCAGGCGCTCCAGCTCGGCGAGCAGGCGCGGCCGAGGTATCTGCAACCGGTCCGCCAGTTCGGCCCGGGACACCGCACCCTCGTCGCGCAACAGCCTCAGCAGCCGCAGATGCAGCGCTCCCGGGGTGCGCACAGGGACTCACCTCCGTCAGGCACTCGTGCACGTCGACGCAACGCCAGCGCGCTGTGCCCGTCACAGTAGGAGCCTTCCGGAGCACATGTCTAGAGCTTCATCCAAGATGACGCTAACTTTTGTCCTATCGGACGAAAGTTAGTTGTTGATCAAGGAAAGACCGCACCTCGCCCGGTGCGGTCTCCCGGTCCTCAGTCCCGGTCCCGTTTCCTGAGCTTGCGGTCGTCCCGGAGCGGGAGGTACGGCTCCCGGTCCGCCGGCCCACCCATCCGGATCGTCCGCTCCCGCTCCAGCTCAGCGCTCAACTCGGCGCCGAGCAGGACGGCCACGTTGGAGAGCCAGAGCCAGACCAGGAAGACGATCACTCCGGCCAGCGAGCCGTACGTCCGGTTGTACGAGGCGAAGTAGCTGACGTAGAGCGCGAAGCCGGCGGAAACCACCGCCCAGGCCAGTACGGCGAAGGCGCCACCGGGACTGATCCACCGGAACCGCTGACGCGCGTTGGGTGCCCCCCAGTAGAGGACTGCGAAGATCAGACTGACCAGCAGCACCAGTACCGGCCACTTGCCGATGTCCCACGCCGTCACTCCGGCCTCACCCACCCCCAGTCGCCGGCCCACCTCGGCGGAGAGCCGCCCACTGAACACCAGGAGCACCAGGCTGATCAACGCCAGCAGCCCGACCAGGGCGGTCAGGCCGATCCGGAGCAGCAGGGTCCGGCTGAACGGTCGTCCCTCCGGCACGTCGTAGATGGCGTTGGCGGCCCGGGTGAAGGCGCCGAGGTAGCCGGAGGCCGTCCAGAACGCGCCGAGGATGCCGAGGACCGCGACCAGGCTCGCCGTCCCGGAGCTGCCCTGGACCTGGTCGATCCCGGCGAGCAGGATGTCCCGGGCGGCCGGCGCGGGTACGACGTCCCGGACCACGTTCCGGACCCCCCGCACCGCGGCGTCGCCGAGCAGACCCAGCACCGCCACCAGGACCAGCAGGGCCGGAAAGAGCGACAGCACCGCGTAGTAGGTCAGCGCCGCCGCCCAGTCCGTGACGTTGTCCGCCTGCGCCTCCCGCAGGGTCCGGCGCAGCACCCCGGCCCAGGCGCTCCGGGGCAGCCGGCCCGGTGACCCCGCCGTCCGCTTGCCAGTCATCCGGCCCTCCTCGCCACGGCGCCGCCGGACGATGCGAACCACCGCCGGACCGGCGCTGTCGGTCAACTACTTAAAGTAGTCATCCGAGGCGGTCGCGTCGGGCGCAACGGCCGCAGCCGGCCGGCAATCTCACGGCAGACCCGTGGCCTCACTTGCAGAGCAGCCGGCCCATCCGGCGGCCGGCGACGACCAGGCCGAGCGCGGTCAGCGCGACCAGATAGAGCACGTCGACGAGTTGACCCCAGCCGCCGCCCTCCACCGAGATGCCCCGGACCAGATGCACCGCGCGGTAGAGCGGTGTCGCCTCGATCAGCCAGTGCAGCACCAACGGGTACGCCTCGGCCGGCACGAAGGTCCCGGAGAAGAGGAAGAGGGTGAACTGGGCCGAACCCATCAGGTCGAAGTCCTGCCAACTGCGCATGAAGGTGGAGAGCGCCATGCCCAGCGCCCCGAACGCGAAGCCGACCAGCACGGCGGCCGGAAAGGCGATCAGCGCCCGGACCGCGCTGGTCAGGTCCAGCCCCACCATCACGGCCAGGAACGCCGCCGAGTAGAGGCTGCCCCGGAGCATCGCCCAGCCCAGCTCACCGAGGGCGATCTCGAACGGCTGCACCGGGGTGGCCAGGATCCCCTCGTACAGCTTCATGTACTTCATCTTGCCGAAAAAGTTGAATGTCGTTTCGGCCAGCGCCCCGCTCATCGCCGAGGCGGCCAGCATCGCCGGTGCCACGAACGCCGCGTACGACACCACGGTGCCGGTCGGCAGCGTCATGTCGCCGACCAGCTTTCCCACCCCGACGCCGATGGAGAGCAGGTAGAGCAACGGCTCGAAGAAGCCCGAGATCAGCACCACCCAGTACGCGGACTTCAGCGCCGCGACGTTGCGCTCGGCCACCGAGGTGGCGCGGCGGGGTGCGCCCTCGAAACTGATCAGCCGAGGCAGGACGATGCTGACCACGGAAGCCTCTCCTCTGGTTCGGGTCGGACAGGGGTGCCGGTGGAGACTGACCGGCGGCGGCTCAGACCACCAGTCGGCGACGGAACGCCGCGCGCGCCAGCCACCACCCGACGGCCACCCAGGCGGCGAGGTAGAGCAGGTGGCCAGCGACCGACCAGGTCGGCGCGACGCCGAGGGTGGCGGCCCGGCACAGGTCCACGCCGTGCCAGAGCGGGGACGCGTACGCCAGCCAGCGCAGCACCGCCGGCAGCGACTCGACCGGGAAGAACACCCCGGCGAAGAGGGTCATCGGGATCACCCCGAACCGGAACAGCAGCGCGAGGTAACTGTCGCTGCGCACCGAGGAGCTGTAGGCGAAGACCGGCGCGGCCACCGCCGCCGCGATCAGCGCCACCAGCGGGAGCGTGGCCAGCACCCACGGCGAGTGCAGCGTGCCGAAGGCCGCCGCCACGAGCAGGAAGGCGAGGCTGCTGGTGAGCACCCGGAACAGCACGAATCCGAGCTGACCGCCGAGGATGTCGACGACCCGCAGCGGCGTCGCGGCCTGCGCAAAGTAGATCTTGACCCACTCGAAGTTGCCGAGCACCGGCCAGGTCGACTCGCCGATCGCCACCTGGAGCGCGGTCGAGGCGATCAGACCCGGCACGAGGAAGTCGAGGTACGACACCCCGGCCACCGGAGCGTCGACGTACGCCCCGACGCCCACCCCGAAGCCGACGACGGTGAGCAGCGGCAACAGGAACGACGAGAAGACACCGGCCCGCCAGGTGCGGCGGTAGGCGACAAGGTGATATTCGAGCACGGCGAGCGCGGGGAACCGCCCGACCAGTCCGGTCCGCGGTCGGGTGGCCGCCGCGGCCTCCAGAAGCGCCATCTCAGTCCACCAGCGTCCGGCCGGTGAGATGCAGGAAGACGTCCTCCAGGCTGCTGCGCCGGACCAGCACGCTGCTCGGGGTCAGCGCCCGGGCGTGCACCTCGGCCACCGCGGCGTCGCCGTCGGTGACGTAGAGCAGGATCCGGTCGGGTAACACCTCGATCCGCTCGGCGAGCCCGTCCAGCTTGCCGGCGAACGCCTCCTGGCTCTCGGCGGCGAAGCGCAGCTCGACCACCTCGCGGGTGGAGTAACGGTCGATCAGCGAGCGCGGCGAGCCCTCGGCGGCGATCCGGCCCCCGTCCATCACCACCAGCCGGTCGCAGAGCTGCTCGGCCTCGTCCATGTAGTGAGTGGTCAGCACCAGCGTGACGCCCTGCTGCTTGAGCCGGAAGAGCCGCTCCCAGACCAGGTGCCGGGCCTGCGGGTCCAGCCCGGTGGTCGGCTCGTCGAGCAGCACGATGTCGGGCTCGTTGACCAGCGCGCGGGCGATGGTGAGCCGGCGTTTCATCCCGCCGGAGAGTGGCTCCACCTTGCTGCCCGCCCGCTCCGCGAGCTGCACGAAGTCGAGCAGCTCGGCGGCGCGCTCCCGGGCCACCCGGCGCGGGATGCCGAAGTAGCGCGCATAGGTGGTGAGGTTCTCCCGGACGGTCAGCTCCGGGTCGAGGTTGTCCGACTGCGGACAGACGCCGAGCCGGGCCCGGATCGCCGGACCGTCCCGCCGGGGATCCATCCCCATGATCTGCAACTCGCCGTCGGTCGGTGGCGAGACACAGCCGACCATGCGCATCGTCGAACTCTTGCCGGCGCCGTTGGGCCCGAGGAAGCCGAACGCCTCCCCCGCCCGCACGTCGACGTCGATCCCATCGACCGCAATGAATTCCCCGAACCGCTTGACCAGCCCTCGCGCCCGGATGAGGATCTCGTCCTTTGCCACGGGCTCGACCCTAGCCGCCGGGTCCGACACGTCCACCGAGTTTTCTGCCGGGCCGGCTCCCGGGTCGGCCCGACAGCAACCGGGCCGGCTCCGGGTCGGATCACCGACGGCGGGCGGAGACTCAGAGGTCCGGGTCGACGCCGGACAGGGCCTCCGCCACCAGCCGGTCGGTCTCGGCCACCACCGCCGGGTCGTCGACCGGCGTACCGGGGTCGTAGCGGACCGTCCAGGTCAGGCCGTCGACGCCGCGCACCTGGCGGGCCGCGATCCGCAGACCGCCGTCGGGCAACCCGTGGTGTGCCGTGTACGCCACCGACCGGGTCACCCGGGCCCGTACCTGGTGCGGCACGTCACCCGGATCGACCAGCAGGTACGTCCGGACCGGCCCGTCGGCCACCACCCGATAGCCGGCCCGCTCCCCGACCGGCTCGGCCGGGGTGATCGCCAGGTCCCGACCCGACCAGATCGCCTTGTGCACCTCGTGCCAGCCCAGCCGCGCGGCCTCCCCCGGCAGCCAGAGCCCCCGGTCCGTGACCACCACGATCTCGTCGCCGTCACCCACCCTGGCCCAGTCCAGCACCCGCTCGCCGCGCTCCAGCGCCGGACGCCGATCGGCCGGCAGCTTCCGGCCACGACGGAACAGGTTGAACGCCTCCATCGGCTACAGCCCTCCCATCGCCTGCTCGCGCAGGGCTCGTGCGTGCTGCTCCAGAGAGAGCAGCTCACCGAAGAGCGCGAAGTACTCGTCCTTGTTCGCCGTCGGGTTGACCCGCTGCACCTTCGACTTCAGGTCCCGGATCCGGGTGGTCACCGACCCCCACTCCAGCCGGGCCAGGGTGATCGAGACGTACCGCGGGTCGGGCTCGGTGTCGAGCCGCAGCGGCTCCACGGCCAGCTCGCCGACGAGCGCCGCGGCGGCCAGGTCGCCGCAGGCGTCCCGGACCCGCTCGATCCAGACCGCCCCGGTGGTCGCCGCCGTCGCGCCGCCGGCCGCCTCGATCGCGGCCCGGACCACCCGGTGTACGGGGTGCAGGTACACCTCCGCCGCGAGCGCGTCGAACATCGGGCCGGCCAGCACCGGCACCTGGAGGGCGAGCTTGAGCGCCTCCCGCTCCACCAGCGACTGCGGGTTGTCCACCACCGGCTCGATTGTCCGCCGCTGCGGCGGGGTCGGCCCGGCACCGTTGCCCCGGCGCGACTGCCCGGTCCCCTGCGCGGCGGCATCGAGCACCGCCCGCTGCACCGGCTCGATCTCCATGCCGAGGTCGCCGGCGAGCTTGCGGACGTACTCCGGGCGCTTCTCCCGGTCCTTGAGCTTGGCCACCAGCGGCGCCGCCCGGCGCATCGCCTCCACCCGACCGTCGACGGTGTCCAGGTCGTACCGGCGCAGCACCTGGCGCAGCGCGAAGTCGACCAGCGGCTCGCGGCGGGCGACCAGGTCCCGGACCGCGAGGTCGCCCTTTGCCAGCCGAAGCTCGCAGGGATCCATGTTGTCCGGGCTGATCGCGATGAAGGTACGCCCGACGAACCGCTGGTCGTCCTCGAAGGCCCGCAGCGCCGCCTTCTGCCCGGCGGCGTCACCGTCGAAGGTGAAGATGATCTCGCCCGCCACCGCGTCGGTGTCCATCAGCAGCCGGCGCAGCACCGAGATGTGGTCCGCGCCGAAGGCGGTGCCGCAGGTCGCCACCGCCGTCGGTACGCCGGCCAGGTGGCAGGCCATCACGTCGGTGTACCCCTCGACGATCACCGCCCGCCCCTGCCGGGCGATCTCCCGCTTCGCCTGGGAGATGCCGTAGAGCACGTGCGACTTCTTGTAGATCGGCGTCTCGGGGGTGTTCAGGTATTTCGGGCCGTCGTCGTCGGAGAACAGCTTGCGGGCGCCGAAGCCGATCACGTCGCCGGTCAGGTCCTTGATCGGCCAGAGCAGCCGGCGCCGGAACCGGTCGATCAGCGAGCCGGATCGCGCCTCGCGGGCCAGCCCGGCGGTGACGAGTTCCTGGCCGGTGAAGCCCTTCTGCCGTAGGTGCTTGGTGAGCAGGTCCCAGGCGTCCGGGGCGAAACCGCAGCCGTACGTCTGCGCCGCCGTACGGTCGAAGCCGCGCTGGGCCAGGAACTCCCGCGCCGCCCGGGCCCCGGCGGTGCCGAGCTGGCCGGCGTAGAACTCGGCGGCGGCGGCGTGCGCGGCGACCAGCCGCTGCTTCTGGCCCTGCTGCGGCCGGACCGGGGCGGGGCCGGCCTCGATGTAACGCAGTTGGATGTTGGCCCGGTCGGCGAGGCGTTCGACCGACTCGACGAAGGTCAGGTGCTCGGCGTCCATCAGGAACTTGATGGCGTCCCCGCCGGCCCCACAGCCGTGACAGTTGCCGGTGAGGATGTTGTCCTCCAGCACGAACGCGTGGGTGCCCTCGACCACCGGGCAGAAGACCTCCTCCACCTCGCCGTCGTCCTCGACCCGCTCGACGGTCCAACCCCGGCGCTCGTACGCCTTGCGGTGGGCGAGGAATCGCTCCCGGTGGGCGGAGATCAGGAAGAAGTCCTCCGGCAGGTCCGAACCCATCAGGGTCAGCCGGTACACCGGGCCGGTGTACCCCAGCTCGCCATTTGGCCGGAGGTAGTCCTTGAAGCCGGTACGGATGTACTCCCGGATGCCGTAGCTGCCGACGCCGATCCGGGTGCAGAGGTCGCGGACGAACTCCAGGTGGGTGCGTGAGGTCGAGTTGAGCGAGATGCAACCGTCGGCGGCGACGTCCCCGTCCGCCGCGAAGTAGCCGGCCAGCCAACCGAAAAGGTAGGACAGCGACTCGTCGAGCGGTGGCAGCTCCGTCTTGAAGTACGCCGGCAGGCCGGTCACGGTCAGCCCGTTGTCTCGCTGGTAGGTGTGGCTCAGCGGGAACCACTTGAGCAGTTCGGCGTCCTTGCCGCCGCAGAGAAGGGCCACGCTGCCGCCACTGAGCAGGGTGCCGTCGCCGAAGACGATGCCCCGGGCGATCCCGTACGGGGACGGGCGCAGTTCGTGGCCACCGTCGCGCGTGGTCAGCGACCGCGGATAGGCGTAAGCCAGCCGGTCACCTGTCCGCAACTGTTCCGTCACCCGCTCCAGGTGCCGCTTGCGGTCCCGCCCCGCCCGGACGAACCAGCGGTGGTTCACCGTCGCCCGGATCACCTTTTTCTGCCCGTTCCGGCTCAGGTGCACCCGCAGGACGGGCTGCTCACCGAACGAGTAGAAGGGAGCCTCGACCCACCGCCCCCCGGTGGTCAGCACCGAGTGGCTGCCTCCGGCCATGTCCCGGATCTCCCGTACGCCGGACCTGGTGAGCACCCTGGTGTCACCGGCAAAACAAAAATAGACATTTCGAGCAGGGGCCACGGTGAACGACGGGGTCTTCTCGTCGTGGAACGGGCAGAGTCCCTTGAGGTTGCCGCCGCCGGCCGACCGGAGCGTGACGGTCTCGGAGATGATGTCCGCGATCGAGGTGCGCTCCCGCACCAGCGCGATGTCCTCGTCACGGATCCGCCCGGCCACCGCCTCACCCCCTCCGGGCTACATCCTGCCCTGTCGGGCGGACGTGGGCGGCGAAGGGGTGGCCGGTGCGCGAGGCGGTTCAGCGGGCGGTCACCGACTCCTCGGCCTCGACCTGCCGGTTCCAGTCGGGCTTGGCGGCCCGCCAGCTCTCGTCGTCGTCACCGCGACGCCAGTAACCGGAGATGGAGAGCCGCTCCTTCGGCACCCGGAGTTCGCCGCGGAACATCCGGCGTAGCTCGCGGACGAAGTACGCCTCACCGTGCACGAAGGCGTGCACGTCACCGAGCGGGAAGGTGGCCGCGCGCACCGCCTCGACGAGGGCCTCGCCGACGACCCGTCCGGCGCGGTGCACCCAGACGATCTCGGCGGACGCCTTGGTGGCCAGGTGCTGCTCCTCGTCCGGGCCGGCGACCTCGACGAAGACCCGGGCCGGGGCGCCGTGCGGCAGCCACTCCAGCGCGGCACCGATCGCCGGCAGGGCGCTCTCGTCGCCGACCAGCAGGTGCCAGTCGGCCGTCGGGTCCGGGGCGTACCCGCCGCCGGGCCCCCGGAACATCACCCGGTCTCCCGGCCGGGCTCCGGCGGCCCACGGGCCGGCCAGCCCTCGGTCGCCGTGGTAGACGAAGTCCAGGGTCAGCTCCCGGGCCGCCGTGTCCCAGGCCCGCACGGTGTACGTGCGCAGCCGGGGCCACTGGTCACGGGGTAGTTCGCGCTTGACGAGGTCGAGGTCGAGCGGCACCGGATAGTCGACACCGGCCGGCGGAAAGATCAACTTCACGTAGTGGTCGGTGTAGGTGTCCGCGGCGAACCCGGCCAGCCCCTCTCCGCCGAGCACCACCCGGATCATGTGTGGCGTGAGCCACGCCGTCCGCAGCACCTCGGCGTACCTGATCCCGGTTTCCTTCGAACTTTCCGCCATGAGCTTAGGCTAGCCTAAGTCGCCGGGCCCGCCCAGCCGGGGCCACCGGCCCACCCGGCCCCGGGGACACCTCATGGGGCCGGGACACCTCACGGGGCGGCCTCGGCCGGCAGCAGGTGGCTGACCTGTGGCAGCCCCTCGGCGTGTTCCAGCGCCCGCAGCTCGGCCACCTGGTCCGCCTTGGTCAGCCGGCCGCCGTGCTGGCGCAGGTGCTCGTCCCAGGAGGAAAGCTCGTAGATCTCCACGAAGAGGTCCCCCGACTCGCCCTCCCGGTACAGGCCCCAGCGCGACGCGCCGGTACGCCGTCGGGCCGCCCGGACCTCCTGCATGGCGGCGACGAACCGCTCCCGCCGATCCTCCCGGACCGTGTACGTCACCACCACGATCACCGGCCCGACACTCGGGTCCGGCTCGTGCACCAGTTCGAGGTCGGGCCAGTGCGTCGCCGGGTCCTGCCGCACGGCACGCAGGTCCGGCAGCGGCCACATCCTCACCGTCAGCGCACCAATGATCATCAGCAACCCGGCGGCGACGTGCGCGAGGATCAGGCTCGCCGCGTCGGCGACGATGCCCCAGGCCAGCGCGCCGATCGCCTGCGCACCGGCGAACACCACCTGGTAGACGGCGAGGCCGCGGGCGCGTACCCAGCCGGGGAGGAAGAGCTGCATCTCCGCGGTGAGGTTGGAGAGCACCGTCACCCAGGCCAGCCCGGCCGGTACCAGCGCGACCAGCACCACCACCTCGATCGGGACCAGCGCCACCACGAGCGTCGCCGCCCCGTAGGCCAGCCCGGCGACCAGCAGGAAGAGGTTCGGCGAGAGCTTGGCCCGGACCCAGGGCAGCGCCAGCCCGCCGGCCACCGCACCGACGCCGAGCGCGGCCAGCAGCACGCCGTACCCGCCGGCGCCGAGCCCGAGCCGCTGGTTGGCGATCAGCGGCAGCAGTGCCCAGAGCGCGCTACCGGGAATCAGGAAGAGCAGCGCCCGCAACAGCAGCCGCTGCACCATCGGCGAGTGCCGGACGTACCGGCCACCGGCCCGGAGCGCCGCGGTGAACCGCTCCGGCACCTCGACCGAGCGGGAGTTGCCGGCCCGCCACCGGATCAGGGTGAGCGCGAAAAAGAGGAAGGCCACGGTGTTCAGGGCGAAGACCAGCGGTACGCCGATCCGGGCGATCAGCACGCCGGCCACCGCCGGGCCGACCGAGCGGGCCACGTTCACGCTGATCGAGCCGAGCCCGGACGCGGGCTGCAGCAGGTTGCGCGGCACCAGGTCGGGGATGATCGCGGCCCAGGCCGGCAGGGTGAGCGCCTGCCCGACCCCGAAGGCGAAGGTGAGGGTGAGCAGCAGTGCCGGCGGCATCCGACCGGCCGCGGTGAGCAGGGTCAGCGCCACCCCCACCCCGACGATGAAGAACTGCACGGCGATCAGCAGCCGACGCCGGTCGAGGGTGTCGGCCAGGGCACCGGCGGGGAGCGCGAGCAGCAGGATCGGCAGGCTGCTCGCGGTCTGTACCAGGGAGACCAGGGTCGAGGCGTTCCGCTCGTCGATCAGCAGCCACTGGGCGCCGACGGTCTGCATCCAGGTGCCGATGTTGGCGACCAGCATCGCCACCCAGAGGCTGCGATAGGCCGCCACCCGCAGTGGCGCCCATGCCGAGGGTGGTGGCTCGGCGGAAGCCGGCCCGGCGCTGACCATCGCCCCGGGCTACCAACGTCCGTCGGCGCGGAGCACTCTCTGGCCCGAGACGTACAGGTCGTCGGCGCCGAGCAGCATCAGCCGGACCACCTCGGACGCCACCTGCTCGGGCGGCGCGAAGGTCGTGTCGAGGAAGTCGGCGCCGACCCGCTCCTGGAGCCTGGTCGGCATCGGGCCGGGGTGGATCTCCATCACCTTGATGCTGTTGCTGCCCTGCGCCTCGGCCAGCGACTCGACCAGGCTGGTGCCGAAGCTCTTCGTCGCCCGGTAGAGCGGGATGCCCGGCCGGGGCACGTCGGTGGCGAGCGCGCTGATGTAGACGATGTTGCCGTACCCCTGCTCCCGCATCCGCAGCAGCGCCTCGTGCATCAGGTACGCCGTACCCAGCACGTTCACCTCGACCGCCCGGCGGATCGCCTCCGGGGAGAGTTCCTCCAGCCTTCCGCCGGCCCACATCGCCGCGCAGTGGGCCAGCCCGTCGATCGGACCGTACCGGGTGACGACCTCCGCCAGGGCGTCCCGGACCTGCTCGCTGCGGGACATGTCGCAGACGATGCCGTCGCAACCCAGTTCGTCGCGGGCCCGGGACACCTCGCCGGGGACGTCGCCCAGGATCACGACCCGATGGTCGGCGGCGAGGATCCGGGCCACCTCCATCCCGAGCCCACTCGTGCCGCCGTCCACCACGAACGTCCTGGCCTGCATGCCCACTCCCACCCCTCGTCGACCACGCGGTCCTACCAAGGAGGGTTCCACCTGCGGCGCGGGCGTGCGGCCATGATCGGGTAATGACCGACGGGCACTGCGGGAGACAGCGGGGCCCTGGGGGACGGATTCCGGGCAGCGAGGCGGTCGGGGGCGGATTCCGGGCGCCGACGGGCCGCTGCCGGTGTCGTGCCGTACCCGGACCCTCAGGTCTGGCGCGGTGCCCCGGAGCCGCTCCGCCAGCACAGGTCGCCGGTCTCGCGCCCGCTGTTGTTGCCCTTGCTGGTGTCCTCGCCGCAGGACTTGTACCGCCGCTCGTGGTAGCCGCCGGGCTCGAACTCGAATCTCTCGCCATCGGCGGCACTCGCCGGTTCCGTGCGATCTCCGCCGCGCCCTCCGCCGGTCAGGAGACGGCCGGGCGGCGCGTAGCGAATCGGACCGCCGTTCGGCCGACCCGGACCCGGACCATCGACCGGGCGCTCGCCACCTTCGGGCAGCCCTTGTCAGGTTGGTGTCAGGGGGCTTGTAGTGCCCACAGTGGATTGATAGACACATGGTCCGGACGCTGCCTCGTCAACCGTGGCCCGAGGCGGCACGGCTCCCGGCCTCGTCCCACCGCCAGCGCAGTCCCACCCGCCAGCGCGACAGGAGCAGAGTCTGATGGATCCCATCACCGTCGTGGTGACCGCGTTGGTGGCCGGTGCGGCAGCCGGGGTCTCCGGCGCCGCCTCGACAGCCGTCCAGGACGCCTACGCCGGCCTGGTCGCCCTGGTACGACGCCGACTCACCGGCGGACAACGTGACCGCGACGCCGGCGCGGAGATCGTGGACGCGTACCGCGCGGATCCGGTCGGCCAGTACGGCCGGCTGGTGGCAGAGCTGACCAACGCTGGCGCCAAGCACGATCGTGACCTGGCCGAGGCGGCGCTGCGGGTGCTCGCCCTGACCTTCCCGGGCAGCGGGGAGTCGGCCGCGCGATACACCACCGATCTTCGCGGCGCCCAGGGTGTCTACCTGGGCGACCACGGCACCCAGACCAACACGTTCTCCTGAGATGACCGCTCAGTCGAAGGAACCCGCCCGGCCCGGGCCGACCGGGGCGGAGCCGGCGCGGACCGGGGCGGAGCCGGCGCGCGCAGCACCGACCCGAGGTGCCTCGGTGCCCGGGCAGCCCGGCCCGGTCGACCTGCGGCACGCCCAGGGCGTGCTGGTCGGCGACCACGGCCGGCAACGCAACGTGTTCCGGCTGAACCTGCCGCGCAGCGTCCGGATCGCGCTGCTGAGCACCCTCGCGCTGGTCGTACTCGCCGGTGCCGGCGTGCTGACCGTCACCTGGGTGCTGCCACAGTTCGCGCCGACCTACAAGACGGAGTTCCTGATCGACACCACCGCCGCCGGCACCACCGAGGGGGTCGCCACGATCGCCGACTCGCTCCGGAAAGTGATCGACAACTCCGGGGACAGCGACGCGCTGGCGCTGCGCCGCTTCGGAGGCGAGTGCGGCGCGCAGGACAACACCAGCCAGCTCGTCGGCTTCGGCACCGACAACCGCCAGGAGATCGCCGACGCGGTCGGCGGCATCGGCCAGGGCACCAAGGCGACCCTGCAACGCGGCATCGTCGAGGCCGTCGCCGACTTCTCCAAGCCGTTCGCGCGGCGGGCCAAGCAGGTCAACCGGATCATCGTGGTGACACGCAACGGCACCGACGCCTGCGACGAGGACACAGCGTTCGTGCAGCGGCAGATCAGCGACCGGATCAGGGCCGCCGGCCTCGCCATCGAGTTCCGGATGATCGGCTACCAGGTACGCGACGACCAGCAGGAGCAGCTCACCCAGCTCGCGACCGGCGCCGGCGCCCCCGATCCGATGTTCGTCGACACCCCTGGGGAGCTGGACGCGGCCCTGGACTGGTTCACCAACATCGAACCGGTGCTGCGCAACGCCAAGGAGATCATCGACATCCTCAATCCCGCCGTCGAGCAGGTCAACGCCGCCGTCAAGGCGGTCGGCACCGGTCGGCTCGACACGGCCGAGCGCACCCTCGACCGGGCCCGTAACGTCCTCGCGAGCACCGACACCGAATTCGAGGACCTGCAGGGCCGTGCCAAGACGGCCACCGCCCGGGACATCCACGACCGGGCGTCCCGGCTGCGCGCCCAGCAGCAACGGGTCGTGCGTAGCGCCGAGGACCTGCTGGAGACCGCCCGCTCGGGCACACCGTTGGGGCCGAAACACGCCGCCTTCGAGCGGGTGGCCACCCGGTACAACGACGAGGTGAACGCGATGAACGAGGCGCTCGCCGCGCTCCGCGCCAAGGCCCCGAGGAGCATACGATGAGCATCACGACCGGCCGTCCGGGCAGCCGTCGGCGGCGCTTTCTGCTGATCGTCGCGGTGGTCGTCGTCGCCGCGCTCGCCGTCGGCACCGTCCTGGTGGTGCGCGCCATCCCGGACTACCGCACCGCCCTGCTGGTCGACACCTCGACGGACCCGGAGGGCGGCGACTTCGCCGAGGTCGCCGCCGCCGTGGGCGCCGCGGCCCAGAACGCCGCCGACGACGACGCGCTGTCACTGCGCCGGTTCGGCGGTCGCTGCGACGACGTCGGCAACACCGCACAGGTGGTCGGCGCCGGCACCGGCCGGGCACCGGAGATCGTCGAGAAGGTACGCACACTCACCCCCGCCGGCGAGTCGACGCTGCGCGCCGGCGTCCTCGCGGCGATCGACGACTTCGCCGGCCGCTATCCCTTCCGGGGCCGCAAGGGCAACCGGATCGTCGTGATCTCCCGGCACGGCGTCGACGGCTGTGACCCCGACCCCGCCGCCGTGGCCCGGACGATCCAGGAGCGCGTCGAGAAGGCCGGGCTCGCTCTCGACTTCAGGTTCGTCGGCTACCGGGTGCCGGCCGAGCAGCGACCGGCGCTGACCCAGCTGGCCTCGGCGGCCGGCGCGCCCGAGCCGGTGTTCCCGGAGACCGCCGACGTTCTCACCGCCGTCCTCGAGCAGCTCACCATCCCCGCCTCGCCCGACGCCGCCCCGGTGGCGATACCCACTCCCGACCCCACCGCCGACTGGACCCCCTACCGCAGTACCCGGCACGGGTACGCCCTGCGCCACCCACCGGACTGGCTGGTCGAGGAGTGCGAGACGAGTCTCTGGCTGGCACACACCCGCGACCTGCTGCCCGGCTGCCTCGGCACCGACTACTTCTTCTACCTCGTCTGGGTGCGCAGCGAGGCGGCGGACCAGGCCTACACGGGACCGTACAACGCGGAGACCCACGGCGACATCGAGGTCCGGGACGTCACCGTCGACGGCGTCGCCGGCAAGCGCCACTCCGCCGTCGTCGTCAAGGAGGACGATCTGATCGGACGGAGCGCCGTCGGCACCATGGTCGTCCGGTACGTCCTGCAGGCGAACGGTCGGGTCTACACGATCGCCTTCGAGAACCACAGGGACGCACCCGGCGCGGCAGACCTGCTGGAGAAGTTCGACCTCATGGTGACGAAGTCGTTCACCTTCACCGCCTAGTCGGCACCAAGCGCCCGGCAGCCGTCCGCACCGGGCGGCGGTCGACTAACCGGTGGTGAGCCGCTCATGCCAGGCGACCGCCGCCGGATCGGTGAGCGAGGCGACCTGGTCGACCACCACCCGCAGTCGGGCGGCGTCGTCCGGCGCCGCCTTCCACAGTGGTGCGAAGACCGGGTCGAGCGCCTCCGGTGCCCGGGTCAGCAGCGCCGCCACCAACCCGGTCAGGATCTCCCGCTGGCGCTCGTACCGGTCCCGCGCGCCGGGGCGGCGCATCACGTAGCGCAGCGCCATGCCCTTGAGCAGCGCGCACTCGGCACGGATCCGCCGGGGCACGACCAGTCCGGCGGCGTACCGGCGCAGCGGGCCGGTGCCGTGGCGCCGCTCGGTGGCCTCGACCGCCGCCGCGACGAACCGGCCGGTCAGCACGCTGGTGCTCGCCTTCAGCGCGGCCAGCGCCCGGTGACTGCCGTCGTAGTCGCGAAGCGGCGCGAGTACCGGGTCGGCGAGCAGCCCGGCCAGCACCTCGGCCAGGTCGTCGGCCGACTCGGTCGAGTACCGCCCGGCGACGTCGGCACAGAGCGCGGCCCGCTCGTCGGCGTCGTCCCGCAACTGCGTCAACCGCAGTCGCAGGTAGCCGCCGTGGATGCCGTCCTCGACGTCGTGCACCGAGTACGCGACGTCGTCGGCCCAGTCCATCACCTGCGCCTCAAGGCAGCGTACGTCGCCGTCCGGGGCACCCTGGCGCAGCCAGTCGAAGGTGTCGGCGTCGTCGGGGTACACCCCGAACTTGCGCTGCCCCGGTCGGCGCGGCCAGGGGTACTTGCAGGTGGCGTCGAGGGCGGCCCGGGTCAGGTTGAGCCCGGCGGAGGTGCCGTCCGGGCCGTACACCTTGGCTTCAAGCCGGGTCAGCACCCGCAGCGTCTGCGCGTTGCCCTCGAAGCCGCCGCAGTCGGCGGCGAGGACGTCGAGCACGGCCTCGCCGTTGTGCCCGAACGGCGGGTGCCCGAGGTCGTGCGCGAGCCCGGCCACGTCCACGATGTCCGGGTCACAGCCGAGCCGGGCACCCATCTCGCGGGCGATCTGGGCGACCTCCAGCGAGTGGGTGAGCCGGGTCCGGAGGAAGTCGTCGGTGCCGGCGGTGTGCACCTGGGTCTTCGCGGCCAGCCGCCGGAACGCCGCCGAGTGCAGCACCCGGGCCCGGTCCCGCTGGTAGGGGCTGCGCCCGTGGCCGCTGTCCTTCGCCGGTTCGGCCACCCGGCGCTCCGCGTCAGGCTGGCTGGTCACGCCACCGATCCTCACCCGGCTGACTCCGGCACCGTCAACCCCGCTGGGCGAGCACGCAGAACTCGTTGCCCTCGGGGTCGGCCAGCACGGTCCAGGTGTGCTCCGAGGACTGCCCGACGTCGACGTGCCGGGCTCCCATGTTGACCAGCCGCTCCACCTCGGCCTCATGGTCGGCCGGGCGGAGGTCGATGTGCAGCCGGTTCTTCGTCTCCTTGCCGTCGGGAACCGGCACGAAGACCAGGCCGGGCAGTACGTCCGGGGCCCGGCGGATCTCCACCTCGTCCGGTAGTTCGGCGACGATCCGGTAGCCGAGCGCCTCGGCCCACCAGCGTGCGAGCCGGGCCGGATCGGCGGCATCCACCACCAGGTTCTCCCACACGCTGCCCATGGGCCACACCTCCGGTACGAGGGAAGCGACGTTCGCGTGTCGCTCAGGTTACGCCGGGGCCCCGACCCGGGCGCAGCAACGTACGCCCGACACCCCAGCCGGTTGACCTGCTTTGCCGAACGCAACCGCCGAACAGCCGAGAGTTGCCGGACGATCGCCGGTGGTCACGGGACGGCGCCGGGAGCTTGCTCGATGTAGCGTGCCGGAGTCGGAAGGTAACCGCTCGGGTCGCGAGGTGCCGGCGACGTTGCGCGACAGGACGCCACAGGCCGGAGCGAAACGTCCGAACGCCGAGGGATGGGCAACGAGTAGGGAGCAGTCACCGGTGAACACTGATGCCGCCCTGCTGGCCGAACTGCACCGGCTGCGGCGCGCGGTGCCGGAGATATCGGGTGCCGTGCTGGCCGCCGTGGACGGCCTGCTGGTCGCCAGCGACCTGTCCGGGATCGACCCGCACCACGTCGCCGCGCTCTCCGCGGCGGGGCTCGGGATCGGTGGCCGCTTCGCGCAGCTGGCCGGGCACGGGCCGTTGCGGGAGTCCGTGGTCCGGAGCGCGCAGGGGTGCGTGGTCGTCTACCCGGCCGGTGAGGACGCGATCCTGACCACCGTGGTCCGCCCGGAGACCGAGTTCGCCCGGCTGCACGCCGAGGCTCGGCCGGCCGCCCAGCGGCTCGGCGCGCTCTGGGACGCCGTCCGGCAGCCGGCGGTGGCCACCGCGATCCCGCCGGTCACCAACCCGGACGCGCCGCTGGCGACCCGTACCCCGATGGCCTCCCTCCCGGCCGGCCTCTGGTCCGACCCCGGCGGCCGGCGCTCCCCCGGCCGGTCCTGAGGAGCCGCGCCCAGCGCGGGAGGATGCGCGGGAGTGCCGGGGGTCAGCGGCTGTCGGAGCCGGTGGACTCGACCACCGCCCGACCGGCCTCCAGCCGGGCCACCGGCACCCGGAACGGCGAGCAGGAGACGTAGTCCAGGCCGACGTCGTGGAAGAAGTGCACCGAGTCGGGGTCGCCGCCGTGTTCGCCGCAGACCCCGAGTTTGAGCCCGGGGCGAGCCGCCCGCCCCTCGTCGGTGGCGATCCGGACCAGCCGGCCGACCCCGTCGGCGTCGATCGACTCGAACGGTGAGATGCCGAAGATGCCCAGCTCCAGATAGCGCCAGAAGAAGGCGCCCTCGACGTCGTCCCGGGAGAAGCCCCAGCCCATCTGGGTCAGGTCGTTGGTGCCGAAGGAGAAGAACTCGGCGGCCTCGGCGATCTGCCCGGCGGTCAGCGCCGCCCGGGGCACCTCGATCATCGTGCCGATCAGCACCTCGACGGGCTGCTCCCGGGTCACATCCGCGATGATCTTTTCGGCCTCGGTGCGTACCGTCTCCAGTTCCTGGACCGCGCCGACCAGCGGCACCATGATCTCCGGCTTCGGGTTGCCACCGGCCCTGGCACACTCCACGGCCGCCTCGACGATCGCCCGCACCTGCATGGCGAACAGGCCCGGGATGACCAGGCCGAGCCGGACCCCGCGCAGACCCAGCATCGGGTTCTGCTCGTGCATCCGACGTACCGCGGTGAGCAGCGCCTCGTCCCGGGCGGCGTCCTCGCCGCGCTCGTGCGCGACAGCGACGTGCACGGCCAGCTCCTCCAGCGAGGGGAGGAACTCGTGCAGCGGCGGGTCGATCAGCCGGACGGTCACCGGCTGCCCGTCCATCGCCCGGAAGACCTCCAGGAAGTCGGCACGCTGCAACGGAAGCAGCTCGGCCAGCGCCGCCTGCCGGTCGCCGTCGGTCCGGGCCAGGATCAGCCGCTCGACCAGTTCTCGCCGGTCACCGAGGAACATGTGCTCGGTGCGGCACAGGCCGATCCCCTCGGCCCCGAACCGCCGGGCCCGGGCCGCGTCCCCGCCGGTGTCGGCGTTCGCCCGGACGCCCAGCCGCCGCTTGGCGTCGGCGTGCGTCATGATCCGGTGTACGGCGGCCACCAGCGGATCGTCCGTGGTCTCGCCGTCCACGCTCCCCTCGAAGTAGCGCACCACCTCGGAGGGCCAGACCGGCACCTCGCCCAGGTAGACGTTGCCGGTGGTGCCGTCGATCGAGACGACGTCCCCCTCGGAGACCGTCCGGCCGTCCACGGTGAACCGCCGCTGCCGGACGTCCACGTCGAGCGAGTCGGCGCCGCAGACGCAGGTCTTGCCCATGCCCCGGGCGACGACGGCGGCGTGGCTGGTCTTGCCGCCGCGCGAGGTGAGGATGCCGCGCGAGGCAATCATGCCGGGCAGGTCGTCCGGGTTGGTCTCCCGGCGGACCAGGATGACGTCCTCGCCGGCCTCGGCCAGCTCGACCGCCCGCCGCCCCTCGAAGACCACCTTTCCGACGGCAGCGCCCGGGGATGCGCCGATACCCCGGGCCAGTGGGGTCCGGTCGCCGTCGAGCCGGAACCGGGGGAACATCAGCTGGGCGAGTTGGGCGCCGTTGACCCGGTGCAGCGCCTCGTCCAGGTCGATCAGGCCCTCGTCGACGAGTTGGGCGGCGATCACGAACGCGGCGGCGGCGGTGCGCTTGCCGACCCGGGTCTGCAACATCCACAGCTTGCCGCGCTCGATGGTGAACTCGATGTCGCAGAGGTCGCGGTAGTGCCCCTCCAGTTTGGCCATGATGGCCAGCAGCTCGTCGTACGCCGGCTTGTTCAGTTCTTCGAGCTGTTGCAGCGGGACGGTGTTGCGGATCCCGGCCACCACGTCCTCGCCCTGGGCGTTGGCCAGGTAGTCGCCGTAGATGCCCTGCGCGCCGCTGGCCGGGTCGCGGGTGAACGCCACCCCGGTGCCGGAGTCCGGGCCGAGGTTGCCGAAGACCATCGCCACGACGTTGACCGCGGTGCCGAGGTCGGCGGGGATCCGCTCCTGCCGCCGGTAGAGCACGGCCCGCTCGGCGTTCCAGGACTCGAAGACCGCGTTGATGGCGAGCTGGAGCTGCTCCCTGGGCTGTTGCGGGAACTCCCGGCCGGCGTGCTTACGGAAGATCGTCTTGTACGTGTCGACCAGCGCCCGGAGGTCGTCCGCGTCGAGGTCCAGGTCACTCTCGCTACCCTTGGCCCGCTTGGCGTCGTCGAGGGCGTGCGCGAAGTGCTCACCCGGTACGTCGCAGACGGTCTTGCCGAACATCTGGATGAGCCGGCGGTAGGAGTCCCAGGCGAACCGCTCGTTACCGCCGGCCTGCGCGGCCAGTCCGGTCACGCTCGCGTCGTTGAGCCCGACGTTCAGCACCGTCTCCATCATGCCGGGCATGGAGAACTTGGCTCCGGACCGGACCGAGACCAGCAGCGGGTCGGCCGGGTCGCCCAGCCGCCTGGCCATCCCCTTCTCCAGCGCGGCCAGGTGCGCGTCGATCTCGTCGGCCAGCCCGGCGGGTTGGGTCCCGCTGTTCAGGTACGCCTGGCAGGCTTCGGTGCTGATGGTGAAGCCCGGCGGAACCGGCAGCCCGAGGTTGGTCATCTCGGCCAGGTTCGCGCCCTTGCCACCGAGCAGGTCCTTCAGGTCCTTGTTGCCCTCGGTGAAGTCGTAAACGTACTTCTGTCCCGCCGTCTGCTGCGCTGTCAACGGACCCTCCCACGTGCGCCGTTCGACACTGAACGAAGGTTTAGCCGCTCTCTACGTACCCAGGGGACGGTTGCCCGTACCAGCGGGAACCGCCGGCTGCTGGTGGGCGAAGGCTAAGCGACCGGTGGGCATCTTGGGACCGTTCGGTGACAATCCGCACAGTCGCGAAGGCTGTACGTGTTCGCGAGGTTGTGTGGGAACGATTCCACGAGCAAGATCGGTCACGGAAGGATCCCGACCCGGCCCGGCGTTTGGTCAGTCGACGGGTACGACGAAGGACTCGTACCACAGGGTGACCAACCCTTGACAGGACGCCATTTCGTACGTACGTTTCATGAGATTTGCCCGGAAATCACCTGCGGCTCCCCCCGGAGAGATCTGCCGTGCGACCTACCACCTTCCCGCCCCGGTCCACCCGCACCCCCGCCGACACCCCGCCCCGGCTGACCGACGTGCTTCCCGCCCCCGCCCGGGTCGAGCCAGCCGCCGGGGTGGAGTTCATCCTGACCCCCGGCACGACGATCCGGACCACCCCCGGCCCCGAGGCGAGTGCGGTCGGCCGACACCTGGCGGAGCTGCTGCGCCGCCCGACCGGCTACCCACTACCGGTGGTCACCGCCGGTCAGGCCGACGGGCCCGGCGGGATCTCCCTGCTGCTGACCGGCGACGACGGGGCAACCGGCCGTTCCCGCACGCCACAGCCCGGCGGCGCCGGCTCGGCCGAGGGCTACCACCTGGAGATCAGCCCCTCCGGCGTGGTGGCCCGGGCCCGCACGGCCACCGGCCTCTTCTACGCGGTGCAGACGCTGTGGCAGTTGCTGCCACCGAAGGTCGAGTCCGCCCGGCGGCAGCCCGGCCCGTGGGCGATCCCCGGCGGAACGATCGACGACCACCCCCGGTTCGGCTACCGGGGCGCGATGCTCGACGTGGCCCGGCACTTCTTCGCCGTACCGGACGTGCTGCGCTTCGTCGACCACCTCGCCCGATACAAGGTCAACCACCTGCACCTGCACCTCACCGACGACCAGGGCTGGCGGATCGCCATCGACTCCTGGCCCCGACTGGCCAGCGTCGGCGGCTCCACCGAGGTGGACGGCGGCCCCGGCGGCTACTACACGAAGGAGCAGTACGCCGAGATCGTCGCGTACGCGGCCGCCCGGCACATCACCGTCGTACCCGAGATCGACCTGCCCGGGCACACCAACGCGGCGTTGAACGCGTACGGGGAACTCGCCCCGGACGGCGTCGCGCCGCCGGAGTACACCGGCACCGACGTCGGGTTCAGCGCGGTCGCCGTCGACAACGAGCGGACGTACCGGTTCATCGACGACGTACTCGGCGAGGTCGCCGCGCTCACCCCCGGCCGCTACCTGCACATCGGCGGCGACGAGGCGTTCACCCTCGACCGGGCCGCCTACACCCGGTTCATGAACCGGGTCCAGCGGATCGTCACCGGACACGGCAAGCGGGTGCTCGGCTGGCACCAGCTCGCGGTCGCCGAGCACAGCACCGGACGGGTCGTCCAGTACTGGGGCACCTCGACCGAGGACCCGGTGGTGGCCGAAGCGGTGCGCAACGGCGCCAAGGTGTTGCTCTCGCCCGGCAACCGCAGCTACCTCGACATGAAGTACTCGGCGGCGACCCCGCTGGGCAAGGACTGGGCCGGGCTGGTCGAGGTCCGCGACGCGTACGACTGGGATCCCGGCGACTATCTCGCCGGAGTACCGGCCGAGGCGGTGCTCGGGGTGGAGGCGCCACTCTGGACGGAGACGGTCCGCACGGTCGGCGACATCGAGTTCATGACCTTCCCCCGACTGCCGGCCATCGCCGAGCTGGGCTGGTCGCCGGCGCGGTCCCGGGACTGGGCGGACTTCCGGCGGCGGCTGGCCGGCCACGGCCTGCGCTGGAGCACGGCCGGGATCGCCTTCCACCGCTCGCCGGAGGTGCCGTGGGCGGGCAGTACTCCGGTCGTACCCGAGCCCCGGTCCGCCGGATCGACGGCGGAGGCCACCGGTGCGTCGACGACGTCGACGCCGGGGAGCGGCCCGCCGCCCGCCGACGACCGGCCGCTACCGATCGCCTGACCGCCCCGGGCCCGGTCCACCGCTTCCGCTACCGATCGCCGGCCCGGGCACTCACGGCCCCGCCAGCGCGACCAGCCCGGCACGACCGGGCGCGGCTCAGCCGCCGGAGTCGGCCAGTTCGGCGCCGGCCGGCACCTCGGCGCTGTCCCGATCGGCCAGCCAGCCGTCCGGCAGGAAAACCTTGCCCGGCGAGTTCGTCCGACCCCGGGGCTGGCCGAGCGTCTCCGGCGGGAACGGCTCGGCCGGGTCGAGCTTGCCGAGCAGGTCGTCCAGCTCGGCCAGGCCGTTCACCATGGCCAGGGCCCGGCGCAGCTCGCCGCCGACCGGGAAGCCCTTCAGATACCAGGCGACGTGCTTGCGGAAGTCGACGCAGCCGTCCCGCTCGGCGGTGTCCGGGCGGTCGCCACCGGCGAACCACTCGACCAGCAGTTCGGCGTGCCGGCGCGTGGTCGCCGCGACCTCGCCGAGGGTGGGCAGCCGGCGCACCGGGCGGCCGTCGAAGGCCGCCGCCAGATCGGCGAAGAGCCAGGGCCGGCCGAGGCAGCCCCGGCCGACGACCACACCGTCCGCCCCGGTGTGCGCCAGCATCCGCAGCGCGTCGTCGGCCTCCCAGATGTCCCCGTTGCCCAGCACCGGCACGTCCAGCGCCTGTTTCAGGGTGCCGATCGCGTCCCAGTCCGCCGTACCCGAATACCGCTGCGCGGCCGTACGCCCGTGCAGGGCGACCGCCGCCACCCCGGCCTCCTGGGCGGCGAGCCCCGCGGCCACGTACGTCAGGTGGTCGTCGTCGATGCCCTTGCGCATCTTGACCGTCACCGGTACCCCGGCCGGGGCGGCCGCCTCGACCGCCGCCCGGACGATCCGGGCGAAGAGCCGGTGGCGCCACGGCAGCGCCGCCCCACCGCCCTTGCGGGTGACCTTCGGCACCGGGCAGCCGAAGTTCAGGTCGACGTGGTCGGCCAGGTCCTCCTCGACCACCATCCGGACCGCCGCCGCGGTCACCTCCGGGTCGATCCCGTACAGCTGGAGGCTGCGCGGCCGCTCGTCCCCGCCGAAGGCGATCATCCGGAGCGTCTTCGGATTCCGCTCGACCAGCGCCCGGGTGGTGACCATCTCGCAGACGTAGAGGCCGCCGCCCTGTTCCCGGCAGAGACGCCGGAAGGCGACATTCGTGATCCCGGCCATCGGCGCAAGTACCACCGGCGGCCACACCACGTGCCCGCCCAGGTGCAGCGGGCGGGATGCGCGGAAGGGCCCGTTCCTGTCGCCTTCACCGGGAGAACCGCCCCCTGCCAACAGCTCAGCCATGGCACACTCCCCCGCCGTCCCGGTACACAGCCCCCACGTTATCCACGGTCGTCCCCGGGGAGAGCCCTGACGAGGCGTCGGGCGTCCGGCCAGGCCATGCGGTACTTGCCAGGAGTCCCGATGAGGAAGGCGGGGTCGCCGCAGGGGGGAGCGACGATGCCCGTTTCGACCCGGATGCCGCCGCAGGCCAGATAGAACATCTGTGCGCGAGCGTTCTGCTCAAGCACCCACAGGTAGAGCGCTGGAGAGCCGGCATCGGCGAGGACCGCCCGGGCGGCGTAGGCCATCAGCGCGGTACCGATGCCAGCGCGATGCTCCGAATGGTCGACGTGGAGGTTGTCGATGAGGCTGCCCCAGCGCGGATCCGCGTCGAAGACCACATGGACGAAGCCCGCGAGACAGCCGTCACGTTCGGCGATGATCGTGGTGGTGCCGGCGGGGGAAGCGAGTCGCGCCGACCACACCCTGCTGCGTTCACCGAGCAGATCGCCGTCGAGATACGTGTCGGCGTAGGCGCCCCGATAGTGCCGCCGCCAGCTGTCGGCATGCAGCGCGGCGATGCGACCGGCATCGCCGGCTCCGGCAGGGCTGAAGATTGCGGGGCCGGTCGGGGCGACGGACCGGGGCACGGCGGAACGGGACACTGCGACAAGCTCCTCGACTGGCGGCTTACCGGGCAAATTGCGTCGGCCAGGTCGTCACCCGGAGCACCCCGCCCGCGAGCGGAGGGTTGCCGGCCAGCAAGCCGGGGCTGTGCGCTGGCACTCATGACCTTCACCGCAGAAGTTAGCACCGGTGTTGCTCGTCGGCAGCCGCTGCCCGAACTCAGCCTGCGGTACGGGCTCGCCCGGTGGAGCCTCAGCAGCCGGGGAGGCGTTCCAGGAGGTAGCGCTCGACCTGGTCCAGGCCGACCCGTTCCTGGGTCATGCTGTCCCGGTCCCGGACGGTGACGGCGTTGTCGTCCAGGGTGTCGAAGTCGACCGTGACGCAGAACGGGGTGCCGATCTCGTCCTGCCGGCGGTAGCGGCGGCCGATCGCCTGCGAGTCGTCGAACTCGACCACCCAGCGGCGGCGGAGCGCTGCGGCCAGGTCCTTCGCCTTCGGCGAGAGGGAGGGGTTGCGGGAGAGCGGCAGCACGGCCACCTTCACCGGCGAGAGCCGGGGGTCGAAGCGGAGGACGGTGCGCTTGTCGACCCCGCCCTTGGTGTTCGGAGCCTCGTCCTCGTCGTACGCCTCCAGCAGGAAGGCGAGCACCGCGCGAGTCAGCCCGGCGGCCGGCTCGATCACGTACGGCACCCAGCGCTGCTGCTTCTCCTGGTCGAAGTAGGACAGATCGACACCGGAGTGCTTGCTGTGCGTGGAAAGGTCGAAGTCGGTGCGGTTCGCGATGCCCTCCAGCTCGGAGAACTCGGTGCCGCCGAACCGGAACCGGTACTCGATGTCGACGGTCCGCTTCGAATAGTGCGACAGCTTCTCCTGCGGGTGCTCGTAGAACCGCAGGTTCTCCTCGGAGATGCCAAGGTCGAGATACCAGTTCCAGCGCTCGCGCAGCCAGTACTCGTGCCATTCCTCGTCGGTGCCCGGCTCGACGAAGAACTCCATCTCCATCTGCTCGAACTCCCTGGTCCGGAAGATGAAGTTGCCCGGGGTGATCTCGTTGCGGAACGACTTGCCGACCTGCGCGATGCCGAACGGCGGCCTCTTGCGGGCCGAGGCGGCCACGTTGTTGTAGTTGACGAAGATGCCCTGCGCGGTCTCCGGCCGGAGGTAGTGCAGGCCCTCCTCGCTCTCCACCGGGCCGAGGTAGGTCTTCATCAGGCCGTTGAACATCCGCGGCTCGGTGAAGGTGCCCTTGTTGCCGCAGTTCGGGCAGTTCATCTCGGTCAACGAGGCCGGCGGGTGGCCGTGCCTCTCCGCGTACGCCTCCTCGAGGTGGTCCGCCCGGAACCTCCGGTGGCACGACTGGCACTCGGTCAGCGGGTCGACGAAGGCGTCCAGGTGGCCGGAGGCGGCCCAGACGTCCCGGGCGAGGATCACGGCCGAGTCGAGGCCGACAATGTCGTCCCGCTGCTGCACCATGGTCCGCCACCACTGGCGCCGGACGTTCTCCTTCAGCTCGACGCCGAGGGGGCCGTAGTCCCAGGCCGACCGGGTGCCCCCGTAGATCTCGCTGGACGGGAAGACGAAGCCTCGGCGCTTCGCGAGACTGACGACGGCGTCGATACGGTCGGCTGGCATGGTTACCTCCTACACCGGCTGGCGGCCGGCGGGGACATCTTCGGGACGGCTGGGAAAGGCGGACAGGTTCGGCACTCGGACCTGGCTCGGGCGGTGCTCCGCACAACGGTACGGTCACCTGCGGCCCGAGCCCAGCAGATTACTCCACCTCGGCGGCCGTACCGCCGCCGCCCGGCGGGCCGGCCCCGGTGTCAGGTGATGTCGCAGACCCGCAGTTCGCCGGTGCTCTGATCCTGGGCCAGTCGGGCCTGGAGGTTGTCCTGCCCGCCGCTGGCGTAGGTCACGTCGACCGGCACGCTCAGCTCACTGGTCAGCGACACGTCGCCGATCCGGAACGAGGCGATCTCCGGCTCGGAGCTGACCCGGCGCTCGAACTCGGCCGGCGACTCCCGCTGCTGGGCGGACTCGCAGAGCAGGTCGTACGCCTTGCGGAAGTCGTCGTCGTCGAGCGCGTCGAGGTAGTCGGTCACCACCGCCTTGGCCTGCTCGTTCAACGCCTGTGAACCGGAGATCAGCAGGCCGACCAGGGCCGCTCCGCCACCGCCGCAGAAGAGTACGACGGCCAGGGCTGCCACCCCGAGCCCGAGCCACAGCCGCGCACCGCGCCCCTCGCTGGGCGGCGCGGCGAACAGCGGCTCGACGCCGGTGCCGGGGGGCGGCGCCGGCACGGCCGGCGGCATCGGTCCCCATCCGGCCGGAGGCGGCCCGTAGCCGACCGGCGGCGGCCCGTACCCGACCGGCGTAGGTGGCGGCGGACCGTACTCGACCGGCGGCGGACCGTACCCGGCCGGCGTAGGTGGCGGCGGGCCGTACCCGACCGGGCTTGGTGGCGGCGGGCCGTATCCGCCCGACGGCGGCACGGGTCCACCGGGTGCGGCCGGTTCGTCGGTCCGGACGGAATCGGGTGGGGACGACGGGCCGCCGGGCGGTCCGGGAACGCTCATGAGGCACAGGGTAGTGCCCGGTTCATCACCGGCCGGGGTCAGCGGCCCGGTCACTGGGGGTGACTTCGACCTGACCGTCCGGTTCGGCGCTGGCCAGCGTCTCGAACGCGGACGGCTCGTCGAGCGACTCGGCGAGCAGCGGGGTGGCGTCGACCTTGACCTCGAAGGCGCCGAGGGCCCGCCGGTACGTGCCGACCGACTCCCACTCGGTGATCAGGCACCAGTGCCGGGGATCGTCGAGGGCCCGCAGCAGCCGCCCCCGACGGTACCCCGGCCGGGCGGCGAGGGCGGCCAGCGCGGTGTGGGCCCGTTCGGTGAAGGTTGCGGCGGCCTCCTCCGGCACGACGAACCGGTTGGTGACGAGCACGTACGCCTCCTGTCCGGTGCCGCCACCGGCGTGCGCGGAGGGTGTCGCTGGCGACAGCTCGCCGGCCGGGGCACCGTGATCTCGTAGAGTCTGTGGAATGCAGCGTACGCAGAGCGTTCTGCTGACCCGGCTGGCTCGGGTCAACCCCACGGGTGTGTTCCTCGCCGTGCTGGCGCTGGTGCTGGTCGCCCTCTTCGCGCCGGGGATCGTCGGCGGAGCCCTGCTGCTGGCGCTCGCCGCCGGGCTGGCCGCGCTGTTGGCGACCACCTGGCCGGTGCAGCGGCCGGCGACCCGGATCCTCCGGCTGGTCATCCTCACCCTGCTGGTCGCTACCGCGCTGATGAAGATCCTCTGATGGCCGTCCGCCCCCGGACGATCGCTCGACCAGAACCGAACGCGATCAAGCGGTTCCATGCAAGCATGCGTTTTTGACAATCATTCTCATTGTCGCGGAGAGTGGATGACATGGTGATCCGCTTCGCGCCGCGTACCGTCGCCCTCGCCGCCACCGGCCTGCTCGCGCTGGCCGGCGCTGCCGCGTGCGGCAATGCCGGCAGCGGCGCCGACCCCGACCGGGTCGACGTCGTCACCGCGTTCTATCCCCTCCAGTTCGTCACCGAGCGGGTCGGCGGGGACGCCGTCCGGGTGGTCAACCTCGCCAAGCCCGGCGCCGAGCCGCACGATCTGGAACTCAACCCCGGCCAGGTCGGGCAGGTCAGCGACGCGGAACTGGTCGTCTACCTCGCCGGCTTCCAGCCGAGCGTGGACGACGCGGTGCGGCAGCAGGCCGGCGACCAGGCCTTCGACGTGGCCACCGTGCGACCGCTGCTACCGGCGACGGCCGGCGGGCACGAGCACGACGGCGCCGACCACGCGCCCGAGGAACCGGGTGCCGAGGAGGGGCACGCGGAGGGGACGGAGGGCAGGGACCCGCACGTCTGGCTGGACCCGACCCGGCTGGCCGAGATCGCCGACGCGCTGGCCGGGCGGCTCGGCGCCGTCGACCCGGACCGGGCCGCCGACTACACCGCCCGGGCGAAGGCGCTCCGCACCGAGCTGGAGACCCTCGATTCCGAGTACGCCCGGGGACTGAAGACCTGCCAGCGACGTGAACTGGTGACCAGCCACACCGCGTTCGGGTACCTGGCGGAGCGCTACCAACTGGAGCAGATCGGCATCTCCGGGCTGACCCCCGAGGACGAGCCGGCCCCGCAGCGGCTGGCCGAGGTGGCCGCCGAGGCCCGCAAGCACCAGGCCAGCACGATCTTCTTCGAGACCCTGGTCAGCCCGAAGGTCGCCGAGACGATCGCCCGGGAGGTCGGGGCGAAGACCGCGGTACTGGATCCGATCGAGGGCCTGCGGCCCGGCGGTACCGGGGACTACCTTTCGGTGATGCGCGGCAATCTCGACGCCCTGAGGACCGCACTGGAGTGCGCATGACCGCACCTGTCGTCGCCGTCCAGCAGGGGGTGGTCGCCTACGACGACCGCCCCGTGCTCCGGGGCGTCTCCCTGCGGGTGGACCCCGGCGAGGTGGTCGCCGTGCTCGGCGCCAACGGCTCCGGCAAGTCCACCCTGATCCGGGCGATCCTCGGTCTGGTGCCGCTGGCCGCCGGTACGGTCTCGCTGTTCGGCACCCCGCAGCGCCGGTTCCGGCAGTGGGCCCGGATCGGGTACGTGCCGCAGCGGATGGGCGCCGGCAGCGGCGTACCGGCCACCGTGGCCGAGGTGGTCGCCTCCGGGCGGCTGGCCCGGCGGGGCCCGTTCCGGCCGCCGGGGCGGGTCGACCGGGCGGCGGTGGCCGATGCGCTGGCGGCGGTCGGGCTCGCCGACCGGGCCGGTGACCCGGTGGCCACCCTCTCCGGCGGGCAGCAGCAGCGCACCCTGATCGCCCGGGCGCTGGCCGGCCGGCCCGAGCTGCTGGTCCTCGACGAGCCGACCGCCGGGGTCGACTCGGCCAGCCAGGACGCCTTCGCCGAGGCGCTGCGCGGGTTCGTCGCCGGTGGCGGGACCGTGCTGCTGGTCGCGCACGAACTCGGGCCACTGGCCGGGGTGGTGACCCGGGCGGTGGTGGTACACGACGGGACGATCGCGCACGACGGCCCGGTACCGGAACCGGCCGGGCACCACGCGGCGCCCGGACACGAGCACGTCCACCCGCACGCGCCCGAGGAGTCGACAGGGATGTGGGGCACTCGTCCATGAGCGAGCGAAGCGAGCGAACCAGCCAGCTCAGCGTCGATGTGCCTCATGTCGGCACGGGGCGGAGCGGAGGGCCGGCATGAGCCTCTTCCAGTACGACTTCATGATCAGAGCCCTGGTCGGGGCGCTGGTGATCGGGGTGACCGCCCCGGCGCTCGGCATCTACCTGGTGCAGCGCCGGATGTCGCTGATCGGTGACGGGGTCGGGCACGTCGCGCTGACCGGGGTCGGGGTCGGCCTGCTGCTCGACCGGTCCCCGGTGCTCACGGCGGTGATCGTCGCGGCGGTCGCGGCGGTCGCCATCGAACTGATCCGGGAACGCGGCCGCACCTCCGGCGACGTCGCCCTGGCGATGCTCTTCTACGGCGGCATCGCCGGTGGCGTGATGCTGGTCGGGCTCTCCGGCAGCCGGAGCAACGCCAACCTGATGGCGTACCTCTTCGGCTCGCTGACCACGACGTCGCCGCAGGATCTGGTGGTGATCGTGGTCCTCGCGGTGGTGGTCCTGGCGGCCATGGTCGCGCTGCGCCCGGCGCTCTTCGCGATCTGCCACGACGAGGAGTACGCCCGGGTCTCCGGGCTGCCGGTCCGGGCGCTGAACCTGCTGCTCGCGGTGACCACGGCGGTGACCGTGACCATCGCGATGCGGGCGGTCGGCCTGCTGCTGATCAGCGCCCTGATGGTGGTACCGGTGGCCACCGCGCAGCTGTTCACCCGCGGCTTCCTCGGCACCATGCTCGCCGCGATGGGGCTGGGGCTGCTCGCCTCGGGCTCCGGGGTGTGGCTGGCCGGCACCGCCAACACCGCGCTCGGGGCCACCATCGTGATCCTGGCGATCGGCCTCTTCCTGGTGGCGTCGGTGGCCGTGGCGGTACGCCGGGCGCTGGCCCGGCGCCGTGCCGTACCCGGGCCGGCGCCGCAGGTAGAACCCTGTGACGTGGTACTCGACGCCGGCCGGCGCACCCCACCGGCCCCGACCCCACCCGCCGGGCCGGTACCGGTTGACCTTGGAACCGCGCACCGAACGACGGTCGGCCGTTAACAACGGTTACCGTTACAGCGTGACGAGCACAAACGCCTACGAGGCCTACGCCGGCGCCGGCGAGCTGCTACGAGCGCTTGCCGCGCCGATCCGGCTCGCCATCGTCAGCGAACTCGCGCAGGGCGAGCGGTGCGTGCACGAGCTGGTGGAGACCCTCGGCGCCCCGCAGCCGCTCGTCTCCCAGCACCTGCGGGTGCTCCGGGGTGCGGGGGTGGTACGCGGTGCGCGGCGCGGTCGGGAAATCGCCTATACCTTGGTCGACGAACACATCGCGCATATCGTGGCGGACGCGGTGAGCCATTCGGGGGAAGCCACCTGACGGGGGACGTCCGGGGAGGCACCTGACATGACGCGAGGAGGGCGAGATGGCGGCGGCGGGGAACGGCGCGGCGGTACGTAACACCCGACAACGCAGCGCGGTCAGCGCACTGCTCGGCGAGGTCGAGGGCTTCCACAGCGCCCAGGACCTGCACGCGATGCTGCGCAGTCGCGGCGAGCGGGTGGGCCTGACCACCGTCTACCGCACGCTGCAGGGACTCGCCGACGCGGGCGAGATCGACGTGATGCGCCCGCCGGGCGGTGAGCACCTCTACCGGCGGTGCAGCGAGGGGCACCACCACCACCTGGTCTGCCGGGCCTGCGGGCGCACGGTCGAGGTGGAGGGCCCGGCCGTGGAGAGCTGGGCCGACCGGGTCGCCAACAAGCACGGGTTCCGGGACGTCAGCCACACGCTGGAGATCTTCGGCACCTGTCCGGCCTGCGCGGACCGATAACCCGAGGCCCGGCGACCGGCCGCGGCGTTGCCGGTGAGCCGGCGGTCAGCCGGGTGCCGGTGAGCCGGCGGGCAGCCGGCGGCGGCGGGTGAGCCGGCGGTCAGCCGGCGCCGAAGCAGACGAAGGCCGCCGCCGTGGCCTGCGCGGAGCCGTCGCCGGCGGCGGCGAACTCCCGCTGGGCGGCGGCGAGCGCCGAGGCCGGTCGGGCGCCGCCCCCCATCCGGCGGTGCAGGTCCAGCATCAGCGTGGTGGTCAGGTCCGCCGGCACCGGCAGCACGGTGGCGACCAGGCTGCTGGCGCCGAGGGCCAGCAACACCGAGGTGAATCCCATCACCTCGTCGCCGGGACGTACCCCGGACAGCCCCGAGTCGCAGGCGGAGAGGACGACGCAGCCGGGCGGTCGGGGCAGCCGCTCCAACTCGTACGCGGTCAGCGGGCCGTCGGCGAGTTCCAGTGTGGAGAAGAGCGGGTTGTCGGCCCGGAACGTCCCGTGTGCCGCGACGTGTGCCAGCCGGGCCCCGTCCAGTGCCGTGGTGACCGCCTCGGCGGTCGCCTCCGCGCCGGCCAGCAGACGCGCCCCGGGCAGTACCCGGCTCAGCAGGCGTACCTCGGTCTCGGCGGCGGGCAGGCGTGGGCCGGCGGCCAGCAGCGGTGCGCCGTCCGGCAGCGTACGGCGGGCGGCGGCAAGCCACGCCGTCGCCGACGGGGCCACCGTCACCGGCCGGCCGGCACAGGTCGGCAGCCCCGCCCAGGCGACGGCGTGCAGCGCCCCGATCGGCACCATCACCAGTGGCCGGTCGGCCAGGCGGGCCCGCAGCGGCCCGAAGAGCTGCCGGTCCAGGGCGACCGCGGCGTGTTCGACCCCGGCCCGGGCGTCGGGGGTGTCCCCGGTGACGACCAATCTGCGCAGGCCGAACCGGTGCAGCCGGGCCGCGTGCAGGGCCGCGTCGAGCGGGCCGAGGTCGTGCAGGGTCGCCCGGCCGTCCCGGAGCAGTACCGCCCGCAGCCGCTCCCGGTGGGCCACCAGTTCCACGAGTACGGCTTCGCCGAGCCACTCCCCGAGGGTGCGCACACCCGGTGGGGCCAGCAGCCCGCCACCGCCGTCGACCCCCCGGGCCAGCTCCCGGATGTGTCGTTCGAGCCGGGCCTGGCGACGGCGCAGCGCGGTCACCGGCCGGCCGGCGAGCAGTGCCTCCTCCAGCGCGCCGCTGACCATCCGCAGTTCGGCGAGGGCTGCGGCCAGGCCGACGTCCTGCGGCGGGAGCACCGCCCGCATCCGCAGCGCACCGGCCCGCCACCGCTCCGTCCAGGCCAGCACCTGGGCGGGCGTGCCGGCGCTGATGGCGAGGTCGACTCCCTCGGCCGCCAGATCCTGGCCGTGCGCGCCGCTGTGTGCGCGAAGTTCGGTGGCGCCCAGCGCGGCCCGGTACCCGTCGAGCACCGCCAGCCCGCGCTGCAACGCACGGGCGCCACCCCGGTGGTCTCCGCCGATCCGCCGGGACAGCGCCAGCGCGAACCAGCCCTGCGCCCGCCGCGACGCCGTGCCCCGGCGGCGTGCCCGCGCGGCGACCTCCAGCAGTTCCACCGCCCGGCCGGTACGGCCCAGTTCGGTGGCCAGCCGGGCCGCCTCGATCCGGGTGGTCAGCGCCGGACCCGGCCAACCGGTGGCGTCGAGCTGGTCGGCGGTACGCGCCATCGTGGCCAGCAGCGCCGCCGAGCGGGTACCCCGGCGCAGTTCCGCGCGCAGTTCCACGTGCCGGGCGAAGGCGGCCCAGGTGCGGCGCCCCTGGCGGCGGAACCGGACCCGTGCCGAGGCCGCGGCCGTGGTGGCGGTCTCCAGGTCACCGGCGAGCAGCGCGGCCCGGGCCTGGGCAAGCAGCGCCTCGGCGAGGTCCGAGCCCATCCTGCGCCGCCGCAGCTCCCGTACGGCGAGGCTGGCGACCTCGACCGCCTCGTCCACCAGCGGCACCGAGAGCAGCAGCTCGAACCGGTCCAGCAGCAGCGCCGGCCGGGGCACCTTGAGCTGGGCGTACTCCTCCTCGACGGCGGCGAAGCGGCGCAGCGCACCGGGGATGTCGCCGCCGTGGCTGGCGGCGATGCCGATGTTCCACCGGACGTCGGCGGCGGCCAGGTCCAGTCCGAGCCGCTGGAAGATGGCGGCGGCGCGGCCGAGGTCGTCGTCGGCGCCCAGCGTCGCGCCCCGGTGCGCGTTGAGCAGCCCTCGGTTGTTCCGGGCGCGCGCCTCCAGCAGCAGGTCGCCCTCGCGTTGGGCGATCTCGACCGCGATCCCGTACTCCCGGACCGCCTCCTCGAACTGGCCCCGGAAGTGCAGCACCACGCCCCGCTGCATCCGGGCCCGCCCGGCGTCGGCGCCGGTCAGCTCGGGCAGCGCCGAGGTGACCGCGGCCAGTGCGGCGGAGGTACGGCCGGCGTTGGCGAGCACGTAGCCGAGGCTCATCCTGGCCAGTGCCGCCACCCGGGGTGATCCGGCGGCCCGCAGCGCGCGGCGCAGGTGTCGCAGGGCACCGGGCAGGTCGTTGAGTTCCCGCAGGGCCAGCCCGATCGCCCGTTCCGCGGTGGAGCGTTCGTCGGCGTCGGCACCGCCGGTCGCCAGTACCCGCCGCCCGAGCATGATCGCTTCGCGGGGATAGCGCTGAACGGCGTCGAGCGCGGCCCGGGCCGTGGGAGCGACGGAGCCGGCGCTGTCACCCATGCGGACAGAATCCCCGATCGATGACCTTGGGTCAATCTGCGCGGTTATCCGAAAAAAGGTGATTCCCGGCCACCCCCATCGGATCCATGATTATTGACAACTGACTATCACTGGAAAAGAATTGACGACACCTGGAAATGTTCAGGAGGTCGGCCCGCCAACCGCGCTATTTCCGTCCCCTTTGGAGGACCGGTGTCGCCTGACCGTCCCGTCGCGCCGCGCCCGAACCATCGGTTGTCCCGCCGTCGTCTCATGACGTTGGCCGGGCTGGTCGCGGCCACACCGTTGGCCGCCGGGCTGCGACCGGGGCCGGCGGCCGCGAACCGCGACGACGACGCGTACCAGCGGGCATTCCAGGAACTGCTGGCGGCCGATCCCGAGGTGCGCCACCACGGCGAGGCCGGCCGGGAGTTCCTCTACCGCCCCCGGCAGTTGCTGGTCGCCAACCCGGACACCGATCGGGTGGCGGCCGCGTTGCGCAGGGCCGGGCACCAGGTCAGCCGCAGCGGTGAGTTCGCCGGTGTCACCCGGCTCCGTTTCGACCGGGAGACCGACGTGCCCTCGGTGGTGGCGAAGCTGCGCGATCCCCGGCAGTGGCCCGACCAGCCGGTCCCCCGGGTGCAACCGCACCACGTGCTGCTGGGCTACGGCAACATCATGGGCAACCCGGGCGGTCCACCGCAGGTCGCCGCCGCGTTACCCGCGCCCGACCCGGCACACGCCGGGGACGGCGCCGGGGTGACGGTGGGCATCTGCGACACCGGAGTCTGGCGGCTGGCCGGCGCCCGCCATCCGGAGTGGCTCGGCGGCGGCTACCTGCCGCAGGTCGACGACGAGGACCCGCTCTACCTGCACAGCGACGTACTCGGCCCGCAGGGCGGGCACGGCACCTTCGTCGCCGGGGTGGTCCGGCAGGCCGCGCCGGGCGTGTGGTTCGACCCCGAGGCGGCGCTGAACCCGACCGGCGTCGGTGACGAGGCGATGCTGGCGGCGGCCCTGGCCGGGCTCAGCCCGGACGTGTCGATCGTCAACCTGTCGCTGGGCTGTCTCACCCAGGACGACCTGCCGCCGCTGCCGTTGGTGAACGTCCTCGGCGGCCTGCCGACGGGCAGCGTGGTCGTGGCGGCCACCGGAAACGCCGGCATCAACCGGCCGAGCTGGCCGGCCGCGCTGCCCGAGGTGCTGGCGGTGGCCGCGGTCAGCCGGGGGGTGAACGGGCTGACGCCGGCCCCGTACAGCAACTTCGGGTCCTGGGTCGACGCGTGCGCGGTCGGCGAGCGGACCAGCACCTTTGTCGACGGCCGGCTGCTGCTGCCCGGACTGCCCGCCAGGCAGTTTCTCGGGTATGCGGCCTGGGCCGGCACGTCCTTCGCGGCGGCACACGTCTCGGGCCGGCTGGCCGCCGTGATGAGCGCCACCGGGCTCGACGCCGCGCAGGCCCGCTCGGTCCTGCTCGGAGATCCCGCCTGGCACCCCGACTACGGCGTACTCGTTGACTGAGCATCCGGATCCCACCCGTCCCGATGCCGGTTCGGTACCGGACGCCCCGGCGACCGACGGGGCCCTCGCCGGCCTGGTGTCCGCCGCCGCGAACGGCGACGAGTTCGCCTGGACCGAGCTGGTCCGCCGCTACGCCCCGCTGGTGCTCTCGGTGATCCGGGCACACCGGCTGAACCGGACCGACGCGGCGGACGTGAACCAGACCGTCTGGCTGCGCCTGGTGGAGCATCTCGGCCGGGTACGCGAGCCGGCCGCCCTGGCGACCTGGCTGGCCACCACCGCCCGGCGGGAGTGCTACCGGCTGGTCCGGGTCGGTCGGCGTACCCAGCCGTTCGACCCGCTCGACGACGCCGTCCAGGGGACCATCGGCGCCCTGCTGCCCCCGGACCTGAGGGCACCGGACGAGAACCTGCTCCGGGCGGAACGCCGGCAGGCGCTGCGGGACGGCCTCGGCCAGCTTCCGGCACGCTGCCGGGACCTGCTGTCCCTGCTGGTGGCCGATCCCCCGACCAGCTACCGGGAGATCGCTGCGCGGTTGGGCATGCCGATCGGCAGCATCGGCCCGTCGCAGGCGCGATGCCTGCGCAAGCTGCGCGACTCCCCCGCGCTGGCCGCGTTCGTCGGGGCGTCCTCGGACGCCGAGGGGAGCGGAGGTGACCGCAATGGGGCAGTGGCCGCCGGCCGATGACGACGCCCTGCTGAGCGAGCTGGGTGAGGCGCTGCGCGACGCGGGACCGCCGCCGGAGGAGTTCCTGGCCGCAGGCTACGCGGCGTGGAGCTGGCGAACCGTGGACGCCGAGCTGGCCGTCGCCGAGCTGACCTTCGACTCGGCCTGCGATCCCGAGCCCGCCGGGCTGACCCGGTCCGCCGGCTCCGCCCGCGCGCTGGCGTTCCACGCCGGTCCGGTTGTCGTCGCGATCGAGGTGACCGGGACCGGCATCGTCGGTCAGCTCTCGCCGGCCCGCGGCGGCCGGGTCGTCGCCCGCACCCCGCACGGCCCGTACGAGGAGGTGCCGGTCGACACCGTCGGCTTCTTCTCGCTGGGTCCGCCGCCGTCCGGTCCGGTCCAGTTACACGCCCGGACCTCCGACTACGCGGTGGCGACCAGTTGGGTCTCGCTGCGCTGAGCCGCCCCGCGCCACCTGCCAGCTGCCACCTGCGCTGCGGCACGTCGTGCCGGACCACCGGCGCCACCACCGGCCGACCACCGGCAAACCGCTGCCACCGCGTGCGCCCGGAGGGGTGCCGGCGTACAGGAGGACGGTCGGACTCCGTTGATACAAATTGACGGGTAATTCTTTCACTCGCATTCCGCCTTATCCGAGAATTACTCCCTCCCCGGCAAAAGCGGGCACGCGCGGCAATCGAATTTATCGCCTATTCCATTGCCTTCGCTCGCTGGATTAGAGTCATTTCGCCGGCACGGTACGAGCGCGCTCCGCACTACACACCGCCCCAGTACCGAGGAGAAGGAACCCCCATGACCTCTGCGAGTCCACGCCTGCTCCGAACCCCCATAGTGTTGTTCGGCGCGGTACTGGCCACCCTGCTGACCTTCTCGACGAGCGGCGCCGCCCTGGGTGGCGGCGCCGACAACGGGTCGACGACCGGCGCGGCGGTGTCCGCGCGTACCGACGCGTTCATGAAGGACACCGCGTCGGACGTCGGGAACGAGCCGCACGGGGCGATCTACTCGTCCTTCTTCAACAGCCCGGACGTCAAGATCTGCCCCAGCGGGGTCGAGTGTCCCTCCCACACGAACCCGGTCGTCGGCTCGACCAGCTACATCTTCGTCAAGCTCCGGAACCCGGGCCCGTACGGGTCGGGGATCAGCTCCGGCACGCTGCGCGCGTACTACACCACCTCGGGTGGCGCCGCGAACTGGCCGGCACACTGGACCCCGATCGGCTCGAAGACCCTGCCGGTCGCGCCCGGTGAGACCGTCACCTCCATCGCGTGGCCCAACGTGCCCTCCATCGGCCACTTCTGCCTCCTGCTGCGCTGGGAGTCCGCGACCGATCCGATGAACTTCGAGGGCACGGCGACGTCCATCAACACGCAGTACAACAACAACATCGTCTGGAAGAACGCCAACACCGTCCCGGCCACTCCGGGCGGGCCGGCGGTGGACCGGCCGTACGCGCTGGCGAACGCGCTGGCCGTACCGGCGAACTTCGATCTCGTGTTCCGGCCGGCGGACCAGGTCGCCCCGGATCTGAAGATCGTGGTCGACCTCGGCCCGGAGCTGTTCGAGCGCTGGGCGCGCAACGGTGGGGCAGGCGACGGCGTCCGGGTGGTCGGTCGGAGCCAGCTGGAGGTGAACCCGGCCAGGGCACAGATCAGGGACCTGCTGATCTATCCGGACGAGCGTCCCGTCGTCAAGTTGAGCTTCGCGGCCGCCGAGGTCGTGCAGAAGCCGTACGTGCTCCAGGTGTTGCAGGTCGGACCGGCCCGTGAGGTCGGCGAGAAGTTCGTGCTGGGCGGGGTGGACTACACCATCGTGCCGGGCCGGGGCTGACCCCGAGGCGGGACGGTGGGCCGGGGATGCGTTCCCCGGCCCACCGGTGCGTCGGCGGCGCCCGGCGCCGCCGACCGGCCCGTGGCACGCTGACCGGCATGAGGGTCTATGCCGATCGCTTTCCGACCGCCGCCCGTCAACTCCTCACCGATCTGCTCGTCGTCGCCTGGATCTACCTCTGGATCCGGGCGGCGATGTGGTTGCACGACCTGGTGCAGAAGCTCGCCGTACCCGGACAGAAGCTGGAAGGGGCCGGCGGTGGACTCGCCGACAACCTGGCCGACGCGGGTGGCAAGGTCGGCCGGGTGCCGGTGGTGGGCGACGAACTGACCGCGCCGTTCGAGAACGCCGCCGAAGCGGCCCGGGCGATGGCCGAGGCGGGGCGGGACCAGCAGGCGCTGGTCGGGGAACTGGCGTTGGCACTGTCCCTGGCCCTGCTGGTGTTTCCGCTCGGGGTGGTGCTGGTCGGCTGGCTGCCGTTGCGGGTGCGCTGGATGCGCCGGGCGGGCGCGGCTCGGGCGTTGCGCTCGGCGCCGGCCGGCCGGGACCTGTTGGCGCTGCGGGCGTTGGCGACGCAGCCGATCCGGAAGCTGACCCGGATCGACCCGGATGTCGCGCAGGCGTGGCGGCGGGGTGACGCCGATACGGTGGACGCGCTGGCCGCGCTGGAACTGCGCGCTCTCGGGCTGCGGGCCACCCCGGTACGCCGCTGACGTCGCCCACCGCCCACCGCCACCGCCCACCTCGCAGGGCTCGGCCCAGCACTGCGGGGCTACCTCCTCGCGGGGCTCGACTCAGCCGGTGAAGGACTCGGGACCGAACCGGCCCCAGGCCACGAAGACGGCCATGCCGAGATAGACCAGGTCGGGGATGATCGTCACCCGCTCGCCGCGGCGGAGGCGCATGATGGCCGCCCCGGTGAAGAGCAGCGCCACGCAGGTTGCGGTGATCGGCACCAGAACCGGCGCGATGTCCAGGAGGGCGGGCAGGATCAGGCCCACCGCAGCCAGGAGTTCAAGGGCGCCGATGACCCGCAGGGCGCCGGGACTGAAGTCGAGGACCCACTGGCCGGCGCGCCCGCCCGCGGCGGCCATCTTCTCCCTGGGTACGAACATCTTCGAGGTGCTGATCAGGAGGACGGTGGCCAACACCCCGGTGACGATCCATAGCGCGAGGTTCACAGGTGTTTCCTTTCGAACCGGTGACTGTCTTCGCCGTCAGGTTCCGAGAACATGACGTCTCCGCTCGTTGTGCTCACCAACAACAGACGAGACAGCCGGACACCCCATGACCGGTGGTTACCGAGGTCACAGTGGGGTGCCGCGATGCACGGCGAACAGCGATCACCGGACGACTTCCCCCGCCGCCCGCTGGGCGGCACCGGCCTGCACGTCACCCCGGTCTGCGTCGGCGGCGGCCCGCTGGGGCAGCATGCCGGGCCTCTTCGGGTACGACGTCAGCGCCGAACGCGGCACCGAGACCACGCTCGCCGCGCTGACCGGCCCGTTCAACTTCCTGGACACCGCCGCCGGCTACAGCGACGGGGAGAGCGAGCGGCGGGCGGCGGCACTCCAGTTCTCGCTGCGCGAATCCCGGACCACCCCCCGTCTCACTCACTCGCTCTCCGGCTTCGGGATCCGCCGGCGTACGTCCTCGACGGACGACGGGCCGGGCTGCCACGGCGCGACCCAGGGCAGGTCGGCGGGCGGGGTGATCACACCCTCTTCCAGGAAGGCGTAGCGGCCGGCGAGGATCCGCTTCGCCGCCGCCGTGTCGACCGAGTCGGTGTTCTCCCACAGTGCCCGGAACAGCGCCGCGATCCGCACCCTGGCCTGTCGACAGAAGAGGTCGGCCAGTTCCACGCCCTCCGGCCGGGTCTCCCGTTCCGCGTTCGCCCGCACACAGACCGCCGACATCGCGAAGAGTTCGGCGCCGATGTCCACGATCCGGCCGAGGAAGCCCTGCTTGTGCTCCAGTTTGCCCTGCCAGCGGGACATCGCCAGGAACGTGGACCGGGCCAGTTTCCGGGACGACCGCTCGACGTGACGCAGGTGTCCGGCGAGGTGGCCGTACTCGGCGTACCCGCCGGGGTTCTGGCCGCGACCGACCGCGAGGGTCGGCAGCCACCTGGCGTAGAACGCACCCGCCTTGGCGCCCGCCCGGACCTTCTGGCCCAGTTCGGCGTCGGGGTCGATGATGTCGCCGGCCACCGAGAGGTGCGCGTCGACCGCCTCCCGGGCGATCAGCAGGTGCATGATCTCGGTCGAGCCCTCGAAGATCCGGTTGATCCGCAGGTCGCGGAGGATCTGCTCGACGGCGGCCGGCCGCTCACCCCGGGCGGTCAGCGAGTCGGCGGTTTCGTAGCCGCGCCCACCCCGGATCTGCACCAGTTCGTCGGCGATCTTCCAGGCCATCTCGCTGGCGTAGAGCTTGACCAGGGCGGCCTCGATCCGGATGTCGAAGCGGTCGTCGTCGGCGAGCAGGCAGCAGAGGTCGAGCATCGTCTCCATGCCGTAGGTGGTGGCGGCGATGAAGGCGAGCTTGCCGGCCACCGCCTGGTGCCCGCCGACCGGCCGGCCCCACTGCACCCGCTCGGCGGCCCACTCCCGGGCCACGTTCAGCGACCACTTGCCGGCGCCGACGCACATCGCCGGCAGCGAGAGCCGACCGGTGTTCAGGGTGGTCAGCGCGATCTTCAGGCCGCGTCCCTCGCCGCCGATGACGTTCTCGGCCGGGACGAAGACGTCGGAGAAGCGGGTCAGGCTGTTCTCCAGGCCGCGCAGCCCGAGGAAGGCGTTGCGCCGTTCGACGGTGATCCCGGGCGAGTCCGCCTCGACGACGAACGCGGTGATGCCGCCGCGCCGCCCCTCCGCGGCGGGCACCCGGGCCATCACCACCAGCAGGCCCGCCACGGTGCCGTTGGTGGCCCAGAGCTTGACGCCGTTGATCCGGTAGCCGGTGCCGTCGGGGGTCGGCTCGGCGGTGGTGCCCAGCCGGGCCGGGTCGGAGCCGACGTCCGGCTCGGTCAGCAGGAACGCCGACACCTCACCGGCGGCCAGCCGGGGCAGGAAGCGCTGCTTCTGCTCGTCGGTGCCGAACATCTTCAGCGGCTGCGGCACCCCGATCGACTGGTGCGCCGAGAGCAGCGCGCCGATCGCCGGGCTGGCCGAGCCGGCCAGGGTCAGCGCCCGGCAGTAGTGCAGGTTGCTCAGGCCGAGGCCGCCGTACTTCTTGTCGATCTTCATCCCGAAGGTGCCGAGCCGGGCGAGTCCGGAGAACACCTCGTCCGGGATCATGGCGTCCCGCTCGATCGCCGCGCCGTCCACGTCGGACCGGACGTAGCTGTCGAGCCGGTCGAGGAACTCCTGTGCTTCGGCGGCGCGCTCGGGGTCGGGCTGCGGCCACGGGTCGATCAGGTCGAGCCGGAGCCGGCCGAGGAAGAGTTCCTTGCCGAAACTCGGCTTGCCCCACTCGGTCTCCCGGGCGGCCTCGGCCACCTGTCGGGCCTCCCGCTCGGAGACCTGTCCCGCCTCCTTCGGCAGCGGCCCGGCTCCGTCCGACCCGCTCGACGCCGGCCTGTTCCGCTCTGTCGTGGTCACGGCAACCCCCTCGATCGAGTACGGCGGTGAGGGGCCACCCGCGCTCATCACTCCGTGCGGCGGAGCGGGCAACCCCCTTGACGTGCAGCGGTCGAATACACCACCAACGCTACCCGGTTTTGTTACCCGCCGGTAGCACAAAATATGCGCATGCCGTCATCCCTGACCCCCCGAGGCGCCGGGCCAGGCGCCGGGCAGACACGCCGCCGGAGGAATGACGGTGCATTGGCGAGACTGTCGAGCCGCCGTCACCGTCCACATTGCCGCGCCGTGCTATGAATAGGCCGGCACCGATCCCGTCGAGCGATGGTGGTGAGGGCGGCGTGACGCACCAAACTGGGATCCGGCTCCGGTCGGCAGTGCTGGCCACGGTCGGCGTACTTCTGGTGGCGACGGGATGCTCCGGCGGTGACGCCGACGACACCCCCGCACCCGCGACCACGTCGGCGGGCTCCGGGACCTCGGCGCCGGCCGCGAGCACGGCGGCCACGCCGGAGGGAAAGGCGGCGGCGCTGAAATTCGGACTCCCGAAATATCCGGAGGCGCTGGTCGACGCGGAGGGCAGGACGGTGTACACCTTCAGCGGTGACCGCCACGGCAACGTCACCTGCCTGGACGCCTGCGCGCAGGAGTGGCCACCGGTCCTGACCGTGGGCGACCCCACCTTCGCCGACGACCCCACCGCGGCGGGCGGTACGCAGGGACTCGGCAACGGTCTCTGGCAGGCGACGTACTCCTCCTGGCCGCTCTACTACTACTCCGGTGACACCGCGCCGGGACAGGCGAACGGCCTCGGCAAGGAGTCCTTCGGTGGCAGGTTCACGATCATCCTGCGCAACGGCAACCGGATCGGTTAGCGGAACCGGGCTGCCGACGGATCGCCCGGCGGGATCGCGCGCAGCTCGGTCAGGGCGTACCTCGCGGCCTTCTCCACCGCCGCGATGCCCTGTTGCCGGGTCGGGTGGTGGTCGGAGAGTACGGCGACCAGCCAGTCCCGGCCCGGCTCGACGATCCGGCCGATGCTGTTCGCCAGCCACAGGCCGTCGTCGGCGTCCGCAGTGGTCCAGCCGTTCTTGACGTAGCTGGCGGTACTGGCCGGGCCGGCGGCGGCGGTGATCCCCCAGTCCTGCTCCTTGTCGACCTGGCCCATCAACCCGAGCAGGAAATCCCGGCCGGCGTCGCCGAGCGGACCGGCCGGGTCGGTGAGCGCGGTCAGCAGCCGGAGCTGGTCGGCGGCGGTCGTCGTGGTCATTCCCCAACTCGCGCTCGGGGTGGTCTGGCGCAGCCCGAGGGTCCTGTTCGCGGCGGCCAGCCCGGTCCGGCGACCGATCGTGGCGTATAGGCTGCTCGCCGCGTCGTTGTCGCTGACCACGATCATCGCGCGGGCCAGTTGCCGCTCGTATGCGCTGAGCTTGCGCCCCTGGTTCTGCCGGCGCAGCAACAACGCCGCCAGGATGTCGACCTTGACGATGCTGGCCGTCTGGTACCGCCGGGTGCCGGCAACGACCGCGAGGCCGCTGGCCCGGTCCCGCGCCGCGAGCGTGACCCGGCCGCCGACCCCGCGCAGGTACCGCTCGATCCGGGTACGCGCCAGCGCGGCGTGGTCCGGAGTCGGGCTCGGCGTCGGCCGGACCGGGCTGGGCACCGCCGCCGGCCGCGGGCCGGCATCCACCGGACCCGCCCACCGGTACGCCAGTCCGGTGCCGGCCACGCCCGCGCCGAGCAGTGCGGCGGCGGTGCCGGCCAGCAGCTCCCGGCGCCTCGGCCCGCGTCGACTAGCCAAGGAGGTCCGCCAACCTCTTCGCCACCGCGTAAGCGGCGCTCCGGTCCACCGGGCCGGGAACGTTCAGCGTCGAGAGTCGGTCGTCGTGACGTACCGCCACCAGCAGGGTGGACCGGGCGGGCGCCCCCGGTGACTCGATCCGCCCCTGCACCACCACCGCGTCGGCGGCCGGAAGCCCGGGGGTGTCCAACAGCGTGAACGAGATGCTGGCGCCGTAGGCGTCGTACCGGGAGCAGGTCCGGACCACCCGGCGTACGTCGTCGAGAGCCCGCACCGCCCAGCCCGGCTCGTACGCCTCGACGACCTGCGTCGCGACCAGTTCGGACGGCTCGTGCCGGTATCGGCGCTGCACCGCGTCGGTCCGGTGCCGCTGGGCCGGATAGTCCCCCTCCCGGTACGCCGGGCAGTCGGCCTGGAGCCACGGCCACGGCGGCGGCTCCGGCGGATGCGGACTCTGCCGCCATCCCGTGCCCAACCCGCCCGGCTGGAGCAGGGCCGGTTCCAGGGCGCCAGGCCGGTCCGCCGGACCGCTCGCCGTCAACCGGGCCTGCTGGTCGACCGGCGATCGAGGTGCCGGATCCGCACCGCAGGCGGCGACGCCCAGCACGACGAGCAGCAGGAGGAGGCGGCGGGCCGTCGCCCCGGCCAGCCGTTCCCGTTCCCGTCCGTCGGGGATGCTCCGGAACCGTTGCGCTGTCGGCCCGTCGACCGTCCGTAACCGCCTTGCTGGGGCTTCCACGCCCCTTAATGACGACCGGGGCAGCCAGGACTTTGCATGGACCGTCGACCGGCGCGGCGCCCCGGGCCACGGTCGCGCCGAGCCGGTCGACGGTCGGATGCGGGCTATCCGGTGGCGGCCCGCAGCTCCCGCTCCGGGTCGGCCTCGGCCTCGGCCGACACCGGCGGCGTACGCGCCGGGCCGGTGACCGGCTTCGGCTTGCCGATGAGGTACCCCTGGGCGAAGTCCACCCCGTAGTCACGGAGCAGATCCCTGGTGGCCTCGTCCTCCACGTGCTCGGCCGCGGTCCGGATGCCCAACCCGCGGCACATCTCGACGATCGACCGCACGATCCCCCGGTTCGCCACCGAGTGCTCGATGCCGGCGATGAACTCGCCGCCCAGCTTCACCAGGTCCACCGGGAAGTAGGTGAGGAAGGCGAACGGCACGTGCCCGGAGCCGAAGTCGTCGAGCGCGAGCTGGCAGCCGAGCTGGCGGATCCCGTACGCGAAGTTGTGCGCCTCGGTCAGGTTGCCGATCCGCGCCGTCTCGGTGATCTCGAAGGTGAGCTGGCCGGGATCGACGTCGTACCGCTGGAGCCGCTCTTGCACCCGCTCCAGCAGGTGCGGGTCGCCGAGTGATCGCCCGGAGAGGTTCACCTGGTAGTGCGAGGTACGCGAGCCCCGGGCGATCAGCTCGATGGTGCGGTCGATCACCCACCGGTCGATCGGCAGGATCTCGTCCAGCCGCTCCGCGTCGCCGAGCAGGGTCGACGCGGAGTGCGCCTGCCCGCCGTCGTCGACCAGCCGGAGCAGGATCTCCTGCCGGGTGATCTGGTTGAGCCGCAGGTCGAGGATGGGCTGGGTGTAGAGGGTGAACCGGTTCTCCGCCACCGTGGCCCGTACCCGGCTGCGGCACAGTTCCCGGCGTTCGTCCTCGGCCGCCGGCCGGTCCAGGGCGACCCGGGCGACGCCGGTGCCCCGGGCCCGGCGCCAGGCCGTCTCCGCGTCCACGATCAGGTCGACGCCGCGGCTGCCGTCCCGCCCCTGGTAGCGGACCAGGCCACCCCAGGCGTCGACCAGCCGGGTCCGCCCCAGCACGAAGGACTGGGAGCGGATGCCGTCGATGATCCGCTCGGCGAGCGCGGTCGCCGAGCTGAGCGTTGTCCGCTGCATCAGTACCCCGAACTCGTTCGGACCGGTCCGGCCGCAGACGTCGGAGCGGCGGGTGACCCGGCGGACGACCTGGGCCACCGCCACCGCCAGCCGCTCCTGCTCGTCGCCGCCACCGGGCCCGCCGTCGCCACCGCCAGGTTCATCGTCGCCGCCGTTGTCCGGACCGACCGCCGGGCCGACCGCCGGGCCGACCGCCGATCCGACCGCCGGACCGACCGCCGATCCGACCGCCGGACCGACCGCCGGGCCGACCGGTTCGACGGCCACCACCAGCAGTACTCCCGGCCCGCCCCGCTGGGCGGTGTCGATCTCGTCGGCGAACCTGGCCCGGTGGAAGAGCCCGGTGACCGGGTCCCGGCCGGCCGGTTCCGCCTGCACCGTCTCGCGGCGGCGGGCCAGTCGCGCCTGCTCCTGGCGGGCGAGTTCGATCTCGGTGACGTCCCGGGCGGTGGCGACGATGCCGTACGGCCGGTTCTCCCCGTCGACGACGTATTCCAGGTGGCAGTGCACGTACCGGGTGACCCGGTCCGGGCGGACCACCCGGCAGGTCGTCTCCCGGACGGTTCGGTCCCGCCACACCGACTCGACCACCCGGCGTACCCCGTCGACGTCCTCGGGGTGGATCAGCCGGGTCAGCGCCGCGACCGAGTGCCGGACGGTGCCGGGCGGATGGCCGAGGATCAGGGCCATCTCGTCCGACCAGGTCAGCTCCGCGCTGGCCCGGATCCAGGTGATGGTGCCGAGCTTGGCCAACTGGGCCTCCCGGGTGATCCGGGCGACCTCGTCGGTGTCGGCGGTGAGCGGATCGCGTACCTCGATGTCGCCGGTCAGGTCGCGGCCCTCGGAGACCGCCCGCCGGTATTCCTGCTGCACCCGGCGGGTGGCCCGGCGGGCCCGGGCCCGTTCCAGCTCACTGCAGGTCCGGTCCGAGGCCAACGCCAGGATGTCGTCCAGGTTCATCCCCGCTCCCTCCCGGAGGGCGTGTCGAAGCCCGCCTGCTGGGCGAGTTCCTTCAACCGGTGCCGGGCCTCCTGCCGGTACGTCCGCACGGTGTTGTACGCGATGCCGAGGATGGCCGCGATCTCGTGGTCGGACCAGCCGTCGAGGGCCAGTACGAAGACCTCGGCCTGGCGGGGCGGCAACCTCGGCAACCAGCCACGCAGCAGTTCCCGGGCCTCAGCCGGGTCGGCCGGTTCGGCGAGCCGCTCCGGCGGTACCTCGTCCAGGCTCACCGTCACGTCCTGCCGCCGGCGCCGGTGCAGCACCAGCAGCTTGTAGCGGGCGGTCTTGTACATCCAGGCCAGCGGCTTCTCGTAGTCGCGGATCTGCTCCCACTTGTCCCGGGCGGTGATGAACGCCTCCTGTACGGCGTCCTCGACCAGACCCCGGTCCGGGCAGCGGGCGAGCAGGAAGCGCTCGACCTGTACGAAGTTCTGCTGGCAGAACGCCTCGAAGCTCACCTCTGACTCGGTCTGGCCCGCCCGGTCCCCCAACCGGGTGGCCGGATCGGCACGCACCACCGCGTTGTCCCCACTCACGCCGCCTCGCCCCCGTCTGTTCGACGGAGGCTGCGCAGTTCCCCGACCCGGTGCCCGTCGCGGTCCCGCGCGTGGACCCGTAGGTCGGTCGAGCCGCCGCCGGTCGACCGGATCAGACCCACCGGTACTGCCACCGAGCCACCGGTCGACAGTCCCCCCAGAACGTCGCTCATCCTCGCCTCTCGCGGTCCGTAGTTGTCGTTCCGGGTATAACTCTCCGTCAAGCGCCTTGGCGTAGGGGGCGACCCGCCAGGGTGAAGATGTCAATGATCAAAAAAGCGGCGACCACGTGCGGCATTTCCTCCGATCGGCCACAGTAGACAGGCCGATCGGGCGAGCACATGTACTGTCGAGTATGGATTACGCGCGGTGATGAGGTGGCGATCGGCCGGCATCCTCAGTCGATCGCGTCGGGGCGGGCCTCCGGCGGCTCGTCGTCGTCCTCGTCGGCCTCGCCCCAGTTGCGGCGCAGGAACGGCAGCGCGGCCCAGAAGGTCAGGAACCAGACCCCGGCCAGCCCGGTGAGCACGAACGCCAGCGGCCGGGGCAGCAGGAAGTCGGTGATCAGCAGCACCGAGCTGACCATCGCGATCAGCATGAAGGCCAGCCCGCCGCTGGCCATGCCGTGCGCGAACCGGACCAGTTCCGGCTTGCGCCCCTGCCGGAAGAGCGCCCGGTGAAAGGCGACCGGCGAGATGATCAGTGCGGTGGCGGCCGCCGCCGACAGCAACGCGACGATGTAGATGTCCTTCTGGAACGTGGTGGCTCGCGGAAACCCGCTGCTGAAGGGGAGGGTGAGCAGGAACGCGAACAGGATCTGCACGCCGGTCTGCGCCACCCGCAGTTCCTGCAACAGGTCGGCGAAGTTGCGCTGCCAACGCTGTTTCTCCGTCTCGACGGCCACCCGGGCCACCTCCGCTTCCGGTCGAATGTGGCAGCAGTGTGCCCTGACCGGCCGTACCCGAAACGCGAGGAAGCCTCGACGGTGACCCGGAAGCGGTAAGGGAGACAACCCGGGCGGCGCCGGAGTCGGGGTGCCGGGGTCAGCCGCCCCGGCGGATCCGGCCGGCGTACCGGGCCTCCAGGGTGTTGTTGTGCTCGTCGCTGTCCGGGATGTTCGCCGAGAGGTAGACCGGAGGCTTCTCCCCCGCCTCGACCAGCCGGCGGACCACCTCCACCACGACCTGCTGGGCGAGGAGCGCGGCGGTGATCGACGACACCGCACCGACCGCACCGCCGCCGGGCAGCGGCAACGCCGCGTCGCCGTACGGGGCGCCGTTGTCGAGTACCACGTCGGCGAGGTCGCTCAGCTTGCGTCCGGACGGATGCCGGGACGGCACCCGTGCGGAGTGCTGCTGCGACGTGATCGCGATCAGCCCGTGGCCGCGCTCCTTGACCAGCGACGCGAACTCGACGATCGTGCCGTTCACCCCCGAGTTCGAGGCGATCACGAAGACGTCCCGAGGGTCGATCGGGGTCAGCTCGTAGAGCCGGCCGGCCACGCTCGGGTCCCGCTCCAGGGTGGGGCCGAGGATGTCGACCGGCTCGCCGCCGCGCAACACCAGGTCCCGCAGCGCGATCCGGTTGGTCGGGACCAGCCCGCCGGCCCGTCCGGCGATCTCCATGGCCAGCGCCTCCGAGTGGCCGGTGCCGAACGCCTGCACCACTCCACCGGCCCGCAGCGCGTCGCCGACCAGGTCGGCCGCCCGGAGTACGCCGTCGCGGGCAGCGGCCGCGACCCGCCCGATCGTCTCGGTGACCAGGTCGAGATAGCCCTCGGGGCTCAGTGTCACGCCGCACGCGTCCCTTCGAGATGTTGATCTGGGCCATCCAGCCTATCCCGTGGGATCGTGCGCGCCGCCACATCCGCCGGTCGCACGCTGTCGGCGCGGCGGTATCCGGTGTACCGTCTGCGGAACAACAGCACATCCGACAGGGGAGCGCACAGCGCTGAGAGTGCGGGTGACACACCCGCAGACCCTCGAACCTGATCTGGGTAATGCCAGCGCAGGGAGTTCGGTCGAGTCTCCAGCCGCGCCGCAGTCCGGGCAGTCCCGGGTTGCGGCGTGCGTCTTTCCTGGTCCACCACGTGACTGGGAGGCATGCTCATGAGTTCGTCCACCACCGCCAGATGGCGCACCGTCGACATCATCGTCGCCTCGGTCATCGCGGTCGCGTTCGGGGTCATCTTCTGGGCCTGGAGCCTGGTCTGGAGCGCCACCGAGGGTGCCTTCACCTTCTTTCCGCCGGCCCAGGCGCTCATCTACGGCATCTGGCTGGTGCCCGGAGTACTCGGCGGCCTGGTGATCCGCAAGCCGGGTGCGGCGCTGTACTGCGAGTTTCTCGCCGCCTTCGTCTCGGTGCTGCTCGGCAGCCAGTGGGGCACCGTCGCGATCATCCAGGGACTGGCCCAGGGCGTCGGCGCCGAGGCGGCCTTCCTCGCCGTCCGCTACCGCTCGTTCCGGCTGCCGGTCGCGGTCGGCTCCGGTCTGTTGGCCGGTCTCGCCGCCGCCATCTTCGACCAGATCCGCTACTACTCGGAGCACGACTTCGACTCTTTCCGGCTGCCGGTCTTCCTCCTCACCGTGCTCAGCTCGGCGATCGTGGCCGGTGCCGGTGGCTGGGCATTGACCCGGGCGCTGGCCCAGACCGGGGTGCTGGACCGGTTCCCGGCCGGCCGCGACCGCACCGCCGTGTGAGCGGCGCGAACCCGGTGGTGACGTCGTGAGCGAGGTGCGGCTACGCGGCTTCGGCTGGCGGCACGCCGGCCGCCGGGCCTGGGCGGTCCGCGACGTCGACCTGCGGATCGGGCACGGCGAGCGGGTACTCCTGCTCGGCGCCTCCGGTTCCGGCAAGAGCACCCTGCTCGCGGCGCTGGCCGGACTGCTCGCCGAGGACTCCGGCGAGCAGTCCGGCAGCGTCGAGATCGACGGGCTCGATCCGCGCAAGGCCCGGGAGCGGGTCGGCATCGTCTTCCAGGACCCGCAGACCCAGCTGGTGATGGCCCGCTCCGGCGACGACGTGGCGTTCGGCCTGGAGAACCGGGGGGTACCGGCGGAGGAGATCTGGCACCGGGTCACCGAGGCGCTGGACCGGGTCGGCTTCCCGTACGGCCCGGACCGGTCCACCGCCGCGCTCTCCGGCGGCGAGCAGCAGCGGCTCGCCCTGGCCGGGGTGCTGGCGCTGCGGCCCGGGCTGCTGCTGCTGGACGAGCCGACCGCCAACCTGGACCCGGCCGGCGCCGCGCTGGTCCGGGAGGCGGTCCGGTCGGCGGTCGACGACGACACCACGCTGATCCTGGTAGAGCACCGGGTGTCGGAGGCGCTGCCGCTGGTCGACCGGGTGGTGGTACTCGAACCGGGTGCCGGGGTGTGTGCCGACGGCGCTCCGGGTGAGGTCTTCGCGGCACACGGCGCGGAGCTGGCCGCCGCCGGGGTCTGGGTGCCCGGGCCGCCGCCGGCACCGCGCCGGTCCACGAGCGGTCCCGGTGCGGTGTTGCTCGCCGCCGACCGGCTCGGCCTGCCACCCCGGCTGGCAAGCACCGATCTGCGGGTACGTGCCGGCGAGGCGCTCGCGGTGCTCGGCCCGAACGGTGCTGGCAAGTCCACCCTGGCGCTGCTGCTCGGCGGGCTGCTCCGGCCCGGCGCCGGCCGGCTCTCGGCCACCGAGACACTGGCCGGCCGGCACGCCGGCACCGCACCGCACCGGTGGCGGGCACCGGTGCTGGCCGACCGGATCGGCTCGGTCTTCCAGGACCCGGAGCACCAGTTCGTCCGCACCACCGTCTTCGAGGAGCTGGCGCTCGGGCCGCGTCGGGCCGGTCGGCCGGAGGCGGTGGTCCGGTCGGTGGTGGACGAGCTGCTGGCCCGGCTCCGGCTGGACCGGCTGGCGGCGGCCAACCCGTACACCCTCTCCGGCGGCCAGGCGCGGCGGCTGAGCGTGGCGACGGCGCTGGCCACCGCACCCCGGCTGCTCATCCTGGACGAGCCGACCTTCGGCCAGGACCGACGTACCTGGCTCGAACTGGTCGAGCTGCTCGCCGAGCTGCGCGACGACGGGCACGGCATCGTCACCGTCACCCACGACGCCGACTTCGTCGCCGCGCTCGCCGACCGGACGCTCCGGCTCCGCGACGACGCGTCGGAGCGACCCCGGCAGCCCAGCGACGACGCGTCGGAGCGACCCCGACGGCCCGGCGACGACGCGTCGGAGCGGCCGGTGGAGCGGGCCGGCACCGGATCGGCCGGGCGGGACCGATGATCCCGTACCAGCCGATCGCCGCCCCGCACGCGGCGCTGGCCCGGCGCAATCCGGTGGCCAAGGTCGCCGCTGCGCTGGTCGTCTCGGTGGCGCTGATCGCCACGGTCGATCCGGTGGCCCCGGCGGTGGCGATCGGGTTCGAGCTGGCCGTGGTGCCACTCTTCGGCGTCCGGTACACCGAACTGGCCCGCCGGGCCTGGCCGCTGCTGCTCAGCGCCCTCGGCATCCTCTGCACCCTGGTGCTCTTCGCCGCCGAGCGGACCGGCAGCCTGCTGTGGCTGGTCGGGCCGGTGGAGATCACCACCGGGGTACTGGCCACCGCGCTGGGGATGGCACTGCGGGTGATCGCGGTGGCGCTACCCGGCGTACTCGTCTTCGCCACCACCGATCCCACCGACCTGACGGACGCGCTCATCCAGAACGTCAAGGCATCGCCCCGGTTCGCGATCGGGGCGCTGGCGGCGTTCAGGCTGGTGCCACTGCTCGGCCTGGAGTGGCGGATGTTGACCCTGGCCCGGCGGGCCCGGGGCGTCGACGCCGGACGGAACCCGCTGGCCCGGCTGCGGCTGTTCGGCTCGACCGGGTTCGCCCTGCTGGTCGGGGCGATCCGCCGGGGTACCCGGTTGGCCACCGCGATGGACGCGCGGGGCTTCGACTCGGGCACGCCGCGTACGTCGGCGCGCCGACAGCGGTTCACCGCGGCCGATGCCGCACTCATCCTCGGGGCGGTGGCGCTGGCCGGCGGGGCGCTCGCGGTCAGCGTCGCGCTGGGCACCTTCCGGCCACTGGTCGGCTGAGCCGGCCGGTGCGGTGCCGCCCGGGGCCGGCCGGTCCCACAGTCAGCCCAGGGTGGCGATCTCGATGTTTCCGTACGCGACCCGGTGGAACGGATCCCGCTCCGGGGCCGGCTCGGAGAAGATGCCCAGCAGCACCCGGCCGGCCACCGGCGCGGTGTCGCGGGCCGTACCGACCCGCCGGCCGTTCTGAACTGTGGAAACGACGGAACCCGCGGCCGATTCTCTGGCCGGGGGTTCCGCGTGTCGGGAGCTGTTCGGATCAGCCCCGGCAGTAGTACGGCTCGTACTCGTACAGTGCCGTCCGACCCTCCCCCCGGTCGTGCTCGGAGAGGGTCAGCCGTGTCACGGGGATCATGACGCGCTGCCCCGTCGTGCCGGAACCCGCGTCAAACCACACCTCCACCGTGTCCGCCTTCGGCAGCTCACGCGGGCCGATCGCCAGGATCGTCACGAGACCGGCCTTCCGCTCGAACCGGTGGGATCGAACCGCGCCAGCACGGCGGCCCGCTCCCGGCGGGACAGCGCCGGAGTGTGTGCCCACATGGAGAGCAGACGTCCGGCGCTGGGCCGGTCGGTGGCCTCGAACGCCCGGAGCGCGTTCTCCGCCCGGTCGATGACAGGGCTCTTGCCTGGCGGGTAGAGCGCCATCAGGCGGGCGGATGGGGGTTCGTCTGGCGGGGCGGGGAAAACTGTTCATCGGGTCGGACCTCCCGTGTCCGATCAAGGCCCCGGGTTGGCGTGTCCGCGCCGCTCGGGGCCGCCTTGTCTGGGTACTGACCGGGACTTTACCGCCACGCCGCCTAGGTTGCCTAGGGTGCCCTGGGTGCCGTTATTGCCGTGGGTGCTCGGGTCGCCCCTGATGATGAAGGGCATGGCTACAGAGATCGACCCGATGTCACCGGTGCCGCGATACCGGCAACTCGCGGCGATCCTGCGTGCGGCGATCGAGGCCGGCCAGTACCCGCCGGGGAGCCGGCTCCCGTCAGAGAAGACGCTGACCCAGACCCACGGCGTAGCCCGAGAGACCGCATCCAAGGCGATGGACGCACTGGCGGCCGAGGGCCTGGCCGTGATGGTCCCCGGCGTGGGCTGGCACGTCCCAACCGGGAGGGCCGGGGGTCTTGGCGCTTAAGCGCCACGACCCCCGCCGTCAATAAACGCCCCGGCCTGGGATCGGGCCGGGGCGTACGGCGACTCAGCTGCGCCGGAAGGCGTACCGGCGGGCCGACGCGGCGCCCCGGCCACGTCCGACCCCGGCCGGGCCACCGCCGTTGCGGATCGTCGGACCGGCCTTCGGCGCCATCGGTCGCTGCGGCGCCGGAGTGTCGTCGTCACCCGGCAACACGATCGGGGTGGCGAGTTCGATCGAGTCGTCCTCGGGCCGGCCGACCCGGGCTGGGGAGCCGGTTCCGGTCGAGCCGGTGGTCTTCCTAGACTTTCGGTTGGCAGGCATACGGTGTTCTCTCCTCCTGGTCGGACCGCCCTGCGCGCACGGCAGCAACGGCGCGGGAATGGGATCTGCGGGAGTCCGTTCGCGGAGGTGTCACCGATTCGGTGACGGGTCGCCAGAAAAGCGGAACGGCACGGACGCCCGGGGCGCTCACACCCGCGCCGCGCAGAACAGGCGGGCGGGTCGGCTCGGTTGAAGGGGGCATCAGTACCGCATGCCGAGACCATAACCCGGGCCGTTGCCCGGACGCACCTGTTTTCCGGCTCGGAGTTGCGCTGGTCACCGCATCGACGGCCGGCGGCGTCCGGTCGGTCGGTCGGTCGGTCGGTCGGTCAGCCCAGCGCCGGCCCGGGTGCGACCGGGTTGGGCAGGGCACCACCGAACCGGCGGTCCCGCTGGGCGTACAGCTCACAGGCGTACCAGAGGTGGCGGCGGTCGAAGTCCGGCCAGAGGGTGTCCAGGTAGACCAGCTCGGCGTACGCGCTCTGCCAGAGCAGGAAGTTCGAGATGCGCTGTTCGCCGGAGGGACGGAGGAACATGTCGACCGGCGGCACCTCGGGGTGGTAGAGGTACCGGGAAATCATCTTCTCGTTGACCTTTGCCGGGTCCACCCTGCCGGCGGCGACGTCCCGGGCGATCGCGGCGGCGGCGTCGGCGATTTCGGCCTGCCCCCCGTAGTTGACACAGAACTGCAGGGTCAGCGTCGAGTTCCCTCGGGACATCTCCTCGGCCGTCTGCAACTCCGAGATCACGCTCTTCCAGAGCCGGCCGGCCCGCCCGGACCAGACCACCCGGACCCCGAGCTCCACCAACTGGTCACGGCGGCGCCGGATGACCTCCCGGTTGAAGCCCATCAGGAAGCGGACCTCCTCCGGCGACCGCCGCCAGTTCTCCGTGGAGAAGGCGTACGCCGAAAGGTAGGGGATGCCGAGTTCGATTGCGCCCTCGATCGTGTCGAAGAGGGAGTACTCGCCCTGCTCGTGACCCTTGGTGCGGGGCAGTCCGCGCTGCTTGGCCCACCGCCCGTTGCCGTCCATCACCACCGCCACGTGCTTCGGCAGCGCCTCGGCCGGCAGCGCCGGAGGCCGGGCCCCGGACGGGTGCGGGGTCGGTGGGACCGGCGCCCGGCGGGCCCGGTTGGTCATCGCTCGGATCACTGCGCTTCCTTCGCTACGTCCGCCGGGCCGGGTCGCGGGGCGGGCCGCACCCGTTCCGTACGCTCGCCGATCGCTCCCCTGTCGACCAGCGGCAACGAGCGTAACCCCCGCTCCAGATGCCATTGCAGGTGTGCCGCCACCAGCCCGCTGCACTCCCGGCGGTGCGGCGGCTCGGCGGCGTCCGCCGTCCGCCAGTCGCCGGAGACGAGCGCGGTCATCAGGTCGAGGGTGGCCGGCGCCGGGTGGGCAGCGCCGGGTGGGCGGCAGTCCGGGCAGACACAGCCCCCGGCGGGTACGGAGAACGCGCCGTGCCGGCCCGGCGTACCGCAGACGGCGCAGGCGACCAGCGCCGGCGCCCAACCGGCCAGCCCCATCCCGCGCAACAGGTAGGCGTCCAGCACCAGGGTGCTGGCGTGCTCCCCGTCGGCGAGTGCGCGCAGCCCGCCCAGGGTGAGCTGGAACAGCCGCAGCGACGGCTCCCGCTCGACCGGGGTGAGCCGCTCCGCCGTCTCGGCGATCGCGCTCGCCGCCGTGTAGCGGGGATAGTCGGCGACGAACGCCTTGCCGTAGAGCCGGATCCCCTCGACCTGGCTGATCGAGTGCAGCGAACTGCCCTGCTCGCCCTTGGGGTCACCGGCGATCTGGAGGTCGACGTGGCCGAACGGCTCCAGCCGGGCGCCGAACCGCGAGGTGGTCCGGCGGACCCCCCGGGCCACCGCCCGCAGCCGGCCGTGCCGGCGGGTCAGCAGGGTGATGATCCGGTCGGACTCGCCGAGCTTCTGGACGCGCAGCACCACCGCGTCGTCGCGGTACAGCTGTCGGCGGTACCCGGGCATCCACCCATTGTTCCCTGCCGGCACATCCGGCCGGCGGCCCGGTCCCGGGGCACGTCCGGTCCTGGACGCCCGGTCCCGGGCCGCGGTTTCCGGGTGCGACCCTGAGACGGTTCTCAGGGTCCGGATCGGGGTGGGTAGGTGGCGGACCCGGATGCCCGGCGGACGGCCGGCGCCATACCCTTCGACAATGCTGGTTTCCCGGACCACCGCCCTGACCGGCGGGCTCGCCCTGGTCGCCATGGTCGCCCTGGCCGGCTGCGACGGCCTCGCCGAACAGCGCCTCACCTACGACCGCACCGAGGACGTGAAGATCACCGAGGTCGAGGTGCTCCCCGGCTCCGGGGACGTGACGGTACGCACCGGAGCGGTGCAGAACGTCCGGATCAAGCGGGTGGTGCAGTACCGTGGCCCCGAGCCGAGCGACGCCACCTACCGGATCGACGGTACGACGCTCGTCCTGGACACCGACTGCGGCAGGCACTGCGGGGTGTCCTACGACATCCTCGCCCCGGCCGGCATCGCGTTGCACGGCGAGAACGGCTCCGGTGACATCGCCCTGACCGCGCTGACCGAGGTGGACATCAAGGTCGGCTCGGGCGACATCGCGGTGACCGATGCCAGCGGTGCGGTACGCGTCGAGACCGGTTCCGGGGACATCACGCTCGACCGGCTGCCCGGCACCGTCACGGCACGGGCCGGCTCGGGGTCGATCGAGGGCCGCTCGTTGGGTGCCGGCAAGGTGAACGCGCAGACGGGGTCCGGCGACATCAGGCTGACCCTCGGCACCGCCGGCTCGGTCCAGGCCAGCGCGTCGAGCGGCTCGATCGAGCTGACCGTCCCGGCCGGCGACTACCGGGTACGGGCGCACGCCGACTCGGGCGACGTCGACGTGACGGTGCCGGACGACCCGGCCGCGGAGTCGGTACTCGACGTACGGACCGGTAGCGGCGACATCACCGTCCGGTCGAACTGAGGCCGGCGGGCCCGCTGGTCGGCGTACTCGGCACGAGGTCCTCCGCACCCGGCTGCGCGGCGTCGGCCGACGCCCCGACCGGGCCACCGGTCGACGCCCGGGCGGTGCCACCGGACGGTGCCCCGGCAGTACCGCCGGGCAGCAGGCACGGCGGTCGCCGCGCCGCCAGATCCTCGACCCAGCCGAAGAGCACGACCGCGACCGCTACCAGCACCGCGACGGCGGCCAGCCGGGCCGCCAGGCCGAGCGCGGAGGAATGGGCCAGCCCCCACCCGGAGAGGAGCTCACCCAGAACGATCACGAAGGGCATGTGCCAGAGATAGACCGTCAGCGCCCGGCTGTTCAGCACGGTCACCGTCCGGCCGAACGGCGCCCATCGGTCGACCCAGGCGGCGGCCGACGGGGCCAGCCCGAAGACCAGCAGTACGAAGGCGACCGACCAGAGCGCGTTGCCCAGCGGTACGTCGTTCAGGTCGTAGCCGCGCGGCCCCTGGTGGGTGAGGATCCAGCCGAGGCCGGCCGCACCGACCGGCACCGCCACCGCGAAGAGCAGCCGGCGGGACATCCGCCGCAGCAGCCCGTCGTGCTGGGCGAAACCGAGCAGCCAGGCGCCGTAGTAGAGCCCCACGTCGCGGAGCACCCCCGGCGCGTCCGGATAGCCGAACTCGACGACCCCGAGCAGCAGGTACGGCGCGAGCAGCGTCGGTACCGGCCAGCGCCGGAACAGCCGAAGGGCCAGTGGTGAGAGGAGGACGAACCACAGGTAGTCGCGCAGGTACCAGATCACGCTCAGCACCAGCGCGCCCCAGGGGTTGGCCGGTGGATCGGCCAGCGGCAGTACCCAGAACACCAGCCGCCACGACGGCGCCAGTCCGGTGAGCAGCATGGCGGGTACGAAGATCAGTGCCACCAGCCAGAACGACGGCAGCAGCCGACGCAGCCGACGGCCGACGGCGGCCGTGCCCCAGCGGTCGAGGGAACTGGCCATCAACGACCCGGCGAGCGCGAACATCACCGACATGGCGGGGAACGCCAGGGTCAGGAAGGCCCAGCCGGTGACGTGGTAGACGACGACACGGACGATGGCAAGGCAGCGGAGCAGGTCGTAGTACCGGTTTCGCATCAGCCTGACTTGTCGCCGGGTGGAGGGGACACCGGTCCCTTTCTACCCCGGATCGCCGCCACCGCAACTCGACCCCGGGCAGGATGCCCCGCGGGTCAGCGCCGCTCGCCGAGCGGATAGCCACAGAACTGCGCGCCGACCAGACCGGCGGTGGCGGCCTCGCCGTCGAGCGGGCGCACTCGGTCGGCGTAACGCTCGGCGTCGTCCTCCGGCTCGTACCCGATCTCCCGCCCCTCCGCCAGCGACCACCAGCGGCGGCTGTTCCGGCTGATTCCCCAGAGCAGTCGGAAGCCGCTGGCGTCTGCCCGCAGGCAGGCGTCCACCAGCCGGGCGCAGTCGTCCGGGGAGATCCAGTTCTCCAGCGCGCTGATGCCGGGCGGTTCCGGGAAGCAGGCGCCGAACCGCACCGCGAAGACGGTCATGCCGAAGCGGTCGGCGTAGAGGCTGCCGAGCGATTCGACCGCCGCCTTGGACCAGCCGTAGTAGGTGTTCGGGCGGGCCGGAGCCGCCGCCGGCACCCCGTCCGGCCCGGTCGGTGCCGGTACCCCGGCCGGCTCCGGGCTGCTGCCGGCCCGGCGGTACCAGCCGGCGGCGTGGATCGACGAGGCGAGCACCACCCGGGGTACCCCGGCCGCCCGGGCCGCCTCCAGCAGGCACTGGGTACCCGCCACGTTCGTCCGGAGCAGTTCCGCGAAACCATCCTCACCGGGAATCGCCGCCAGGTGCAGTACGGCGTCGACTCCGGCACAGGCCGTGGCCAGAGCCGCCGGGTCGAAGAGGTCGGCACGGACGATCTCCACCGGTTCGCCGGGTGCCGCCGGAGGCTGCTCGGCGACATCGAGCAGCCGCAGAATCCGCTCGGGGCCGGCCAGCCGAGGCCGGAGCAGCCGCCCGACCCGGCCGGCCGAGCCGGTCACCAGTACCCGTGCCGGCATCCGTGCTCCCTCCCCCGACCGGCCGCAGGCGGATTCAGAAGCCGAGCTTGCGCAGCTGCTTCGGGTCCCGCTGCCAGTCCTTGGCCACCCGGACGTGCAGGTCGAGATAGACCCTGGTGTCGAGCAGTTCCTCGATCTGCTGCCGGGCCCGGATGCCAACCTCCTTGAGCCGGCTGGCCCGGGCCCCGATCACGATCGCCTTCTGGCTCGACCGTTCCACATAGACGTCGGCGTAGATCTTAATCAGCCGGTCCTCGGGAATCATCTCCTCGACCACCACGGCGATCGAGTGCGGCAGCTCGTCCCGGACCCCCTCCAGAGCCGCCTCCCGGATCAGCTCGGCGATCAGGATCTGCTCCGGCTCGTCGGTGAGCATGTCGTCCGGATAGAGCTGCGGCGACGACGGCAGGTAGCCGGTCATCACGTCGACCAGGGTGTCCACCTGGTGCCCGGAGACGGCGCTGACCGGTACCACCTCGGCGAAGTCGCCGAGTTCGGCGACCGCGAGCAACTGCTCGGCCAGCCGCTTCCGGTCCACCAGGTCGGTCTTGGTCACCACCGCCAGCACCGTGGCCTTCAGCTCGGCCAGCTCGCCGGTGATGAACCGGTCGCCCCGGCCGACCGGCTCGTCCGCCGGGATGCAGAGCCCGATCACGTCGACCTCGCTCCAGGTCTGCCGGACCAGGTCGTTGAGGCGCTCGCCGAGCAGCGTACGCGGCCGGTGCAGCCCCGGGGTGTCGACCAGGACGAGCTGCGAGTCGGGCCGGTGCAGTACGGCGCGGATCACGTGCCGGGTGGTCTGCGGCTTGTTGGAGGTGATCGCGATCTTCTGCCCGACGATCGCATTGGTCAGCGTCGACTTGCCGGCGTTCGGCCGCCCGACGAAGCAGGCGAACCCCGCCCGGTAACCGGCCGCACCGTCAGCCGACCGGTTGCCGGCCATGCCGTCAGCCGAGCGATTGCCGGCCGCGCCGCCGCCCGAGCGGTTGCCGGCCGCCTGGCGGGTCGACCGCTGGCCGGAGTGCGGAGCGGTCGGCCGCCGCCCGGAGCGTGGTGCGGTCACTCCAGCACCGTGCCGAGCAGGGTGCCGTCCGGAGCGGCCACGTGGATCGGCGCGTCCGCGGCGAGGTCCCGGACGGCGGCGTGCCCGGCGCCGTCCAGCGTCGACGCCTCGGTCACCACCGCACCGGCCTCCAGCCGGATGGCTCCGGCGGCGACCGCCGAGGCGACCGCGAGCTGCAGCGCGGTGATGGTCAGCGACGGCAGTGAGACGCTGGCGGCGGCGTACGTCCGGCCGTCCTGGTCGCGTACTGCCGCGCCCTCGACCGCGCCGATCCGGGCCCGGGCGCCCCGGGCCAGCACCACCAGCTTGGCGTCCTCGGCGGTCAGCTCGACCGTTGCCGACGGGGTGTGTCCGCCGACCTGCGTGGTCGGCACGGCGGACGGTTCAGGCATCTGCGGGTTGCCTCTCCTCGGCCCGGGAGTGCTGCTCCCGGGTGCTCTGTGCGCCCCGGAGTTCGGGGTCGGTGCGGGTCTGCGGCTGCTCCGGCTCGTCGGCCTCGGTGAGCCGGCGGACCAGTACGGAGTCGATGTGGTTGCGCCGGCCGGTGGTACCCTCGGCGACCAGCCGCAGCCCGCCCACGTCGGCCGAGGCGCCGGGCAGCGGCACCCGGCCGAGGGCCTGGGCGAGCAGCCCGCCGACCGTCTCCACCTCGTCGGTCGGCAGCTCGACGTCGAAGAGCTCGCCGAGATCCTCCACCGGCAGCCGGGCGGTGACCCGCACCTGCTCGTCGTCGAGGTGCTCGATGGGCGGCCGCTCGACGTCGTACTCGTCGGTGATCTCGCCGACGATCTCCTCCAGGATGTCCTCGATGGTGACCAGCCCGCCGGTGCCGCCGTACTCGTCGACGACGATCACCATGTGGGTGCGGGCCGCCTGCATCTCGGAGAGCAGATCGTCGACGGGCTTCGACTCGGGCACGAAGGTGGCGGCACGCATCACGTCGGAGACCGGCCGCCCGCCGGCGTCGGGGTCGCCGCCCTGGGTCTGCCGGATCACGTCCTTGAGGTAGAGCACCCCGAGCACGTCGTCGACGCTGTCGCCGATCACCGGAATCCGGGAGAAGCCGGATCGGAGGAAGAGCACCAGCGCCTGCGGCAGCTTCTTGTGCGCCTCGATCCAGACCATCTCGGTACGCGGCACCATCACCTCGCGGACGATGGTGTCGCCGAGCGCGAAGACGGAGTGGATCATCTGCCGTTCGCCGTGCTCCACGACGCCGCGCTGCTCGGCGAGGTCGACCAGCTCGCGCAGCTCGACCTGGGTGGCGAACGGGCCCTCCCGGAAGCCGCGCCCCGGGGTCACCGCGTTGCCGATCAGGATCAGCAGCGAGGCGAGCGGGTTGAGCACCCGGCCCAGCCAGCGGACCAGCGGCGCGGTGGCCCGGCCGACCGTGTAGGCGTGCTGCCGGCCGATGGTGCGCGGCGCCACGCCGACCACCACGAAGCTGACCAGGGTCATCGCCCCGGCGGTGACCAGGGCGGCGGTCCAGCCGGCGCCGAAGGTGTCCACCGCGACCAGCGCGACCAGGACGGTCGCGGTCAGTTCACAGAGCAGCCGCAGCAACAGCAGCAGGTTGATGTGCCGGACCGCGTCGGCGGCGACGACCTGGAGGGTACGCGCGCCGCGTACGCCGTCCCGGGCCAGCTCGCCGGCCTGGGCCGGGGAGACGGCGGCGAGCGCGGCGTCGGCCATCGCGAAGATCCCGGCGAGCACCACCAGCCCGGCGGCGAGGAAGAGCAACTGGATGTCGGGCAGGCCACCCGGACCGCTGACGGACGACGCCAGCGACGCGGGCAGCGCGGCTAAATGACCAGGCATCACTGGACCCGCGCCGCGCGCCAACTGTCCAGGAGCCGCGCCTGTAGCGCGAACATCTCCCGTTCCTCCTCCGGTTCGGCATGGTCGTAGCCGAGCAGGTGCAGTACGCCGTGCACGGTGAGCAGGTGCAGCTCGTCGGCGGCCGAGTGCCCGGCGGCGGCGGCCTGCTTGGCGGCGACCTCCGGACAGAGCACGATGTCGCCGAGGAGTGCCGGCTCACCGCCGTTGACCTCGCCGGGCCCGTGGTCGACGCTGCCCTCGTCCATCGGGAAGGCGAGCACGTCCGTGGGGCCGTCCCCACCCATCCAGCGGTGGTTCAGCTCGGTCATGTAGTCGACGTCGACGAGCAACACCGACAGCTCGGCGAGGGAGTTCACTCCCATCTCGTCGAGGGCGTGCCGGGCCACGGCGAGCACGGCGTCGGTGTCGACGGCGCTCCCCGACTCGTTGGCGATCTCGATGGACACCTGGTTCCCCTGTTGGACTGTCAGAAGCTGTGGTGACTGCACTGTCGGCCGGACTAGCGGCGCCGGCCGGCCCGGCCGCCGTGCGCGGTCCGCCCCGGTACGGCGTGCACGCCCTGGCCCTGCTGCTGGGACTCCCGCTCGGCGTCCCAGCGGGCGTACGCGTCCACGATGTCACTGACCAGCCGGTGCCGCACGACGTCGGAACTGGAGAGCTGGGAGAAGTGCACGTCCTCCACGCCCTCCAGGATCTCGCGCACGGCGCGCAGCCCGCTGGTCGTGCCGCCGGGGAGGTCGACCTGGGTCACGTCACCGGTCACCACGATCTTGGAGCCGAAGCCGAGCCGGGTGAGGAACATCTTCATCTGCTCGGGCGTGGTGTTCTGCGCCTCGTCGAGGATGATGAAGGCGTCATTGAGCGTGTTGTGGGTGACCAGGAAGTGGTCGGTGACGTACAGCGAGTCCTCCGCCGCGACCTGGATGCACATCGTCTCCTGCACCCCGGCGGGGAGGATCGAATCGATGAAACGCATCGGCCGGCCGCCCCCGTGCGCATCGTAGAGCCGGCGCTTGCGGTCCAACCGGAACGGGGCGATCCCCTCCGGCAGCCGGATCTCCACGACGTAGGCGTCCGCCCGGTACGGAACCGCGCGACCGTTCGCGAGGCCGGGCTTGCGCCCCTCCGCCGCCCGAACCCGCCAGGAAGCCACCCCACCGAGCGACTGGACCAGATAGATGACGTCGTCGCGCAGCCGGGCGGATGTCGTCGAGTACTGCACCCGGCAGGTGCGCCCCGGCTGGACGACCGGCCCGCCGTCCGTGTCCAGCAACCCCTGGAGCACGGCCAGGCGGATGTCGACGCCGTTGCGCTTGTACACCTCCGGCACGAACTTGGTGCCGGAGGTGGTCCCGGCCAGCTCCAGTTCGCGGAGCGCGACGGTCACCGGATTGGCGACGATCACGCCACCACGGCCACCGTTGACGTGCCGGAGGACGTAGTCGATGTCACCCTTGCGGACGAGTTCGATGCCGGGAAGCGCCGCCTCGAGCGCGACCGCCAGCTCCGGGTCCGCCGTGGTGAATCCCGGCGTCGCCCGGCACGAGATGGAGCCGTCGCCGAGCAGCAGACCGAGGGCGTACGGGTCGAGCGGAACCTCCTGCGGCTCCATCTGCACGGGTGCCACGACCGGGAGTTCGTAGCGGTGGATGTAGCCACGCCGCTCCTTGCCGATCATCTCCTGCGTTTCGAGGGTGCGCTGGCGGCCGCGTCGCTTATCCTCGGGTGTCGCGACCGTCCAGAGGTGCTCACCGCAGCACAGGGTGGACGCGCCGTCCTGAGTGGTAACCCGGTAGACCTGCTTGGGCCCCTGCGGGTAGATGCCGATCACCGGCGTGGGCGTGCCGTTCGAGCCGATGACCAGATCACCGATCTGAAGTGAACCGAACGGCTTGAATCCCTCTGGAGTCAGAACCCGCGCATCGTACGGCTGTGCACGGCCCCGCATATATGCCAGCGGCGCGACCTCGATCGTCCCGGCGGCCATCAGCTTCGGGATGGAGTCCGGGTCGAGCATGTCGTGCAGCGCGTCGTAGAGCGGACGCAGGTAGGGGTCGATCTTCTCGTGCAGGGTGCCGGGCAGGAAGCCGAGCCGCTCGCCGGCCTCGACCGCCGGGCGGGTCAGGATGATCCGGTTCACCTGCTTGGCCTGGAGCGCCTGCACGGCCTTGGCCATCGCCAGGTAGGTCTTGCCGGTGCCGGCCGGGCCGATGCCGAAGACGATCGTCTTACCGTCGATCGCGTCGACGTACCGCTTCTGGCCCAGCGTCTTGGGCCGGATGGTCCGGCCGCGCCGGGACAGGATGTTGAGCGTCAGCACCTCGGCGGGGCGCTCGGTGCCGCCCTGTTCGATCATGCCGAGGGTACGCCGCACGGCGTCGGTGGTCAGCGTCTCGCCCTTCTCGATCAACTCAAGCAGCTCGGTGAAGAGCCGCGAGGCGAAGGCGTTGTCACCGGGAGCACCGGTGAGGGTGATCTCGTTTCCCCGGACGTGCACGTCGCTGGGGATCGACCGCTCGATCAGCCGCAGGATCTCGTCGCCCGCGCCGAGCAGGTTAACCATGATCTTGGGGTCAGGAACCGTGATCCTGGTCTGCACCCGGGCCTGCCCCGGGGGTGGGGTACCGGTCATGGGTCGGGCCCGAAGCCCTGTGCCACCTGCTTCCGATCTCGGTGTCGCGGTGCCAGCGGGAACTTCCCGGCTGGTCGCGGCGTACGGACGTTGCAGTCATCGTATCCGTTCAACGCCGATGGCACGCTGCCCATTTCCGCCACCGACCACCGACCTGGGCAGCGGCCCGGATCACCCGCCGATCCGGACATCGTTGGCACAACCGGACAGCCGTGACGGCAACCGTCAACCGGCGCGGAAGTCGAACCGGTCGAAGGTCTCCTGCCGCCGGGTGAACCGGTAGGTGGCCCAGTGCATCCGAATCACCTCGCCCCGGTCGTCCCGGGTCAGCCGGAGCAGCTCGCCGACCTCCCGGCCGGAGACCGTACGCAACACGTCCGGCCGGTCCGGCAGCGGCGCGAAGACGGCCGGCGGCCTGCCGGCCGGGTCCGCCGCCCCCCGGGCCCGCAGGGCGCCGTCCCGCCACGAGAAGACGTACTCGAAGCCCTCGCCCCACCAGCGGCCGAGCAGCCCACGGTATGGCTCCGGGGCCGGCCCGCCCGGGCTCCACGGCACGATGTCGGCGGGATCGTCCCGGGCCGAGGCGGCCATGATCTGGTGCGCCAGCTCGTTGACCACGACGCCGGTGCCGGAGGAGCCGAGCACCGCGCAGCCCATCGCCCCGGGGGTGCCGGCGCCGCCACGCCGGCCGTAGACACAGGCCAGGAAGCCGGGCATCGCGCCGTCGTGGCCCACGTGCACGACCCGCTCGGCGGCACCCGGAGCGTCCCGCTGGGGCACCAGGATCAGGCCCAGCCCGAACCCGGCGGTCCAGAGCGACTCGTCGGTCACCGTCAGCGGCCAGCGCATCTCGTCGAGGGTGTCCGGCCGGAGTACCGCACCGGTCGGGTCCAGCGCCGCCGGGTCGGCCAGGAACGCCGCCCAGCGGGCCATGTCCGGAGCGGTGCTCCAGAGCTGCGCCGCCGGCCCGACCGCGCCGAGGTCGGTGTTCGGCTCCGGCCGGGCGTGGTCGGAGTAGGCGTCGACCAGGAAGCCTGTCGCCGCACCCGCCGGCGGGTGCGTGACGGTGTGCGCCAACCCGAGCGGGCCGAGCACCCGGTCGGCGAGCACCTCCGCCCAGGTGCCGCCGCGCAGCCGGGCGACCGCCTGGCCGAGCAGCGCGGCGCCGAGATTGGAGTAGTGGTACCGGCGGGCCGGCGGCAGCACCCGCTCGGCCCGGTCCAGGTCGGCGAGGAACTCGTCGAGTTCCGGGGTGTGCAGGGTGTCCCACACGTCGCCGTACGGCTCGCGCTGCACCCCGGAGGTGTGCGACAGCAGCCGGCGTACGGTCAGTTCGCCGTGTGCCGGTACGTCCAGGTGCGCCCCGATCGGGTCGTCCAGGTCGAGCAGCCCGTCGTCCCGGCACTGCAACACGAGTACGGCGGTGAGGGTCTTCGTCACCGAGCCGATCCGGAACGCCGTGTCCGGCCCGAGCGGGGCGTCGTTGCCGGTGCTGCCGACCGTGCAGGTCCAGAGCGGTCGGTCGGCCCGGTGCAGCGCGGCCGAGACCGCCGGGATCCGGGACTCCGCCTGCGCCTGCCGGACCAGCCGGGCCAACCGCCGGGCAACCTCCGTCATGATCCCTCCTCGCCCGCGATCCGCTCGTCCAAGATCACGGATCTTACGCCCGGCCCCTGCTCAGCGGGCGACCATCGGCCCCAACGGCGCGCCGCCGAGCACGTGGGCGTGGGCGTGGAAGACCTCCTGGCCGCCGTACGGACCGGTGTTGAAGATCAGCCGGAAGCCGTCGGCGACCAGTCCCTCGGTCTCGGCCACCACCGCCGCGGTGCCGAGCACCTCGCCGGCCAACCCCGGATCGGCCCCGGTCAGGGTCACCACGTCGGCGTAGTGCTCCTTCGGGATCACCAGCACGTGCACCGGCGCCTTCGGGTCGATGTCCCGGAAGGCGAGGGTGGTTTCGGTCTCCCGGACGACGGTGGCCGGGATCTCGCCCGCGACGATCCGGCAGAACAGGCAGTTGGTCTCCATCACCGGAATCGTAGGGGCTGCCGTTCGGCGACGCGGCCCGGCCAGCCCGGTCCGTCCGGCGACCGGCATCATGATCCGATGAGCGGACGAGCGGTACTGGTGACGGGCGCGTCCCGGGGAATCGGGCGAGCGGTGGCGATGGCCTTCGCCGCCGGTGGCGATCGGGTGGCGGTGCATCACCGCGACTCGGCCCCGCTGGCCGGACAACTCGTCGCGGCCCTGCCCGGCGAGGGGCACGTGGTGGTCCGGGCCGACCTGGCCGACCCGGACGAGGTGCGCGCGATGGTCGACGACGCGGCCGACCGGCTCGGCGGACTCGACGTACTGGTGAACAACGCCGGGGTGTTCGGCAGCGCGGAGGCCGGGCATCCGGTCTTCGACTCCTCCTACGAGCAGTGGCAGCAGCAGTGGCGCCGCACGCTCGACGTCAACCTGCTCGGTGCGGCCAACACCATCTGGTGCGCCGCCCGGCACCTGCGGAACCGGGGCGGCCGGATCGTCAACGTCTCCTCCCGGGGCGCGTTCCGCGGCGAGCCGACCCAGCCGGCGTACGGCGCGAGCAAGGCCGGGCTGAACGCGCTCGGCCAGTCCCTCGCGGTGGCCCTGGCCCCGTACGGCATCGCGGTCGCCACCGTCGCGCCCGGCTTCGTCGAGACCGACATGACCAACGAGCACCTCAAGGCGCCGCGCGGCGACGCGATCCGGGCGCAGAGCCCGTTCCACCGGGTCGCCCGGCCGGAGGAGATCGCCGCCGCCGTGCACTGGCTGGCCTCACCCGAGGCGGAGTGGGCCTCCGGCACCATAGTGGACCTCAACGGCGCCTCCTACCTGCGCACCTGACCCCGCCGCCCAGCCACCGGCCGGCGCCGGGGGCACCCTGCGGTGTCGGGACAGCGGCCGTCGGGCGGCGCGACGTGCCGACGACCGCGGCTCTGCGGTGTCCTGAGCGGCCTCCGGCTGGCAGGATGATCGATATCCGGCCGGTGGAGGGGGCGCGAGGATGACGGTGGATCGGCAGGACGGGGCGACGGTCGACGCGGACGCCACGGCCAGGAGCGGAGCCGACGCGGTGCTCGAACGGGCGCTCGCCGCGCTGGACCTGGAGACCAAGGTCCGACTCCTCTCCGGCCAGGACTTCTGGACCCTGCCGGCCGTACCCGCGATCGGGCTCGACTCGCTGGTGATGTCGGACGGCCCGATCGGGGTACGCGACGTCCGCTGGGCCCCGGACGACCCGTCGATCGCCCTGCCCAGCCCGACCGCGCTGGCCGCCACCTGGGACCCCGGGCTGGCCCGGCAGGCGGGTCGGGTGCTCGCCGCCGAGTGCCGGCGCAGGGGCATCCACCTGCTCCTCGCCCCCACCGTCAACCTGCACCGCAGCCCGCTCGGCGGCCGGCACTTCGAGTGCTACTCGGAGGATCCGCTGCTCAGCGCCGAGATCGGCGTCGGCTACGTCACCGGCGTACAGGACCTCGGTGTGGGCGCCACGGTCAAGCACTTCGTCGCCAACGACTCGGAGACGGAACGGATGACCGTGGACGTCCGGGTCTCCGAACGGGCGCTCCGGGAGCTCTACCTCGCCCCGTTCGAGCGGATCGTCGCCGCCGGGGTCTGGGCGGTGATGGCCGCCTACAACGGGGTCAACGGGCACACCATGACCGAGCACGCCGGACTGCTCCGGGAGCTGCTCAAGCGGGAGTGGGGCTTCGACGGGATCGTGGTCTCCGACTGGACGGCGGCGAGGACCACCGAGGCGTCCGCGAACGCCGGACTCGACGTGGTGATGCCGGCCGTCGGCGACCCCTGGGGTGCCGCGCTGGTCGCCGCCGTCCGCGCCGGCTCCGTCGCCGAGGCGGAGGTGGACGACAAGGTACGTCGGGTGCTCCGGCTCGCCGGTCGGGTCGGACTGCTCGACGGCGTACCCCCGGCGGTGGACCCGGCCGATCTGCCGCGCGCACCGGACGGTGCCACCCTGGCGCACGTGGTGGCGGTCCGCTCCTTCGTGCTGGCCCGCAACGACGGCGACCTGCTGCCGCTCGATCCGGGCCGGCTGCGCCGGGTCGCGGTGCTCGGCGCGCTCGCCGACGACGCGCGGATCCAGGGCGGCGGCAGCGCCCTGGTCGCGCCGCCACACGTGATCTCCCCGCTCGCCGGGCTGACCGCCGCGCTCCCCGACGCCGACCTCGGGTACGCGGTCGGCGCCGACCCCCGGCTCCGGCTGCCGGCCGCCGGCGGGGTGGCGTGGACCCCGATCGTCGCGACGCTGCGCGACGCCGACGGCCGGGAGCGCTACCGGACCGAACTGGACCGGGCGACGGTGCGCTGGATGGGCGACCCGCCGGACGGGCTGCCCCCGGACGATCTCGCCGCGGTCGACCTCACCGCCACGCACACGCCGCTGCGCACCGGCACCGCCCGGCTCGCGGTCGAGGGCTTCGGCGTCTTCACCCTGGTCGTGGATGGCGTGGAACTCTTCGACGGCCCGCTCTACGACCCGGCCGAGGAGCCCGGCACGGTCTTCCGGGCCACCGTCGAGCGCCGGTTCGAGCTTCCCGTCCGGGCCGGTGAACCGGTCGAGGTACGGCTCACCCAGCGGATGGTCGACGGCGACCACCCGGGCTTCGTGTCGTTCACCCTCGGGCACGCCGAGCCCGCGGTCGCCTCGGCGGACGAGCTTCTCGACGAGGCGATTCGGACGGCGACCGGGGCCGACGTCGCGGTGGTGGTGGTCGGCACCACCGAGGAGGTGGAGTCGGAGGGGTTCGACCGGGGCACGCTGGCGCTGCCCGGCCGGCAGGACGAACTGGTCTCCCGGGTCGCGGCGGCCAATCCCCGGACGGTCGTGGTGGTCAACGCCGGCTCACCGGTGCTGATGCCCTGGGCCGACGAGGTGGCGGCGATCCTGCTCACCTGGTTTCCCGGCCAGGAGGCCGGGGCGGCGCTCGCCGACGTGCTGCTCGGCCGGGCGGAGCCGGGCGGGCGGCTCCCCACCACCTGGCCACGCCGGCCGGAGGACTGCCCGGCGCTCTCCACCACCCCGACCGACGGGGTCCTCGACTACCCCGACGAGGTTTTCGTCGGTTACCGGGGCTGGCGGGCCGAGCCGCTCTTCCCGTTCGGGCACGGGCTCGGCTACACCGACTGGGCGTACGAGTCGCTGACCGTCGAGGCCGGACCGGGCGGGCCGGTCGCGGTGGTCACCGTCCGCAACGCCGGTCGCCGTCCCGGCCGCGAGGTGGTGCAGGTGTACGCCGGCCCGGCGGCGACCGAGTCGGACCGTCCGGTCCGCTGGCTGGCCGGCTTCGCCGCTGCCGAGGCGGCTCCCGGGGAGGCGGTGACCGTCCGGGTACCGCTGCCGGGCCGCACCTTTCAGGTCTGGGAGCCGGACGGCGGCTGGCGGACCCGACCGGGCCGGTACCGGCTGGAGGCGGCACACAGCATCGCCGACATCCGCCGGAGCACCACCCTCGACCTCTGACACCCGGCGCCCAGAACCCGGTGCCGGCCGTCGGTCACCAGCGGCCGAGCCGGGTGGAGAGGACGGCGAGGGCCGCGACGCCGGCGGTGGAGGTACGCAACACCTCGGGTCCGAGCCGGACCGGCACGGCGCCGGCCGAGGTCAACGCCGCCAGCTCGTTCGGCGACACGCCGCCCTCGGGACCGACCACCAGCACGATGTCACCGGTCGCGGGCAGTTCGGCGGTGCCGAGCCGGGCCGCCGCCGCCTCGTGCAGCACGAAACCGGCCGCCGCGTCGGCGACCCGCCGGGCCACCGCCCGGAGCGACTCGTCCGGCGCCCGCGCCGACCCGGCGATTGTCGGCAGCCAGGGCCGGCGGGCCTGCTTGGCCGCCTCGCGGGCGGTCGCCACCCAGCGGTCGCGGGCGCGGGCGCCCCGGTCACCGCGCCACTGCGCCACCGAGCGCTCGGCCGCCCAGGGCACGATCTCGTCCACCCCGACCTCGGTCATCGCCTGCACCGCCAGCTCGCCCCGGTCGCCCTTGGCGATGCCCTGCACCACGACCAGGCGCGGGTCGGGCGGGTCGACGTACCACCGGGAGGTGACCGAGGCGGTCAGGGTGCCCCGGCCGACGGCGGTGACCACGGCGGTGAGGGTGCCGCCGCGCCCGTCGGCGAGCAGCAGCTCCGCACCGGTACGCAGCCGCTGCACGGTCGCGGCGTGGTGCCCCTCCGGACCGTCCAGCGTGACGGAGTCGTCCGACGGCAGCGACTCGACCAGGAACAGCGGCGCGCTCACGGCGTGCAGGTTAGCGGGTCGCGGTGTCGAGGCCGGCGGGTGGCGCGCCCGTCAGGCGTGGCCGTTGAAGGCGTCCCGCATCCGGGAGAAGAAGCCGCCCTGCTTGGTCAACTCGGCGACCTCCTCGCCCCGGGTCTTGGCGAACTCGCGCAGCATCCGCTCCTGCTCGGCGTCGAGCTTGGTCGGGGTACGCACGTCGAGGTGCACGTAGAGGTCACCCCGGCCGGTGCCGCGCAGATGTGGCACGCCCCGAGCCCGCAACCGCAGCGTCGAGCCCGGCTGGGTGCCCGGCTTGACGTCGACCGGCTCCTCGCTGTCCAGCGTCTTGATGGTCAGCCGGGTGCCGAGCGCGGCGGCGGTCATCGGCACGGTGACCCGGCAGTGCAGGTCGTCTCCTTTGCGGGAGTAGACGTCGTGCGGCCGCTCGTGGATCTCGACGTAGAGGTCGCCGGCCGTACCGCCGCCGGGGCCGACCTCGCCCTGCTGGGCCAGGCGGATCCGCATGCCGTCCTCGACCCCGGCCGGGATCTTGACGGTCAGCGAGCGGCGGGTACGCACCCGACCGTCCCCGGCGCAGGTCGGGCAGGGGTGCGGGATGACCGTGCCGTACCCCTGGCAGACGGTGCACGGCCGGGACGAGACGACCTGGCCGAGGAAGGTGCGCTGCACCGACTGCACCTCGCCCCGCCCGCCGCACGCCTCGCAGGTGGTGAGATGGGTGCCGGGCGCCGTGCCGGCCCCCGTGCAGGTGGTGCAGAGCACGGCGGTGTCCACCGCGATCGGCGCCTCCACCCCGAAGGCCGTCTCGGGCAGGTCGAGCTCGAGCCGCAGGATGGCGTCGGCACCCGGCCGGGTACGCGGACGCGGTCCTCGGGAGCCGCCCGCGGCACCGAAGAACGCGTCCATGATGTCCTGGAAGCCGACGAAGGGACCGCCCGCACCACCCGGGCCGCCTCCGGGGGCGCCGCCGGGAGCCAGCGGATCGCCACCGAGGTCGACGATCTGCCGCTTCTGGTCGTCCGAGAGGACCTCGTACGCGGCGTTGATGTCCTTGAACTTCTCGTGTGCCTCCGGATCCGAATTCACGTCCGGGTGGTACTGGCGCGCCAACCTTCGGTAGGCACGCTTGATGTCGTCGTCGGAGGCGTCCCGGCTGACGCCGAGAATCCCGTAGTAGTCCTTGGCCACTGCGTTCCGTGTCCTCATGTCTGTCTCGCGTTACCGTCCGCCGGTCGTCAGGGATGGGTTTGGTGGTCAGTTCTGCGCCAGCACGTCGCCGACGTAGCGTGCCACGGCCCGCACCGTGGCGATGGTGCCCGGGTAATCCATCCGGGTGGGGCCCAACACGCCGAGTCCGCCGACGATGGTCGTCCCCGGACCGTATCCGGTGCTGACCACCGAGGTGGCCCGCAGATTGTCGATCTCGTTCTCGTCGCCGATGCGCACCTGGAGGGTGTTCGGCTCCACCTCGCCGATCAGCTTGAGCAGGATGACCTCCTCCTCGAGCGCCTCGAGGATCGGTCGCAGCGAACCCTGGAAGTCGAGCAGCCCGCCACGGGTAAGGTTGGCGGTGCCGGCCAGCGCGATCCGCTCCTCGTGCCGCTCCACCAGGGTCTCCAGCAGCACGGTGGCGAGCGTGGTCATCGCCGGGCCGAGCCCGGGAGACACCTCGTCGACCAGCGCCTGGACCAGGGGTGGGGTCTCGGCCAGCTTCTTGCCGCCGAGCCGCTCGTTGATCAGCCGGCGCAGGTCGGTCACGTCGTCGGCGGTGATCGGGGTGGGAAGTTCGACCAGGCGCTGCTCCACCCGACCGGTGTCGGCGATCATGACCAGCATCAGCCGGGTGGTGGAGATCGGCACCAGCTCCAGGTGCCGGACGGAGGAGCGGGCCAGACTCGGGTACTGCACCACGGCCACCTGCCGGGTGAGCTGCGCGAGCAGCCGAACCGTACGGTGCACCACGTCGTCGAGGTCGACCGCGCCGACCAGGAAGCGTTCGATCGCCCGGCGCTCGGCCGGGGTGAGTGGCTTGACCCGGGAGAGCCGGTCCACGAAGAGCCGGTAACCCCGGTCGGTGGGCACCCGGCCGGCGCTGGTGTGCGGCTGCCGGATGTAGCCCTCCTCCTCCAGCACGGCCATGTCGTTGCGGACGGTCGCCGGGGAGACCCCCAACTGGTGCCGCTCGACCAGGGCCTTGCTCCCGACCGGTTCCTGGGTGGCGACGTAGTCCTCCACGATCGCGCGCAGCACGTCGAGCTTGCGGTCGTCGAGACCCATCCTCACCTCCCTGCGACGTCCCGGCCCCGGCCGCGCGGAACGACCGGAGCGACCACGACGGTCGGGCGCCAGGTCGCCCTGGCACTCGACTGTAGCGAGTGCCAGTCTACGACCAAGGCCTACCCGGCGCGATGATCGTTTGGAAGGGCTATCCGAAGCCGGACAACCGGCTTGCCAGCACACCCTACCCCGGTGGGCCTAGCAGGTACGGTCGGCCATTGTCCAGATTCAATTCGGGGGGCGGCTGGCGCCGGTTGAGCCGGAGTCCTACCGTGACCTCCATGACTGAACCGCCTCGCCCTCCCGGAGAATACGGCGGTCCGCCCCAGGACCCGACCGCCCCGATGAACCCGGGTCAATACCCGACGCCAGGCGAGGGATACCCCCCGCCGGCGGCGCCCCAGTACGGCGCGCCCGGCACGCCCCCGCCGACCTCCGGCGGCGGCACCTACCCGACCTCCGGCGGCGGGACATACCCGACGTCGGGTGGCGGGACGTACCCGACCTCCGGTGGCGGGACATACCCGACCTCCGGTGGCGGCTATCCCCCGCCCGGCGGCTATCCCCCGCCGGGTGGTTATCCACCCCCCGGTGGCTACCCGCCCCCCGGCGGCCAGCCCCCGGGCGGCTACCCGCCGGGCAACCCCTACGGCGCCCCGGCGCCCTCGGGCTACGCCAACAGCGACGAGAAGACCTGGGCCCTGATCGCCCACTTCGGCGGGATCGCGGTGGGCTTCATCGCCTCGCTCGTCGCGCTGCTGGCCAAGGGGAACGAGTCGCCGACCGTGCGCGCGCACGCGGTCGAGGCGCTCAACTTCCAGATCACCTGGGGCATCATCTCGATCGTCTCGCTCATCGTCGGGACCTGCACCCTGGTGCTGTTCTTCCTGCCGCTGATCGCCTGGCTGGTGGTGGTGATCTTCTCGATCATCGCCGGCATGAAGGCCAACGAGGGCGTGCTGTACCAGTACCCGATGTCCATCCGCATGATCAAGTAGCACCGACCGAAACCCCCGATGGCCCGCGCCGGATCCGGCGCGGGCCATCGTGCTGTCGGGACCGCTCCTTGCACGCCACGGTGCCGCGACGCGGCGTACCGGGTCAGGGCAGCAGGTCCCGGACCACCGCGTCGGCCAGCAGCCGCCCCCGCAGGGTGAGCACCGCCCGGCCCGCGTCGTACGCCGCACCGTCCAGCAGTCCCGTCTCGCGGGCCCGGGCCGCACCCGACCGCCCGGCGTCGTCGAGCGTCGCCAACGGCAGCCCGGCGGCGAGGCGGAGCCGGAGCAGCACCTCCTCCGCCTGCCGCTCCCGCGCCGACAGCACCTCCCGGGCCTGCCCCGGTGACTGCCCGGCGGCCAGCCGGGCCGCGTAACTCGACGGGTGCTTGACGTTCCACCAGCGGACCCCGCCGACGTGGCTGTGCGCGCCGGGGCCGAGGCCCCACCAGTCGCCGCCGGTCCAGTAGAGCAGGTTGTGCCGGCAGGCAGCGGCCGGCGTCCGGGCCCAGTTCGAGACCTCGTACCAGGAAAAGCCGGCCTCGTGCAGCGCGGCCTCGGCGGCCAGGTAGCGGTCCGCGGCCACGTCGTCGTCGGGGTACGCCAACTCCCCGCGCCGCATCCGGCCGGCCAGCCGGGTGCCGTCCTCCACTATCAGGGCGTACGCGCTGACGTGGTCGACCCCGGCGGCCAGCACCGCCTGAAGCGACGCCGCGAAGTCCTCCGCCCGCTCCCCCGGCGTCCCGTAGATCAGGTCCAGGTTGACGTGCGCGAATCCTGCCTCCCGAGCCTCCCGCGCGGCCTCGGTCGCCCGGCCGGCGGTGTGCCGGCGGTCGAGGATCGCCAGCACCGGCGGGGCGGCCGACTGCATGCCCAGGGAGATCCGGGTGTAGCCGGCGACCCGCAGCGCCGCCAGCGACTGCGGGGTCACCGACTCCGGGTTGGCCTCGGTGCTGACCTCGGCGTCGGCGGCCAGCCCCCAGGTCCGGTCGATGCCGTCCAGGATCCGGGCCAAATCGTCCGGAGGGAGCAGGGTGGGCGTACCACCACCGACGAAGACGGTGTCGACCCGGGCCGGCGGCCGGTCGGCCAGCACCCGGGCGGCCAGGCGCAGCTCGGCGAGCACCTGGTCGGCGTAGCCGTCCCGGCCCGCCGTCCCGCCGAGTTCCGTCGCGGTGTACGTGTTGAAGTCGCAGTAGCCGCAGCGGCTGGCACAGAACGGCACGTGTACGTAGACACCGAAGCCACGGCCACCCACCGTGGCCAGGGCGGCGTCGGGCAGCGCCCCGTCGACGGGTACGGGCTCGCCCGCTGGGAGCACTCCAGGCATGCGACTAGTGTGCCGCCCATGACCTCAGCTTCCGATCCGCTCGTCCGGGTCTCTACCACGCACGGAGTGACGACTCTCACCCTGGACAGCCCGCAGAACCGCAACGCGCTCTCCACCGCCCTGCTCCGGCAACTGCTCGACGCGCTGGGCGCGGCGGCGGCGGACGACGAGGTCCGGGTGGTGGTGCTCTCACACACCGGGCCGGTCTTCAGCTCCGGCGCCGACCTGAAGGAGACCGCGGCGGCGTACCGCGAGGGCACCGTGCCGGTGGCGATGCTAGGTGACGTGCTCGCGGCGATCTGGGAGTGCCCGAAGCCGGTGGTGGCCCGGATCGGCGGCCCGGCCCGGGCCGGTGGACTCGGCCTGATCGCCGCGGCCGACGTCGCGATCTGCACCCAGGAGGCGACCTTCGCGTTCACCGAGGTACGGCTCGGGGTGATTCCGGCGGTGATCTCGGCGACCGTGCTGCCCCGGCTGCAACCTCGGGCCGCCGCAGAGCTCTATCTGACCGGGGACACCTTCGACGGTCGTCGGGCGGCCGAGATCGGCCTGGTCACCACGGTTACCTCGGCCGAGGCGCTGGACGAGACCGTCGCCTCGTACTGCCTGGCGCTGGTCCGGGGCGCGCCCGGCGCGCTGGCCGGGGCGAAGGAGCTGCTCCGGCGCGGCCCGGCGGAGAGCTTCCGGGCCGACCTGGCGGAACTGCGCGACCTGTCGGTGCGGTACTTCCACTCCGAGGAGGGGCGGGAGGGCGTGACGGCGTTCGGCGAGAAACGGCCCGCCCGATGGGTACCCGGAAGCTGACTCCGGGCGGCCGGCAGCAAGGACGCGGCCACCCTCGGCCGGTCGATCCGGCGGACGAACCCGGTTCGGCACCAGCACCGGCACCGGCACCGGCCGTGATCGACTCAGGATTTTGGGCTGTCGAAGTAGGCTGTGTCCGGCTATCAGACAGGGGGTGGCGGTGCAGACTCGGGCAGCGGTGGCGGCGGGCGTGGCGCTCGCGGCGGTTGCCAGTTTCGGCGTCTACCTGGGAGCCCGCGAGATGGGGCACACCCTGCCAATCCCCAGCGCCGCGCCGGGCTGCGTGGTCGAGGCGGACGGCCGGGTCACGTTGAACGCCGAGCAGATGGCGAACGCCGCGACCATCGCCGCGGTGGGTGTCCGGCACAGGATGCCGGAGCGGGCCGTGGTGGTGGCGCTGGCAACGGCGTTCCAGGAGTCCCGGCTGCGCAACCTGGCCGGCGGTGACCGGGACTCGGTCGGACTCTTCCAGCAGCGGCCGAGTCAGGGCTGGGGCACGCCGGAGCAGATCCGGGATCCGCGCTACGCCGCGACCAGGTTCTACAAGGCGCTCAAGAGGGTCCGCGGCTGGGAACAGATGGAGGTCACGGTCGCGGCGCAGCGGGTGCAGCGGTCGGCCTTCCCCCGGGCCTACCAGCAGTGGGCCGACGAGTCCGAGGTGCTGACCCGGGCTCTGCTGGGCAACGCCACCGGCGCGGTCGCCTGCACGGTCGGCCGGGAGCCGGCGATGCGCGGGAGCGCGGCGGCGGCTGCGCTGACCGCCGGGCTGAAGCTGGACTGGGGCCGACTGGAGACGTCGGTGCCGGCCGAGGTGACCGGTCTGGCCGTACCGACGACGGATCAGCAGGTGGGCTGGCGCTACGCGCACTGGCTGGTGTCGCACGCCGACGACCACGGAGTGAAGATGGTGCGCTTCGGCGACCTGCAGTGGACGGCGGCCGGCGGCACCTGGGCTCCGGTCAGGGGCGCGCAGCCGACCCCGCACCAGGTGCTCGCCGAGGTCTTCGCCGACTGATTCCGCCCGGCTCCGGTGGTTCGGGCGTCGCCGACCGGCCGGCGATTTCGTTGCTCCATTCGGACGTCGATAACTGGCAGTGATTGCACAAACGGGCAGACAGGTTCAAATATCCCCACTATTCGGCACTTTTATTGCGTTCCGTCAAGGTCTGGCTGCCCTGCGTACCCCCAGATGCCCGGCGCCGCGCGCCCGGCCGAGCGCCCGAATGCGGACCTTGCAGGGGGAGCTACGATCGGCAGCCTGTGTGCTCAGAAAGAGTTTCACCCTATGGGGAGGGGACGCGGTGTTCGACTACGGCGGCCGCACTGGCTACGAGCCGATCAGTGACACGGATCGCAAGGAGTTCCACGAGCAGGGCTTCCTGTTGCTCCGCAACGTCCTGACCGAGGACCACCGCGCGGCCTTGGAGGCGGCGGTCGACCGGGTCTACGCCGAGGAGAAGGCGAAGGGCAACACCACCAAGGACGGCACCCTGCACCTGCTGGGCTTCCTGGAGCGGGACGAGCTCTTCGGAGAGCTGCTCACCCACCCGATCGCGTTCCCCTACATGTGGGGCCTCGCCGGGTGGAACATCTACACCCACCACAACCACCTGGACGTCACGCCGCCGGCACTGGAGCCGGAGAAGCCGTACTGGGGCTGGCACCAGGACGGCTACCGGCAGAACTCGGACCCGGAGACGATGGATCCGAACCTGCCCCGGCCGATGTTCTCGCTCAAGGTCGCCTACGTACTCTCCGACCTGTCGGAGAAGGGCCGCGGAGCCACCAAGGTCATCCCGGGCAGCCACCTGTGGAACTCGCTGCCGCGCCCGGCCGACCTGACGGTGCACAACCCGGACCCCGAGGGCACCGTCGAGATCACTGCCAACCCCGGCGACGCCTTCATCTTCGACCGCCGCCAGTGGCACTCCCGGTCCACGAACCTCTCCACCATCACCCGGAAGATGCTGTTCGTGGGGTACACCTACCGCTGGATCCGGCCGCTGGACGAGCTGCACCCGGACAAGAACGGCGAGTGGTACAAGAACCGGACCCCCGTGCAGCGCCAGCTGCTCGGCGAGGGGACGCACACCGCAAACTACTGGGGCATCAACTGGAACGGGTACGTCGACGACGAGATCCCGCTGCGCAAGGAGCTGAAGGAGCGCGGTCTGCTCGACCGCAGCATCCCCTGGCTGCGCTGACCCTCTCGACCCGAGAGTGCGGCCCCGCCGGTCCCGTCGGATCGGCGGGGCCGCTTTCCTTCGGGCCGGTCGAAGGTGCCGGACATCCGCGACGGACGGCCTTCCGCCGTCCTGTCCACGGACGGGTCGCGTCGACGGACGCCAATAACCGTGGGTAATTCCTCGGTGTGATGGCAGTTTTACCAATGCCCTGCGGAAGTGGCCCGGAACAGCGGGGGGCGACGCCGGACGGTCCAACCGTCGAAGGCGACGGAACCGTCACACCATTGAACCTTTTTCCACCTGAACCGCGCGGCGCTCACACACCGCGTCCGACCTTGCGCTCCGACGGACCGCAAGGGGAGGTTGAAAAAGGTTCATTCATGCTCGGCCCCGCACCGGTCCACCGTTCGGTGGAGCTGGAACAGCCGCGTTCGGTGGAGTTAGAACAGCCGACCGGACATCCGGTAGACGTCCACCAGTAGCGCCCAGAACTCGTTGTTCAGCGGCTGGCCCTCGCCGTCGGTCAGCCGGTGCGCCGGACACTTCATGGTCGGGCTGTCCAGCTCGACGCCGCGCGGCGGGACGCTGCCGAACCGGATCTTGCGCTGCCCCTCCGGACCGACGGCCCGGAACTTGTCCGGCCCGATCCGGAAGGCGCCCCGGACGATGTCCGCGACCGTGAACTTCGGGTGCTGGATCTCGGTCGGGTCGCCCGTCAACTGCCGCATCCGGGCCATCTCCTGCTGGTCGTGCAGGACGGAGAGGCTGGCCAGCATGGAGGTGCTGCTCCGCAGCGTGCGCTCCAACTCCGCACCGGACAGCCCCAGAACCTCCCGGCCGTAGGTCAGGGCGGACTCCAGACAGATCAACGCCTCCAGCATGGCGAGGCTGATGTTGCGCTTGAACTTGTGTCGCAGCGAAGCCGCCAACTCGTCGCTGCCGGCACCGGGGCCGGGCACCAGTTGGTCCTCCCAGACGACCGCCTCGCGGTTCGCGGCCACCACCGCCAGGGCGCGCTCCAGGACCGGGGTCGGCCGCGCGAACATGCCGTCGACCAGGTCGCGAAAAAGCTGGTCGAGCCTTTGCAGATTGTCGACGAGATCGCGGCCCGGCGAGGTACGGCGCAATTCCGTCAGCGCATCGGAATCACGCAACGCCTGGAACCACTCTTCGACCAGGGGGGTGTACGCCTCAAGGTACAGCGTGACCTTGGGATGCCGATCCGAAAGCTGTAGAGGTGACACCCTGACGCTTTCTGGGAGAGAGTCCGTAGACACTTACAGAGCGTAACATGGAGAGATCATTTGAGCAAATGTGAATGAATGCTCGGAACTATAGGTGGTGCCGGCTAGTAGATCACCGCAGTCGATCGTACGGCCGTGGTGAATTTAGCGGTCTTCGGCAGTCGGCGCCAGACCGGTACCGCCCCGGGTTCCCCGATAGCTGGGGAAGGTGTTCGCGACCCCGAACGCCAGCAGGGGCGCCAGCCGAGTCGGCCGGCGCCCCTTGGTTCTGACGGGAGCGGGTTGCTCAGTACCGGCTGACTCGCCGACGGCGACCGACCCCGGCCACCAGGGCCACTGCCACGGCGGCCAGTACGACCTGGATCAGCAACTCCGTCCAGTCGATGCCGGGCGTCGCGGTCGCGATGCCCGCGGCCCGAGCGATGACCGTGCCCAGCAGCGCGGCGCCGACACCGATCAGCATGGTCAGCCAGATCGGCATGTCCTGGCGGCCTGGCACGACCAGACGACCGAGGGCGCCGATGACAAGACCGACGATGAGCGCGGTGATAATACCCCAGACGGTGAGTTCCACGGCCGTCCTCCTTCGGATGCGTCACACGTTGTTGTGGTGACAGCTAGATTCCCGAAGGCTGAAAAACTCAAACCGACCTAGCCGCCCAGACGTCGCGCCGCGTCCCGAATCGCCGCGTCCATCGTGGCGAAGGCCAGCGGGGGTGGATTCACCAGGGAAAACCAGCTCAGCTCGGCAGACTCGGCCGGGTCGAGCACGATCCGCGGGTCGTCCAGGGTGGCCAGAAAGAAGTTGTCGAGGACCGGAAGAACCTCGTCCTGGAACTCGTAGCTGCCGATGTACATGCCGAGATGGTCACCAAGAGTGATCGAGATCCCGAGTTCCTCACGTGCCTCCCGTACCGCTGCCTCGGCCGGGTGCTCCCAGCCGTCGCAGAACCCGCCCGGCGTCTCCCACCGGCCGATCATCGGTTCCGCCGCCCGACGCAGGGCCAGGAAGCGCAGGTCGGCAAGGTCCGGCCCCGGCACGGCAGTTGCCCGCACGGTACCGGCCTGACCCGCCGGAACCCCCGGCACGACACCAGCCGGGGCGGAGGCGGACGGACCGACGGACGGACCGCGGTCGAGGATGACGAGGCCGACGGTCGGGCGGGCGTTGACGAAGAGCTGGTAACGGCACCGGGTGCAGGTGGTCGGGGCAGGGCCGGGCAGGGCCGCCGCGCACCGGGGGCAGAAGGACGCGCCGGGGCCGTACCCCCGGGGGATCACTTCTTGCCGCTGCCCTTGCCGTCGCCGGAGTCGGTGGAGAGTGCGGCGATGAAGGCCTCCTGCGGCACCTCGACCCGGCCCACCATCTTCATCCGCTTCTTCCCCTCCTTCTGCTTCTCCAGCAGCTTGCGCTTCCGGCTGATGTCACCGCCGTAGCACTTGGCCAGCACGTCCTTGCGGATCGCCCGGATCGTCTCCCGGGCGATCACCCGGTTGCCGATCGCCGCTTGGATCGGCACCTCGAACTGCTGCCGGGGAATCAACTTCTGCAGCTTCGACGCGATCGAGACGCCGTAGTTGTACGCCTTGTCCTTGTGCACGATCGCGCTGAAGGCGTCCACCGGCTCGCCGTTGAGCAGGATGTCGACCTTGACCAGGTCGGAGCGCTGCTCGTCGGTGGGCTCGTAGTCCAGCGAGGCGTAGCCCTTGGTACGGCTCTTGAGCTGGTCGAAGAAGTCGAAGATGATCTCGGCGAGCGGCAGCGTGTAGCGCAGCTCGACCCGGTCGGCGGAGAGATAGTCCATCCCCTGCAACGAGCCGCGCCGCCCCTGGCAGAGCTCCATAACCGCGCCGACGTAGTCGTTGGGGGTCAGTACGGTGGCCCGGACCACCGGCTCGTAAACCTCGGCGATCTTGCCAGTGGGGTACTCGCTCGGGTTGGTGACCGTGACCTCGCTGTCGTCTTCCATGACAACCCGGTAGACCACGTTGGGTGCCGTCGAGATCAGGTCGAGGTTGAACTCGCGTTCCAGCCGCTCGCCGATGATCTCCAGGTGCAGCAGGCCGAGGAAGCCGCAGCGGAAGCCGAAGCCGAGCGCGGCCGAGGTCTCCGGCTCGTAGTTGAGTGCCGCGTCGTTGAGCTTCAGCTTGTCGAGCGCGTCCCGCAGCGCCGGATAGTCCGACCCGTCGATCGGGTACAGACCCGAGTAGACCATCGGCTTCGGGTCCTTGTAGCCGCCGAGCGGCTCGCCCGCCGGCCGGGCGTTGATGGTGACGGTGTCACCGACCCGGGACTGCCGGACGTCCTTCACGCCGGTGATCAGGTAGCCCACCTCGCCGACCCCGAGCGCGCCGGCCTTCTGCATCTCCGGGGAGATCACACCGAGTTCCAGCAGTTCGTGCACGGCACCGGTGGACATCATCTTGATCTTGTCGCGCGCCTCGATCCGCCCGTCGATCACCCGGACGTACGTCACCACGCCCCGGTACACGTCGTAGACGGAGTCGAAGATCATGGCCCGGGCCGGGTTGTCCGCCTCGCCGACCGGCGGGGTGAACTGCCGGACGATCTCGTCGAGCAGGTACGGCACCCCCTCGCCGGTCTTGCCGGAGACCCGGATGCAGTCGCTCGGATCCCCGCCGATCAGGTGCGCCAACTCCTCGGCGTACTTGTCCGGCTGGGCGGCCGGCAGATCGATCTTGTTGAGTACGGGGATGATGTGCAGGTCGTTCTCGAGCGCCAGGTAGAGGTTCGCCAGGGTCTGCGCCTCGATCCCCTGGGCGGCGTCGACGAGCAGGATCGCCCCCTCGCAGGCGGCGAGCGACCGGGACACCTCGTAGGTGAAGTCCACGTGGCCAGGCGTGTCGATCATGTTCAGCACGGCCTCTTCGCCCTGCTGGTCGCCCTCTCGCACGGTCCACGGCATGCGGACCGCCTGGCTCTTGATCGTGATGCCACGCTCCCGCTCGATGTCCATCCGGTCGAGGTACTGGGCGCGCATCTGCCGGGGGTCGACCACGCCGGTGAGCTGCAACATCCGGTCGGCCAGCGTCGACTTGCCGTGGTCGATGTGGGCGATGATGCAGAAGTTCCTGATGCGGCCGGGGTCGGTGGCACCAGGGGAGTTCGCGCCGGAGTCGGGCGTCGGTGGCACGGCGATCCGTTCTGCTTGGCTGACGACAATGAGCTTTCTATGTTCCCATGCCGCCCGGGAGCACCCGGCCGAGGCCGCCGGATCACCGCCGCGAGTTCCGTCACCCCGCCCGGGCGTCACACCCGGACCGGCGTCCCGGAGGCGCCGCCGGCCGCGCCGTCTCCCGCCCCGCCGTCCCCGGCGACCCCGCCTCCGGCTGCCCAGGTGGCCCCGCCTCCGGCAGCCCACACGGCGTCGCCTCCGGTGCTCAGGCTCGACCCCGCCTCCGGTGGCCCCGCCTCCTGCAGCCCACACGGCGTCGCCTCCGGGGGTCCGGCTCGACCCCGCCTCCGGTGGCCCCGCCCGACCCGGGCCACTCCGGGCCGGCCCGAGCGAAGCAGGGCAGACTTGTGACATGGCAGCCATCTCGGTACCGCCCAGACCGTACGACGCGACCGCCGTACGCCCGGGCTGGGCCGATCTCCCCGCCGAGCTACGGGCGGCGATCAGCGCCCGCCTGGGCGCCCGGGTCGACTCGGCCGGCACCGCAGGCGGCGGGTTCACCGGCGGGTTCGCCGGGGTGCTGCGGACCGTGGCCGGAGACCGGGTCTTCGTCAAGGCGGCGTCCCTGGTCGACCAGCGACACCTCAGCGACTGGTACGCCCGGGAGGCGGCGATCACCGCCGCGCTGCCAGCCGGGCTCGCCGTCGCCCGCCCCCGCTGGACGCTGACCGCCGCCGGATACCACGTGATCTGCCTGGACGCCATCGACGGTCGGATGCCGGGGCTACCCTGGCTGCCGGCCGAGTTGGCGGCGACCCTCGACACGTACGCGACCGTCGCGGCAGCGCTCCGGGAGCCTCCGGCCGAGCTGGCAGTACTGGGCGTACCACGGCTCGCCGACCTCGCCCGGGCCGACCTGGCCTGGTGGGCCGAGTTGGCGGCCGGCCGGGAGACCGTGCCGGAGCTACCCGCCGTCGCCCGGCACCGGCTGCCGCAACTGGCCGCGCTGGAGGCCAGGTTTCCCGGGTACGCCGACCTGCCGTCGATGATCCATGGCGACCTGCGGGTGGACAACGTACTGCTGGACCGGAGCGGAGCCGCCTGGCTCTGTGACTGGACGTGGCTCTGCTACGGCCCACCCTGGTTCGACCTGGCCAGTCTGCTGGTCACCGGGTACGCCAGCGGGCTGGACGCCGACGCCCTGTTCGCCACCCACCCGGCGGCACGGGACGCCCCGGTCGACGGGCTGGACGCCGCGCTCGCCGCCCTCTCCGGGTACTGGCTGGTCAACGCGGCGGCCGATTCCGACCCAGGCTCACCGCACATCCGGGCCCACCAGCGGTGGAGTGCGGAGACCGCGCTCGGCTGGCTGGCCGAGCGCCAGGGATGGTAGAGCTGTGGCGCCAGGACGGTAGAGCTGTGGCGCCGGGGATGGTAGTGGGCTGTTTTGGCTCCGGCGCGGCGTACCTGGTAACGTGGCTTTTCGCGCGTGCCGACACGGCCGTACTCCGACGTGCGTCGTCGCCCGCGCATCCAAGGCAAACGTAACCCTAGCTACCAGGACGAGGCTGTCGCGTGGCGAACATCAAGTCCCAGATCAAGCGCAACCGGCAGAACGAGAAGCGCCGGCTGCGTAACAAGTCGGTCAAGTCGTCGCTGAAGACCGCCATCCGCAAGTTCCACGAGGCGACCGAGAGCGGAGACAGCGCCAAGGCGACCGAGCTGATGCGGGACGCCTCGCGCAAGCTCGACAAGGCTGTCAGCAAGGGCGTGATCCACCAGAACCAGGCGGCGAACCGCAAGTCTGCGATCGCCAAGCGGCTGCAGTCGCTCTCTGCCTGACGGTCCCTCCGCCTGACGGCGGAGCCCCACACCTGACGTGTGGCCCCCCGAGCCGGCCGGCTCGGGGGGCCACACGTGTTCGTTTCGACGCGGCACACGGATGCGGGCCGGGCCCGGCGGCTACCGGTAGCGGCGTCTCGCCGACTGGCGGCCGATGTCGATCGGATCATGCCGGGAGAGCCAGCCCCCGTCCGGTCGTTGGTCCAGGCGTTCGACCAGGCCGCTGTTGCGGGCCCGAGCGGTTGCGGCGGGTCGTGCCGGCTGCTCCTGCCGGCTCTGCGGCAACCCGGAGTACGGTCGGCCGTGCTCGCGCCGCCCGGCGTCGCCACCCTCCCCGCCGTCGGCCCGGACCGGCGTGGTCGGGTCGACATGGGGCCGACGCCGTCCGCCGAGCTCCAGCCGGGCCCGGAGCAGCGCCGTCATGCCGAACGAGCGGGCAACCAGCAACCGGGCCGGCAGCCGGTTGGCCGAGGCGGTCCGGTGCGTCGGTGCGCCGTGGCCAGTCTGGCTGCCGTGGCCCGTCTGGCTGCCGTGGCCAGACGCTGCGCCGTTACCGGACCGGGCGGCATCCCCAGTCGGGCCCTGGCCGGACCGGGCGCCGTCACCAGACGCTGCGCCGTTACCGGACCGGGCGCCCTGGCCGGACCGGCCGTCGTGGACAGTCCGGGAGCCCTGGCTGGTCCCGGCACTGTGGTCACCGGCGGTGCCAGATCCGGGGGCGGTCAGCCGGTGGGTCTGTCCGGACGCGACCAGTGACCGCTTGGGCACACTGGCCCGGCCGACCGCCGGCTGGATCTGCCGACGGAACCGTTCCCGCTCCTGGGCGGGTACCCGGGCCGCTGAGCGGAGCACCGCCGCGGCCACCACGTCGTTGATCTTCACCATGACCGCGACGGTCGCGGGCAGAACGAGTACGCCCCACCAGTTCACCAACTCGGCGAGCGCGAGCAGCAGGCCGAGGGCCACGGTGCCCTCGAAGAAGACGAAGCAGAGCATCCCGCCCGGGTCGACGTGCCGGAGCCGCAGCACGCGGGCGTACAGCGGTCGTAACCGCTCCTCGTCCGCCGGCATCGCCGTCACCGCGGTCATCGTGATGCGCTCGCCCTGCGGGCGGTCGCGACCGCGACCACGGCACGCTCCAGGGCATAGCCCCGGTCATCGGAACCGCCCTTGACGGCGGCGTTGCACTCGGCGGCGGCGTACATGGCGTCGGCCAGCCCTTCCGGTGTCCAGCCCCGGCCGACCCGCTGCGCCTTCTCGATCTTCCACGGTGGCATGCCCAGGCTGCTCGCCAACTGGTAGGCGCTGCCCCGGCCCGCCGAGCTGACCCGGGCGACCGTGCGCACTCCGTCAGCGATCGCGTCGGCTATCGGCACCGGGTCGACCCCGACGTGCAACGCCCAGCGCAGTGCCTCCAGCGCGCCCGGCACGTCACCGGCCATCGCCGCGTCGGCGACCGTGAACCCGCTCACCTCGGCCCGCCCCCGGTAGTACCGGGCGACGGTGTCGACGCCGATCCGTCCGTCGGTGTCGGCCAACAACTGCGAACAGGCGGAGGCGAGTTCGCGAAGGTCGTTGCCGACCGCCGCGATGAGCGCCTCGGCCGCGTCGTCCGTGCATCGGCCGCCGCCGCGCCGGATCTCGTCCCGGACGAACGCGACCCGGTCCCGGTGGCCCTTCAGCTTCGCCGCCGGCAGGACCTCCGCACCGGCTGCCCGGAGGCCGTCGGCGAAGGCCTTGCCCTTGGCCCCGCCGAGGTGGGTGACCACCAACTGCACCTCGGGGTCGGGATTCTTCGCGTACGCCAGCAGCGTCGCGGCCAGGTCCTTCTTGGCGTCCTGTCCAGCCCGGACCACCAGTACCCGCCGACCGCCGAAGAGGGACGGTCCGAGCAGTTCGGCGATCTCTCCCGCTCCCAACGCACCCGCCTCATGGTCGTGTACGTCGACGTCCGGGTCGGCGGCTCTGGCCGCGTCGACCACTCCGGCGACCGCTCTGGTGGCGAGCAGTTCTTCGTCACCGAGCACGAGTACGACGGGGGCGAGACTAGCGGGGGTCACGAGGTCATCGTCGCACGTGGCGTGCGTTCATCGGGCCTGGTCACCCGGCTCGCTGCGGCTGACCCCGCACTTAGTGCAAATCCAGACATCTATCTTAACCCTGGCATTCCACGCCAGTGGTTGTGGTGACCGGTCGGAGCCTACCGCCCGAGCCGGTCGGCACAGCGTCACCACGCGGGGCCGGATAATCGCCACACTCGAACGGGTGCCGGGCGGCGCGACCGGCATCGTCCGCATCGCCACCCAGCCCCCAGGCCCGGACGGCCGGCACGAGACTCCTGGTTTGCCCGGTATGGAGCGGGCGGCCCACCTGCCGGGCGACGAAGCCGAGATCACCGGGTGGACCCATCGCCGACGTCCAGTCCCCGGACCGCCACCGAGAGCTGTCCGCCGCCCGCCCCGACCACCGCCAGATCCCCGTCCCGGTCGGTGCGCAGCACCCGGACGCCCGACCGGGCCAACCGGTCCAGCACTCCGGCGTTGGGATGCCCGTATCCGTTGTCGACGCCGACCGGCACCAACGCCACCGCCGGACGTACGGTGTCGAGGAACGCCGGCTCCTGGTACGCCGAGCCGTGGTGAGCAAGTTTCAACACGTCCACCCGGAGCCGGGCGACCGGCACGGACTCCAGGAGCGCCCGCTGCTCCTCGGTCTCGGCATCCCCGGAGAGCAGGATGCTGACTCCGCCCACCTGTGCCCGCAGGACCAGGGAATTGTTGTTCGGGTCCGAGCGGGTGCCCCGGATCGGATACGGCGGACCCAGCAGGACCAGCGCCACCGAGCCGGCCGCGTAGGTCCAACCGGCACCGACCGTGCCGACCGGTACGCCGTTCGCGCTGCCGGCGCGCTCGACAGTGGCGCGTCCCTCGGCCGGCTCCAGCCACTGCGGGACGACCACCGCGTCCACCCGCCGTCCCCGGAAGACTCCGTCCACCCCGTTCACGTGGTCGGCGTGGAAGTGGCTCACCACCAGCAGGGACACCGCCCGTACGCCGAGCCGGCGCAGACAGCGGTCCACCGCCCCGGGGTCCGGGCCAGCGTCCACCACCACCGCCCGGCCGACGCCGACCGGCAGCACCAGGCTGTCGCCCTGACCCACCGCGCAGGCCACGACCACCCAGCCGGCCGGTGGCCACCCGGTGGCGACCAACCGCACCGGCAACGCGCCGACCACCACGGCAGCCGCGACCACCGCGACGAGCCGGCGCACCAGCGGCCGACGGACGGCGATCAGCAGCGCCACGGTCAGCACCCCGAGTAGCAACCCGCCAGCCACCCCGTCCAGCCAGGGCAACGTCCCGGCGGGCAGTCGTGCGCCGTACCGGGCCACCAGGACGAGCCACCACGCCGGCCAGCTGCCGAGCCACGCCATGCCCTCCGCGCCGGTGGGCCAGATCGGCGAGAGCACCGCCGCCGTCACCCCGAGCACCGTGGCGGGTGCCACCGCCGGCACCGCCAGAAGGTTGGCCGGTACGGCCACCAGACTGATCGTGCCGGAGAGCCCCGCCACCACCGGCGCGCAGGCCAGCTGCGCCGCTGCCGGGATGGCCAGCGCCTCCGCCGCACCTGCCGGCACACCCCGACGCCGCAGCGCATCCCGCCACCGGGGAGCGAGCAGCAGAAGCCCGCCGGTGGCCAGTACCGAGAGCGCGAATCCCGCGTCGCCGGCCAGCTCCGGGTCGACGACCACCAGTACGGTGACCGCGCTGGCCAGCGCCGGCAGGGCGGCCCGTGGTCGTCCGACCGCCAGCGCCAGCAGACCGATCGCCCCCATCGTGGCGGCCCGGACCACGCTCGGCGAGGGTCGGGCCAGAACGACAAAACCGACCAGTGCGGCACCCGAGAGCACGGCGGCGAGCCAGGGCCCGGCCCGGGCCCACCTGGCCAGCAACAGCACCAGCCCGACCACGATCGCCACGTTGGATCCGGAGACCGCCGTCAGGTGGGTCATACCCGTGATCAGGAAGTCCTCCTCGACCGCCGGCTCCAGCCGGCTGGTGTCGCCGACCACCAGGCCTGGCAGCAACCCGCCCGGTTCGGTGGGCAGCGGCGCGGCGGCTCGTTGCAGCCCGGCCCGCAACGAGCCGGCCGCCCGCTGTGCCCAGGACGGTGTCCCCTGTGGCACGGGTGGGGTGCTCACCGTCAGTACGGCGGCGGTGAGGTCGCCGCCGCGCGGCGCCGCCAGTCGCCCGGTGGCGGTCACCCGTTGACCGGGCAGCAGCCCACGCCAGCCCGGATCGGTGGCCAGCACCAGAATCCGAGCCGGCATCCTGATCCGGCTCGTCTCCTCCTCGGCGAGCCAGACCAGCCGGGTCGACAAGAGATAGGTCGCCGGCCGCCCGGCGACGCCGCCGATCGGCCGTGGATCGTCCCGGACCACCAGTTCGGCGCGGACCCTGGCCCGGTCCTCAGCCAGCCGGCTGATCGGTGGCGCGTCCCGCACTCCCAGTCGGGCGGCCGTTGCCACGCTGCCGCAGACCACGCCGAGCAGGACGGTGACCACCACCCAACCGTGCCGGTCGCAAAGGGCACGGCCCTGGCGGCCGAGCTGCCCCGAGGTCACCACCCACCTCGACAGGGGCGACCGACGCGACAGGGTTGCCCACCCCGACCAAACCGACCGACGCGACAGGGTTGCCCATTCCGACCGAACCGACCGACGCGACAGGGCCAGCCGCCCCGAAAGGGCCAGCGCGGCGCCGCCGGCCAGCGCCGCGACCAGCACGGTCGGGCCCGTGCCGAGCAGGAGCCCGGCCAGCGCCGACAGCCAGGACCCGAGCGCCAGCCCGGCCAGCCGAAGATCCGGCGGTTGGCGATGCTCGGGCACGTCCACCACGCCCTGGTCCGTACCGCTGGACGCCATGCCGGAAGCGGCCTCCATCTGGTGTGTGCCGGCCTCGCCGGCCGGCTGGGCCCGGGGTGCTGGGTGGGCCCGGCGGGCGGAGTTGCCTGAGTTGGCCCGCTGAGCTCGGCCGGCCCGCTGAGCTTGATTGGCCGGCTGAGACTGGTTGGCCGGCTGAGACTGGTTGGCCGGCTGAGACTGGTTGGCCGGCTGAGACTGGTTGGCCGGCTGAGACTGGTTGACCCGAAGTGGTCGGTTGGCCCGCTGGCCCTTATCGGCCGGATGGGCCGGGTTGGCCGGGGCGATGCGCCGGTGGTGGGCCGTCACACCGTCACCAGGTCCTTGAGGTCCTCGTAGCGGGCGTCTCCGATGCCGCTGACCTGCCGAAGGTCGGCCACCGAGCGGAAACCACCGTGTTCTTCGCGGTGCGCCACGATGCGCTGCGCGAGCACCGGCCCGACTCCGGGCAGGGCATCGAGTTGCGCCACGGTAGCGGTGTTGAGGTTGACTCTCCCACCGCCCGGCTGGGCGCCAGCGCCGCCCGCAGCCGCACCGGGCGGTGCGCCGCCGCCCGGGCCGGCTCCGGGTGGCGGAGTCACTCCGACCAGGATCAACTCGCCGTCGGTCACCTTGCGGGCGAGATTGAGCAGCGCCACGTCGACACCGGGCAGTGCCCCGCCGGCAGATTGCAGAGCGTCGGCGACCCGGGCACCGGCGGGCAGGCGCACCAGACCGGGGCGGCGAACCTTGCCGGCGACCGCGACCACCACCTCGGCGGCGCCGACTGCGGACCCCGACGTCGACGGAGTCGGTCCGAACGCGGACGCCGGGGACGGCAGGGCCGCGACCGGCTCGGTGCGGGGACGGGACAGCCAGGCCCAGCCGGCCGCTCCGAGCACCACGACCACCGCTACCACGGCGAGGGCCCTGACGCCACGGCGTCCGGGGTCGAAGGCGCCCGGACCGGCCAGCCGGCCCGGCTCCGTCGAAGGGTCCGACCCGGTGCCGCCCAGAATGCCGCCGGAGGAATCCTGGCCGGCCGCAACGGCCTCGGGAGAAGCAAGGCCGCCCGCAACGGCGCCAGCGGAAACAGGACCAGCGGAAACGGGACCGACGGCAGGGAAACCGGCAGGAACAGGGCCGGTGAGAAGGGGACCGTCGAAGAGGGAGCTGTCGGCCAACCGCTCCGCCGAGGTGGCGCGGTCACCGCGTAGCCGGGCGAGGCGTTGCCGCACCAGGGTTTCGTCGTCGGACACCCGGCGAAAATAGGCGACCGGCGCGACGTCGCATCGGCCGCCCAGGGCCAGTCTGTGGACAACCGACGCCACTGTGGACAACGCCCTGATCAAGCGAAAGTGTGCTATGGGCTGCACCGGGAACCCGAGGTCACCGGCGTGCCTGCCGGAGAGAAGCCGGTTCCGCCGGCCGAAGCGACGAGCCGGGGACCGGACCTCAGCTACCGGCGGACCTCAGCTACCGGCGGTGCACCACCACGCAGACCAGTCCCGGCCCGGTGTGTGTGGCGATCACCGCGCCGGCCTCCGTGACGTACGTGGCCCGGAGCCGGTCGCCGAGGCGGCTGCTCAGCCTCTCCGCCAGGTCCGCCACCCGGTCCGGTACGGCGAGATGGTGCAGCGCCACCTCGACCTCGCCCGTACCGGCCGCCTCCACGGCGAGGTCGACCAGCCGGGTCAGCCCGCGTCCGGCGGTGCGGACCCGGTCCCGCAGCACGATTCCGCCGTCGGCCACGTGCAGGATCGGCTTCACCGACAGAGCGGTACCGAGCAGCGCCTCGGCGGCGTTGATCCGGCCACCGCGCCGAAGGAACTCCAGGGTGTCGACGTAGAAGAAGGTGTTGGTCCGGGCGATGGCGTCCAGCGCCGCCCGGCGTACCTCGGTCAGGCCCGCACCCCGGGCGGCGGCCTCGGCGGCGGCGAGCGCCGGGAAGCCGAGACCCATCCCGGTCGACCGGGCGTCGACCACGGTGACCCGGGGACCCAACTCGGCGGCGGCCAGCCGGGCCGCGTCCACCGTGCCGGAGAGTTCAGCCGACAGGTGTACCGAGACGACGCCGTCGGCACCCCCGGCCAGCACCCGGCGGTACGTCTCGACGAACTCCTCCGGCGCCGCCCGGGACGTGCTCATCGAGAACCGCCGGGCGCTCAGCGCCTGGGCCGCGTCCGCCGGCCCGACGTCGACGCCCTCCCGTCCGGGAGTCCCGTCGACCACGACGATCAGCGGTATGACGGTGAGCGAGTACCGGTCGAGCAGTTCGGTTGGCAGGTAGGCGGTGGAGTCGGTGACGACCGCGACAGGCATTCCGGCACGGTAGCCGATCCCGGCGGCGAGACGACCGGCCAGCCAGCCAGCAGAGAACCGAGCGCAGAGCGTGCACGGCTCAGACGGGGGTCGGCGCCGGCCCCGGGGTGATCAAACCGACGTTGTGCCCGCGCAACTGCCAGCCGCGCACCTCGTCGTACCGCAACTCGGTCCAGTGGCAGTTGTTCAGCGGCCCGACCGACCGCAGCACGGTCGAGTCCCAGCCGAGCAGGTAGCCGCAGCCCTGCCGGGCGCCGCCGCCGTGCGTGGCGATCACGATGGTGCCGCCCGGTGCGGCGTCGGCCGCCTCCTGCAACGCGGTGCCGACCCGCTTGCCGAGGTCGTCCAGGCTCTCCACCTCGGCGCCGGGATCCGGGTCGCCGGCCCGCCAGCGGGCGTACTCGGCGGGGAACCGCTGCGCCACCTCGGTCATCAGCAGCCCTTGCCACTGCCCGTAGAACCGTTCCCGGAGCCGGGCATCGGTGCGGACCGGCAGCCCGGTCAGGGCCACCAACGCGGCAGCGGTGTCGGCCGCCCGACGAAGGTCACTGGCGACGATCGCGTCCGGACGCAGCGCGGAGAGCAGCGGTGCCGCCTGGGCAGCCTGCTCGCGGCCGAGGTCGTTCAGCGGTACGTCGAGTTGTCCCTGCACCCGGTTGGCGGCGTTCCAGTCCGTGTTGCCGTGTCGCCAGACGATCAGCCGGGTCATTCGGCGATGCCCGCCTCGGCCTCCACCAGGTCCCGATCGACGAACGGGATCGTCGGGCAGTCCTTCCACAGCCGGTCGAGTGCGTAGAACTCGCGCTCTTCGCTGTGCTGGACGTGCACCACCAGGTCGACGTAGTCGAGCAACACCCAGCGGCCGGCGCGCTCGCCCTCGCGACGGACCGGCTTGGCCTTCTCCGGCAGACCGACCAGCGCCTCCTCGATCGCGTCCACGATCGCGGTCACCTGTCGCTCGTTCGGCGCGGAGGCGAGCAGGAACGCATCGGTGATCACCAGCTGGTCCGCAACGTCGATGATGACGACGTCCTGCGCCTTCTTGTCGACTGCGGCCTGCGCGGCGACCGTTGCCAGCTCACGGGCGCGGTCGGAAGCTGTCACCATTCTCCTTCGATCAACCGTTGGACCCTCCTAGCCTCTCACACGGGGGCGCGGTACGGCTCGGCGGTTAACGAACGATGAGCATGAAACCCGGCGAAATCACCCGAGATAGAGCCCTCGTTTGGCGATGTACTGCACCACACCGTCGGGGACGAGGTACCAGAGCGGCCCACCGGCAGCCACCCTGGCACGGCAGTCGGTGGAGGAAATCGCCATCGCGGGCACCTCGACCAGGCTGACGGTGTCGGCCGGCAGGTGCGCGTCGGAGAGGACGAACCCGGGCCGGGTCACCCCGATGAAATGGGCCAGTTCGAACATCTGGTCGAGATCCTTCCAGGAGAGGATCTTCTCCAGCGCGTCGGCACCGGTGATGAAGAAGAGCTGCACCTTCGGGCCGCACTCCGCGTGCAGGTCACGAAGGGTGTCGACGGTGTAGGTCGGACCACCCCGGTCGATGTCGGCCCGGCTCACCTGGAATCGCGGGTTCGAGGCCGTCGCGATCACCGTCATCAGGTAGCGGTCCTCGGCCGAACTGACCGGCTCGTCCGCCTTCTGCCACGGCTGCCCCGTGGGCACGAAGACAACCTCGTCCAACTCGAACCGGTCGGCCACCTCGCTCGCCGCGACGAGGTGCCCGTGGTGGATCGGGTCGAAGGTGCCCCCCATGATCCCTATCCGCCGGATGTCTGCCTCCACGGCTTGATCGTAAGCCGGACCCGCCGCCCGTTCCGGCGATCATGAGCCAGATCGCACTTTCCGGCCGATCGCCCGGCAGACGAAACCGTGGGCGGCAGACGAAACCGTGGCGGCTCACCGCCGCGCGGCGAGCGCCCGGCGCAGGTCGTCGTCCTCGTCGACCACCACTCGGCGCAGGCCGGGCGGCAGGTCGTCCCGGTGCAGCAGCGCCGCCGCCAGTTCCCGGGTCCGCGCCGAGACGGCGTACCGCGGATAGGCCAGCCCGGCGACCCGGTCGGCCACCCAGGGGGTACGGCGCCGCGCCGCCGCCGGCATCTCGGCAAAGTACCGCTCCACATAGGAGCTCGTCAGCTCCCCCTGCTCCGGCTGCCAGAATCCGCGGGCGGTCGCCTCCAGCAGCCGGTTCGACAGGCTCGTCTCCCCGACGATCAACCGCCAGGCGTGCTCCTTGGCCGCTGGCTCCGGCAGGGCCGCCCGACAGGTCGCGGCCCACTCCGCTCCGCTGGCGCTGGCGTCCTCGGCCTGCTCGGCGGCGATTTCCGGCCCACCCGCCACGCCGAGCACGACCAGCCGGCGCAGTACCGCCCAGCGCAGCTCGGCGTCGACCGTAAGCCCGTCGGGAACCTCCTTGCCCGCCAGCCAGCCGGTCAGCCGGGCCGCGTCGACGGTCGAGGAGATCCACCCGCGCGCCGCGGCGAGCTGGCCCGAGCCGCCGGGTGGCGCCACCGCGAGCAGCCGGACACAGGCCCCGGCGAGCTGCTCCAGCGCGGCCGGCCGGACCTCCGGCTCCAGGTGGCGGTCGAGCAGGTCGCGGGTCCGACCCAGCACGTCCTGCACCACGACCACCTCGGTCTCGGTCGGCAGGGCCGCCACCACCAACGCCACCAGCTCGGCCACCGGCCGTTCCGCGTCGGTCACCGCGTCCAGCATCTCCGCCCAGAGCAGTGCCCGGGCCAGCGGATCAGCCAGTTCGGGCAGGGCCGCCGGCACGGCGGCGGCCGAACCGGCGTCCAGGCGTACCTTGGCGAAGGTCAGGTCGCCGTCGTTGGGCAGCAGCAGCCGGGCCGCCGGCTGGCCGGTCAGCCCGCCGAGCACCGTACGACCGTGGTCCATCGCCGGGTCGAGGTCCACCTCGATCCGGTCCCGCAACCGCAGCCCGCTCCCCCCGCCGGCCGGATCGGAATCGTAGAGCCCGACGCCTATCCGGTGCGGGCGCAGCACCGGATGATCCGGCGGGGCACTCTGCACCAGGGCGACCTCCGCGTAGTGCCCGTCCTCGCCGAGCCGCACCTCGGCACGGAGGGTGTTGAGCTGCGGCTGGCGCAGCCACACCGCCGCCCAGCCGGTCAGGTCGCGACCGCTGCTGGCGGCGAGTGCCGCGAGCAGGTCGACGAGGGTGGCGTTGCCGAACCGGTGCGCGACGAAGTACTCCCGCAGCCCGGCCAGGAAGGCGTCGTCGCCGAGCCAGGCGACCAGCTGGCGGATGACCGCGGCGCCCTTGGCGTACGAGATGCCGTCGAGGTTGGAGAGCGCCTCGCTGGCGTCGAGTACCTCGGTCGGCGCGACCGGATGGGTGGAGGGACGCTGGTCGGCGGCGTACCCCCAGGCCTTGCGGCGCAGCGCGAAGGTGGTCCACGCCCCGTCGTACCGGGTCGCCTCGGCGGTCAGCCGGGTGCCGAAGTACTCGGCGAACGACTCGTTCAGCCACAGGTCATCCCACCAGCGCAGGGTGACCAGGTCGCCGAACCACATGTGCGACATCTCGTGCGCGATGACATTCGCCCGGTGCTCCCGCTCGGCCTCGGTCACCGCCGAGCGGGGGAGGAACTCGTCCCGGAGGGTGACCAGGCCCGGATTCTCCATCGCACCCATGTTGAACTCCGGCACGAACGCCTGGTCGTACTTGTCGAACGGGTAGCGCACCCCGAAGAGTCGATGCAGCCGGTCCAGGCACTGCCGGGTGACGGTGAGGATCTCCTCGGCGTCCCGGTCGAGGTGCTCGGCCAGCGATCGCCGGCAGTAGAGGGCCAGCGGGATGCCGTCGTGCTCGGCCCGGCGCACCTCGTACGGGCCGGCGACCAGCGTCACGAAGTAGCTGGCCAGTGGCGGGGTCGGGGCGAACACCGATCGTCCGGCGACCGGCTCGCTGGCGAGCCGCCCGTTCCCGGCCACGGTCCAGTTCGGCGGCGCGAGGACCGTCAGGGTCACCGGCGCCTTCAGGTCCGGCTGGTCGAAGCAGGGGAAGATCCGCTGGGCGTTGTCCACCCCCGACATCGCGTAGAGGTAGGTCTCGCCGTCGACCGGGTCGACGAACCGGTGCAGTCCCTCCCCGCTGTTCGAGTACGCCATCTCCGCCTCGACCGCCAGCGTGTTCTCGGCGGCCAGCCCGGTCAGCGGAAACCGGTTGTCGTCCAGCGCGGCCGGGTCCAGTTCGACGCCGTTGAGTCGTACTCCGAGCAGTCGGGCCGGCCTGACCTCGACGAACGTCGCCGCCCCCGGCGTGCTGGAGCGGAACCGGAGCGTGGTCGTCGACCGGAACCGCTCCGTTCCTCCGGTGAGATCCAGCGCGATGTCATACGACTCGACGGTGAGCAGGGCGGCGCGTTCCGCCGCCGCTACCCGGGTGAGGCTCGGCATCCGCTTATCCTGCACGATGGGCCCGTTGGACGGCCCGGTCCCGGGCAGATTCACCGATGGAGGAACCGACTGATGGCGCAGCACCCCAAGGGCGATTTCGACCTGTCGCGCGCCGTGTGGCAACGCGCCGAGGGCGACGACTCGGAGGGCGCGGTCGAGATCGCGTTCGTCGACGATCTGATCGGCATGCGCAACTCCGCCGAACCGGACGGTCCGGTGCTGGTCTTCACCCAGGCCGAGTGGGACGCCTTCGTGGCCGGCGCCCAGGACGGCGAGTTCGACCTCGACTAGGGAGTTCTCCGGCCGGCCGATCCGAGGTGGGCCGGCCGGGCGGAACCGCCTCGCCTGACCGGCCGGGTCCTCTCCGATGATCCGCCGAGGCGGCGCGTCGTGATCGGGCGGCATCACCCCAAACATCAGGCGACGTACGGTTAGCCCGTAGTCACGAGATGCTCACTCCGGGCGTGGCCGGGCTGCCGGCCTCCGCCCCTCCCCCTAGCGTGACAGGTCCTTTGTGCACCCGGTTCGGGACCGCGAAGGTCGCACCGTGCACGCACTGCTTGGAGCTGCGCCAAGTTGGGGGGAAACGAATGCCATCTTCCGCACGACCGTCCCCGGTCACCCGTCTGCTGCGGACAGGAGTCGTGGTCGCACTGGTCGCCGCGCTGGCCGCGCCGATCTCGGGTACGGCACCCGCCGCCGCGGTGGTGCTGCCGACCGGCCTCCAGGAACAGGTCGTCTTCACCGGCCTGAACCAACCGACCAACATCGAGTTCGCCCCGGACGGGCGGATCTTCGTCGCCGAGAAGGGCGGCCGGATCAAGGTGTACGACGACCTCGCCGACACCACCGCGACCGTCTTCGCCGACCTGTCGGCGAATGTGCACAACCAACACGACCGGGGGCTGCTCGGGTTGGCCCTGCACCCGGACTTCCCCACCCAGCCGTACGTCTACGTGCTCTACGCGTACGACGCGCCACCGGGGCAGACCGCGCCGTACTGGAACGACAACTGCGCCTCGGTCGGCGGTACCAACGGCGGGCGGTGCATCGTCACCGGCCGGCTCTCCCGGCTGACCGCCGCCGGCAACACGATGACCGGCACCGAGCAGGTGTTCATCGAGGACTGGTGTCAGCAGTACGCCAGCCACGCCACCGGTGACCTGCGGTTCGGTGCCGACGGGATGCTGTACGCCACCGCCGGGGACGGGGCCAGCTACGACCTGGTCGACTACGGTCAGCTCGGCAACCCGCCGAACCCCTGTGCCGACCCGCCCGGTGGCACGATGACCCCGCCGACCGCCGAGGGCGGCGCGCTGCGCGCCCAGGACTCCCGGACCACCGCCGACCCGACCAGCCTGGACGGTACGGTGCTGCGACTCGACCCGCTGACCGGTGCCGCCGCCCCCGGCAACCCGTCGGCGGCCAGCCCCGACCCGAACACCCGGCGGATCGTCGCGCAGGGCCTGCGCAACCCGTTCCGGTTCACCATCCGGCCCGGTACCAACGAGGTGTGGGCCGGTGACGTGGGCTGGACCCGCTGGGAGGAGGTCAACCGGGTGGTCGACCCCACCGCCGGGGTGACCAACTTCGGCTGGCCCTGCTACGAGGGCGCCGGACGGCAGAGCGGCTACGACAGCGCCAACCTCGACCTGTGCGAGAGCCTCTACAGCGGTGCCGGGCAGACGGCGCCGTTCTACACGTACGACCACGCGGCAAGGGTGGTGGCCGGGGAAGCCTGCCCGACCGGCAGCTCCTCGATCTCCGGTGCCGCCTTCTACCCGGCCGCCGGCGGCAGCTACCCGGCCGAGTACGCGGGCGCGCTCTTCTTCTCCGACTACTCCCGGGACTGTATCTGGGCGATGCTGCCCGCCGCGCCCGGTGGGCTGCCGGTGGCGTCCGACCGACGTACCTTCGGCAGCGCCGCGGCGAACCCGGTAGACCTGGCCATCGGGCCGGGCGGCGACCTCTACTACGTCGACCACGCCGGTTCGGTACGCCGGATCCGCTACTTCCCCGGCAACCAGCCGCCGGTCGCGTCGATCGCCGCCTCCCCCACCTCCGGGACGGCACCGTTGACGGTCACCTTCGACGGCACCGGCTCCACGGACGCCGACCCGGCCGACGCGGGCCGGCTGCGCTACGAGTGGGACTTCACCGACGACGGCACCGTTGACGCCACCACGGCGACGGCCTCGTACACCTACCCGGCCGGCGGCCCGTACACCGCCCGGCTCACCGTCTACGACACGCTGGACGCCTCCGGCACTCAGACGGTGCCGATCCAGACCGGCAACAGCATGCCGACCGCGGTGATCGACACCCCGGGCAGCGACTTCACCTGGGCGGTCAACGACCCGATCAGCTTCACCGGGCACGCGACCGACCCCGACCAGGGCACCCTGCCGGCGAGCGCGCTGCACTGGCGGATGCTGCTGCACCACTGCTACACGCTGGACAACTGCCACATCCACACGTTGCAGGACTTCACCGGCACCAGCGGCAGCATGCTCGGACCGGACCACGAGTATCCGTCCTATCTGGAGCTGGTGCTGACCGCCACGGACAGCGGCGGGTTGTCGCACAGCACCAGCGTGCGACTCGACCCGAAGACCGTCGACCTGACCGTCGACTCCAGCCCGTCGGGCCTGCAACTGGTGTTCGGCGCGACCGCGCAGGCGACGCCGTTCACCCGTACCGTCATCCAGGGGTCGAGCAACACCGTCAGCGCGGTCACCCCGCAGACCCTCGACGGCGTACCGTACGTCTTCGGCTCCTGGTCCGACGGCGGGTCCCAGACCCACGTGATCACCGCCCCGACCAGCCCTACCAGCTACATCGCTACCTACCAACCGCAGTCCGGCAGCGTTCGGCTGCCCCAGTCAGCCTGGACGGTGGCCGGTGCGGACAGCCAGGAGACACTACTGGTCAATGGCCGGGCGACCAATGTGCGGGACGGCAACACGTCGTCGATCTGGCACACTCGGCGGCTACTGTCCAATTCGTCGCACCCGCACTGGATCGACCTCGACCTGGGCAGCGCCCGTACGGTCAACCGGCTCTACTACCTGCCCCGGCAGGGCTCCAACACCGGCGGCCGGATCACCGGCTACGAGGTGTACGTCTCGAACAGCCGGAGCAGTTGGGGCACGGCGGTGGCCGCCGGCACGTTCCCGGACAGTGCGGCGGAACAGACGGTGACGATCCCGCCGACCAGCGGCCGGTACATCCGGCTCCAGGCCCTCGGTGAGGTCGACGGCAACCGCTGGACCTCGGTGGCCGAACTCAACGTCGGCGTCGTGCCGACCGGCTGACCGGCTGACCGGCTGACCAGCCAACCGGCCAGCTCTCGGTGACCGGGCGATGGAACGGCTCCTGCCGTCGCCATCGCCCGGTCACCACACCCGCCGACCACACCGCCGGATCACCACACCGCCGGTTCATCGGGCGGCTCGGGCACCGTCTAGGCGGGTCCGCCGGACGGGCGGGCCTGCTACCGTGGACGCGTGCGGATGGCATCGAACGGTTGGTGGCTGCCCTGACGGGCGGCCCACGCATCCGCGTACCCGAAACACAGCTCATCGGCCGCCCTCCGGGCGGCCGTTTCGCATGTGCTCACCGGGGGGCGACGCCCCAAACCGGTAAGGAGCACCCTAATGGCCCCGACCGCACCACTTCCGGCAGCCACCGCGCTCGCCCCGAACACCCCGGCGGTACGCCGGATCACCGGCCTCAAACCAACCGGCCACCTGCACCTGGGCAACCTGATCGGTGCGATCCGGCCGGTCGTCGCCGGCCAGTACCGGGCGGAGACGATCGTCTTCCTCGCCGATCTGCACGCGCTCACCGTCACCCACCAGCCGGCGCAGATCCGGGCGCTCACCCTGGAGCAGGCTACCGTGCTGCTCGCCGCCGGCCTGGACCCGGACCGGGCGCTGCTCTATGTGCAGTCTCAGGTCCCACAGCACACCGAACTTCACTACCTGCTCGAGTGCGCCACCGGCTACGGCGAGGCGCACCGGATGATCCAGTTTCGGGAAAAGGCGGCACGGCACGGGCAGGTTCGGCTGAGCCTGCTCAGCTATCCGGTGCTGATGGCCGCCGACATCCTGCTGCACGACGTACACGAGGTGCCGGTCGGCGACGACCAGAGCCAGCATCTCGAACTCACCCGCACCGTGGCGACCCGGTTCAACGCCCGGTACGGCGACACCTTCACCGTCCCCCGGGCGGTCCATCCGGCGGTGTCGTCCCGGGTGATGGACCTGGCCGATCCGACCGCGAAGATGGGTAAGACCAACGCCAGTGGGGCGGGGACGATCCTCCTACTCGATCCGCCCGAGGTGATCCGCCGCAAGGTGCTCCGCGCGGTGACCGATCCGGGCCGGACCGTCGGGTACGACCCGCAACGCCGTCCCGGCGTGGCGAACCTGCTGGAGATCCTGGCCTCCTGCCTCGGCGGCTCACCCGCGGCTCTGGCCGCCGACTACGGGTCGTACGCGCAGTTGAAGAACGCGGTCGCCGAAGCGGTCGAGGCGATGCTCCGGCCGATCCGGCTCCGCCACACGGAACTGGCCCGCGATCCGGGCTACGTCCGGCGGATCCTCGCGGACGGCGCCGAACGTGCCCAGGACCACGCCGCCGACACCCTCCACCGGGCAAAACGCGCGATCGGCCTGCTCAGTCATTGAAGATCGCGCTCTTTCGGGGAACGAGTGGCCTCGGTCCGTCCGAGTAGCCACTCTTTCCCGGAAGTAGCGGATCCGCTGCCGGTAGGCGTTTCTGGAAGCAGACGCTGTAGGGGTTGTCGACGTACTCGCCGTAGGTCGGGATCTCGGTGTAGCCCGACGAGAGGTAGAACCGGATCGCACCGGGCAGGTAAGTGCCGGTCTCCAGCCGGAGCACGGTGTGCCCGGCACGCAGGGCGAGTTCCTCCAGCGCGCCGAGCAACTGCCGGGCCAGGCCCTGGCCCCGGTGGGCCGGGCGGACGTACACCCGCTTGACCTCGGCCGTCTCCCGGTCCAGCGCCTGGACCGCACCGCAGGCGACCGCCCGGCCGGCGATCACGCCCACCAGGTACCGCGCGTCGTCGTGCGGCATGAACACCTGTCCGTCCAGGCCGCCGTCGGCCTGGCGAAGCTCACGTTGCTGGGCCGTCAGCAGGGCAGCCAGCTCGGGATCCGACGATGCACGCGACTCGATCAGCACACCGCCGACGCTAGCCACCAGGCATTTCAGCGAGGTTTCGGGCAGGTGGCCCCGCTACGCCACGGTGGCGAAGCAATCCCACCCACCCTCACCCGCAGCGATCCCGCGCCCTCACGCGAAGCGATCCCGCGCCCTCACCCGCAGCGATCCCGCGCCCCCACGGGATGCACTACCGCGTGCACCGGCGCATCGCGTGCACCGGCGCATCGCGTGCTCCGGCGTATCAGTCCGCGTCCTCCGGCGGACCGGCGTGGGGCGGGTCCACGGGGCCGTCCGGCGTCGACCCGTCGGCCGCCTCCTCCGGCTGTCGCTGCCGACGGGCCTTGCGGGCGGCGAGCCGCTCGGCCGCGGTCGGCCGGGTCACCTTCTCGGCCAGCCGGCTGTCGGTGCCCCGTGCGCTCGGCACGTACTCCGCCCCGGCGTACAGCGTCGGCTGCCAGTCGAACTCCCGCTCGCCGATCCGGACCAGGCTGCCCGGCTCGGCACCGGCCTTGGCGAGCTGATCCTCGACACCCAGCCGCGCCAGCCGGTCCGCCAGATAGCCGACCGCCTCGTCGTTGTCGAAGTTGGTCTGCTTGACCCAGCGCTCCGGCCGCTGCCCGCGCACCACGTACGCGCCGTCCGGCGCCGACTCGACCGTGAAGCCGGCGTCGTCGACCGCGACCGGCCGGATCACGATCCGGGTCGGCTCCAGATCGGGCGCGGCCGCCCGGGACTGCTCGACCAGCTCCGCCAGCGCGAAGGTCAGCTCGCGCAGCCCTTCCCGGGTCACCGCCGAGACCTCGAAGACCCGCAGGCCGCGTGCCTCGATGTCGGGCCGGACGATCTCGGCGAGATCTCGCCCGTCCGGTACGTCGATCTTGTTGAGTACGACCAGCCGGGGCCGGTCGGCCAACCCGCCGTACTCGGAGAGTTCGGCCTCGATGGCGTCGATGTCGGCCAGCGGGTCGCGGCCCGGCTCCAGGGTGGCCGCGTCCACCACGTGCACCAGCACTGCGCAGCGCTCGATGTGCCGCAGGAACTCCAGCCCCAGCCCCTTGCCGGTGGCCGCGCCGGGGATCAGGCCCGGCACGTCGGCGACGGTGAAGGTGTGCTCGTCGATCCGGACCACGCCGAGGTTCGGCACCAGCGTGGTGAACGGATAGTCCGCGATCTTCGGCTTCGCCGCCGACAGCACCGAGATCAGTGAGGACTTGCCGGCAGACGGGAAGCCCACCAGCCCGACGTCTGCGACGCTCTTGAGTTCGAGTACGACGTCGAGCCGGTCCCCCGGCTCGCCCAGCTCGGCGAAGCCGGGCGCCTTGCGCCGGGCGTTGGCCAGCGAGGCGTTGCCCCGACCGCCCCGACCGCCGCGGGCCACCTGGAAGGTGGTGCCGGCACCTACCAGGTCGGCCAGCACCGTACCGTCCATGGCGTGCACGACCGTCCCGTCCGGGACCTTGAGCACCAGGTCCCGCCCGTTGGCGCCGTCCCGGTTGGAGCCCGCGCCGCCCTTGCCGTTCTCGGCCTTGACGTGTGGCCGGAAGTGAAAGTCGAGCAGGGTGTGCACCTGGGGGTCGACCACCAGGGAGACGCTGCCGCCGTGTCCGCCGTTGCCGCCGTCCGGGCCACCGAACGGCTTGAACTTCTCCCGATGGATCGAGACGCAGCCGTGCCCGCCGTCACCGGCCTGCAGGTGCAGTACGACCCGGTCAACGAACGTGGTCACGCTGCCAATCCTTTCATCAGCGCCGCCCGCCGACGCCGGATACGGCACAGGTGGTACGCCCGGCCGGTCTGCCGGGCTGTCGAACTGTGCCCGAGAAACGCTGTCGAATTGTGTCCGAGAAACGGCGGAGCGGGCCCGGACACCAGGTCCGCGGCCCGCTCCGCCGGAAAACTGACGTTACCGTTCGGACGGCACGATGCTGACGACCTTGCGGCCACGCTTCGTGCCGAACTGAACCGCACCAGCGGCCAGCGCGAACAGCGTGTCGTCGCTACCGCGACCGACCAGGTCACCGGGGTGGAACTTGGTGCCCCGCTGCCGGATCAGGATCTCACCGGCGCTGACGACCTGCCCACCGAACCGCTTGACGCCGAGTCGCTGTGCCGCGGAGTCGCGACCGTTCCGCGAGCTGGACGCACCCTTTTTGTGAGCCATCTGAGGACGACCTGTCTTTCCGCCGGGGCTTACTTGCCGTTGGTGATGCCGGTCACCTTGACCTGGGTCAGCGGCTGGCGGTGACCCATGCGCTTGTGGTAGCCGGTCTTGTTCTTGAACTTGTGGATCCGGATCTTCGGACCCTTCGTGTGCGCGGCGATCTCGCCGGACACCGCGACCTTGGCCAGCTGCGCGGCATCGGTCACCAGGTTGTCCCCGTCGACGAGGAGGACGGCGGCGAGCTTGACCGCGTCGCCAGGCTGGCCAACCAGCTTCTCGACCTCGATCACGTCGCCCTCGGCGACCTTGTACTGCTTGCCGCCGGTCTTGACGATCGCGTACATCGGACGCGGACTCCCTGTCGTTGAGGCTGCGGGTGGTGTTCGCGACGGCCAGCTCGACCGCACAGGGTGCGGGGCGGGCACGCGAGAACGTGGCGCGTAATCAGCGCCGCAGGCCAGCGTACGCCATGACGGGCCGCTGGCCCAAACCGGGCCCGCTCCCCGGTACCGGTCGACGCGCCGGTACCCAGACCCACCGTCCCCACGTCCGCACCCGGCCAGCCCACGTCCGCACCCGGCCGGGTCCATGTCCCAGCCGGCCGGGCTGGACCGGTCAGCTCGCGCAGAGGGCGTCCAGCCGCTGCTGCAGCTCCTGGAGCTTGTTCTCGTCGACCGACTCGACGCTGGCCTTCATCGTCCCGACCTCGGTCCCGATCTCGGCCAGTACCTTCTTGAGCCGGTCGTCGGTGGCTCGGGCGGACTGCTCTCGCATCGCGTTGCCCCAGGTCCGCAACGCCGCCTCCGCCTTGCGCTGCGCCGCCTGCGCACCGTCGGTGTCACCGGCACCCGCCGCCTGGAGCGACTTGCCCAGCTCGGAGACGAAGGTCTGCACGGACGAGGTGGCGGCCTCGGTGGCGGCCGCGCAGACCTCCTTGCCGTTGCCCCCTGCCGGCCTGGTGTCCACGGCCGGTGACCCGGCCGGAGCGCCCGGGCTGGTTCCCGGCGTCGCGACACCCGACGACGGGGCGCCGGCCGGCGGGACGCCCGCCGGTCCGGGTGCGGCGGCACCGTCCCGCTCACCCGAGCAGCCGGCCGCCGCGAACAGCGCGGCGGCGATAGCGGCGGTCACCAGCAGGCGTCGCATCGTCTTCTCCTCCGGGGTGCGGCTGGTCCCCCGCGAGGCGGTGCCGGCGGTGGCCGACGACCGGTCGAGGATCGCGAGGGAGTGACCAGCGTAACCACCTCCGGCACCGACGGAACAAACCCGTCCTCCGGCCAGGGCCGGCTGCGGCGACGCGATCAGGACCGGGTGTGCGCGCTCAGGACCGGCTGCGGCGGCGGGCTCAGGACCGGGTGCGGCGACGGGCTCAGGGCCGGGTGCGGCGACGGGTACCGCCGCGGCGGGCCCGGCGACGACCGCCGCCGACCTCCGCACCGTCGGCCTCCCCGTCCAGGTCCCCGGTCTCCTCGATGGCGTCTGGGTCGCCGGCACCGGCCAGCCGCATCGACTCGGCCGGGGCCGCCTCGGCGACCTCGGCGGACCCGCTGCCCTCCATCTCGTAGCGGGACAGGTCGTACCCCATGGTGTCCTCGTACTCCGAGACCTCGACGACGACCCGCTCCGGTGCCGCCGCCTTGCGACCCCTGCGCCGACCACCGGCGGCCGACGCATCCGAGGCCGGCGGCGGGGCCGTTGCCGTTGCCGGGGTACCGGCGGCCGAGGCGACCACCTTGACCTTGTCCCCCGCACCCGCGCGGGACTTTTCCGGCACCGGCTCGGTGTGGATGATCAGGCCACGGCCCTTGCAGCAGTCGCAGGTCTCGCTGAACGCCTCCAGCAGCCCCGCGCCGATCCGCTTTCGGGTCATCTGGACCAGACCGAGCGAGGTGATCTCGGTCACCTGGTGCTTGGTCCGGTCTCGGCCGAGGCACTCGGTGAGCCGGCGCAGTACGAGTTCCCGGTTCGACTCCAGCACCATGTCGATGAAGTCGATCACGACGATGCCGCCCAGGTCGCGGAGCCGGAGCTGCCGGACGATCTCCTCGGCCGCCTCCAGGTTGTTCCGGGTGACCGTCTCCTCCAGGTTGCCTCCGGCACCCGTGTACTTGCCGGTGTTGACGTCGATCACCGTCATCGCCTCGGTGCGGTCGATCACCAGGTGACCGCCGGAGGGCAGGAAGACCTTCCGGTCCAGCCCCTTGAGGATCTGCTCGTCGATCCGTCGCTCGGCGAAGACGTCCGCGGTTCCGGTGTGCCGGCGCAGCCGGGGCACCAGGTCGGGCGAGACGTGCGAGAGGTACGACTCGACCATCTCGTACGCCTCGTCGCCCTGCACAATCAGCTCGCGGAAGTCCTCGTTGAACAGGTCCCGCACCACCCGGATCACCAGGTCGGGCTCCTCGTAGAGCAGCACCGGCGCGCCGCCCTCGGCCGCCTTGGCCTGGATGTCCTCCCACTGCGCCTGGAGCCGCTTCACGTCCCGGGCCAGCTCGTCCTCGCTCGCTCCCTCGGCGGCGGTCCGGACGATCACGCCGGCACCGTCCGGGACCAGCTTCTTCAGGATGTCGCGCAACCGCTTTCGCTCGGTGTCCGGCAGCTTGCGACTGATCCCCGAGGCGTTGCCGTGCGGCACATAGACCAGATGCCGCCCGGAGAGCGCGATGTGGCTGGTCAGCCGGGCGCCTTTGTGTCCGATCGGGTCCTTGGTGACCTGCACCAGCACCGAGTCGCCGGAGCGCAGTGCCTGCTCGATCGAGCGGGCCCGCCCCTCCAGACCGGTGGTGTCCCAGTTGACCTCACCGGCGTAGAGCACCGCGTTGCGGCCCCGGCCGACGTCTACGAAGGCCGCCTCCATGCTGGGCAGCACGTTCTGCACCTTGCCCAGGTAGACGTTGCCGGCCATGGTGCCGGCCGACGCCCGGGTGACGTAGTGCTCGACGAGCACCCCGTCTTCCAGTACGGCGATCTGGGTGCGGTCGCCGCGCTGGCGTACCGCCATCACCCGGTCGACCGCCTCCCGGCGGGCCAGGAACTCCGACTCGCTCAGGATCGGCGGCCGGGTACGCCGCTGCTCGCGGCCGTCCCGGCGGCGCTGACGCTTGGCCTCCAGCCGGGTCGAGCCGGAGACGCCCTGCACCTCGTCCACGGTCTTGCGCGGCTCGCGGATCTTGACAACCGTGGGTACGCCGTCGTCGACCGCACCGTCGGTGTCCCCGGCGCCCTTGCGGCGGCGCCGGCGGCGACGCCGGGTCACCCCGTCACCGACCTCGCCGTCGTCGTCCTCGTCCTCGTCGGCCCCGGCCTCGACGCCGGCCTCGGCTTCGGCCGCCGGCTCGTCGCCCTCGTCGGCGTCGTCAGCGGTGCCTTTGCCCCGGCCCCGACCCCGACGGCCGCGCCGCCGTCGACGCCGGGCTGCCGCGGTCTCCTCGTCCTCGTCCTCGTCCGCTTCGGTATCGGTGACGTCCAGGCCCTCCTGGTCGGCGACGACCTCGACCTCGACCTCGGAGTCCAGCACGGCCGGCTCGGCACCGCGCCGGCCCCGGCGGCGCCGCCGGGTGCCCTCGGCCGGTTCGCCTTCGGCGTCGACCTCGGTCGACGGGGCCGGCGGAGCGGTCTCGACCGCGCCGGCCCGGGCCGGCGGAGTCTCCGGTTCCGGGGCCATGAACAGCACGGTGGGCGCGGAGAGCGCGGCGCGGCGGCGCCGCCCGCGGGGCGCCTCCTCGGCCGCCGGCTCGGCCTCGACCGGACCACCGGCCACCGGCAGGTCGGCACCGCCGGTCGGCTCAGGTGCGGCCGGAGCGCCGACATCGGAGCCGGCCAGCGGGACCTCGCTGGCCGACGGGTCACTCCCGACGGCCCCGGCCGGCTCGACCGCGGCCTCACCCGGCTCGACGGGGGGGGGCTGCCGCCTTCTTCCGGCGGGTACGGGTCACCTTCACCGGCGGTACGGGCTCGATCGCCGCGTCGTCGGGGCCGGCCGCGGGAGCGCCCGGGTCAGCCGCCCCACCGGCGGCAGCCGCCTCGCCGGCCGGAGGTCCGGCATCGTCCCGTCTGTCCGCCGTGGTGGCCTTGCGGCGCCGGCGGGTCGCTTTCGGCGCGGGTTCGATGTCGGCGGCCACCGGGGCGAGCACCTCGGGGTCGGCGGCTTCCGCGCTGGTCGTCCTGGCCGTGCTGGGCGCCTCGGCCGGTACGTCGGTCGGCGCCGACTCGCTCGACGTGCTGGACGTACGGCGCCGCGTGGTGCGCCGCCGCGCGGGCATCTCGGCACTGCCGCCCTGCGCGCTCGCGCTCTCGGCACTGCCGCCCTGCGCGCTCGCGCTCTCGGTGCTGCCGCTTGCGGTGGTGGCGTCGAAGGCCGACTCAGCGCCGGGCCGTTCTCCGCCCTCTGGCTCGTTCTCGAGCATGGACGTTCTCCAGTTCTGGCTTCCCCGGGCGCGGGTGAGCGCTGCCACGCAGGGTTGCCGCAAAGTATTTCCGGTGACGCGTCAAGGTGACCGGGTCGCCGAAGTCTGCCTACCTGACCGCCGGCCGGACTTCCGGCTGGCGTTCGCCGATGGCCATCCCGTCGCGATCCGCCTCCAACGGATCCACGATCTCCCCCTGCGCGGTCAGCGTGCCCTGCGCCAGCCGGGTCGCCCTCGGCGGCACCGGCGGCTCCAGGTCGGCCACCACGCGGAGGCCGGAAAGGACGTCATCGGGTCGTACGGACGGGGTGACCTGCCGCACGACCACTTCGAGTATCGCACACGGTACGCCCGCGACCCCGGAAGGTGCCTCGGTCCTCTCGATCATATCGATGGCTGTCACGGCCGCCCGGGTGTCGAAAACCCGCCGTCCCTGCTTGGTCATCCGCTCGACGAGCACCTCGGAGGCGGCCAGAAAATTCGACACGGCGGCGCGGGCGACATCCGGCTCGACACCGGGCAGTTCGATCCGCCACCGGGAGGCCTCGATCCGGTCGGCCAGGCTGCCGCCGGCGGCCACCACCGCGTCGAGTACGTCGAGTCCGGGCGAGAGCACCGCGTCCAGGGCGGTACGCAACTCGGCCGGATCCACCGACCGCTGGAGCCCGATCTCCAGGTACTCCGCCTCGCTGGCCACTCCGGTCGGGGCCGCGCTGGCGTAGGAGATCTTCGGGTGCGGGGTGAAGCCCTGCGAGAACGCCACCGGGACGCCGGCCCGGCGCAACCCGCGCTCGAAGGCCCGGGCGAAGTCCCGGTGTGAGGTGAACCGCAGCGGCCCACGCTTGGCGTACCTGATCCGGATCCGCTGTACGACCGGTGCCTGGCCGCCCTCCGGCTGTGGTTTCCTGCTGATCGTGCCGCTCCTCGGGTACGGATGGTCGGTTGGGCCGTTCCCCCGGTCGGGACGCGCCGGGACAACGGGCGAGGTCAGTGCCCGGCGCCGGCCGGCATCCGCAGGCCGGTGTTGACCGGCGTCAGCGGCAGCAGCTTCTGGCCGGTCGGGCCGATCTGGATCTCGGTGTCCATGGACGGGCAGACGCCGCAGTCGAAGCACGGGGTCCAGCGGCAGTCGTCCTGCTCGTACTCGGTGAGAGCGTCCTGCCAGTCCTGCCAGAGCCAGTCCTTGTCCAGCCCGGAGTCGAGGTGGTCCCAGGGCAGCACCTCGGTCTGCTCCCGCTCCCGAACCGTGTACCAGTCGAGGTCCACCCCGAAGGCCGGCAGCACCTCGGCGGCGGCGTCGACCCAGCGCTGGTAGGAGAAGTGCTCGCTCCAGCCGTCGAACCGGCCGCCGTTCTCCCAGACCCGCCTGATCACCGCGCCGACCCGGCGGTCACCCCGGCTGAGCAGGCCCTCGATCAGCGACGGCTCGCCGTCGTGGTAGCGGTAACCGATCGCCCGGCCGAGCGACCGGTCGGAGTTGATCGCCTGCTTGAGCAGCTTGAGCCGGTTGTCGATCACCTCGGGCCGCTCCATCGGGGCCCACTGGAACGGGGTGTGCGGCTTGGGCACGAACCCCCCGATCGACACGGTGCAGCGGATGTCCTTGGAGCCGGTGGCCGCCCGACCAGCCTTGATCACCTCATGTGCGAGCCGGGCGATCTGGAGGACGTCGGCGTCCTCCTCGGTCGGCAACCCGCACATGAAGTAGAGCTTCACCTGCCGCCAGCCGTTGGTGTACGCGGTGACCACGGTGCGGATGAGGTCCTCCTCCGACACCATCTTGTTGATCACCTTGCGGATCCGCTCCGAGCCGCCCTCCGGGGCGAAGGTCAGCCCGGTACGCCGGCCGTTGCGGGACAGCTCCTGGGCCAGCTCGATGTTGAAGGCGTCGACCCGGGTGGACGGCAGCGACAGCGAGACGTTGGTGCCCTCGTACTGCTGGGCCAGGCCGGAGCACATGTCGCCGATCTCCGAGTGGTCTGCCGACGACAGCGACAGCAGCCCGACCTCGGAGAAGCCGGAGTATTCCAGACCGTCCTGCACCATCTGGCCGACCGTGGTGATGGAGCGTTCCCGGACCGGTCGGGTGATCATGCCTGCCTGGCAGAACCGGCAGCCCCGGGTGCAACCCCGGAAGATCTCCACCGCGTACCGCTCGTGCACGGTCTCGGCGAGCGGCACGATCGGCTTCTTCGGGTACGGCCAGGCGTCCAGGTCCATCGTCGTGCGCTTGTGTACCCGGAACGGCACGTCCGCCCGGTTCGGCACGACCCGCTGGATCCGACCGTCGGGCAGGTAGTCGACGTCGTAGAAGCGCGGCACGTAGACGCTCTCGGTCCGGGCCAGCCGGAGCAGCAGTTCGTCCCGCCCGCCGGGGCTGCCCTCCGCCTTCCACTCCCGGACGATCTCGGTGATCTCCAGGACGGCTTCCTCGCCGTCGCCGAGCACCGCCGCGTCGATGAAGTCGGCGATCGGCTCCGGGTTGAACGCGGCGTGCCCGCCGGCCACCACCACCGGGTGCGCGTCGGTGCGGTCGGCGGAGAGTAGCGGGATGCCGGCCAGGTCGATCGCGGTGAGCAGGTTGGTGTAGCCGAGTTCGGTGGCGAACGAGATCCCGAACAGGTCGAACGCGCCGACCGGCCGGTGCGCCTCGACGGTGAACTGGGGCACCCCCTCGGCCCGCATCAGCCGCTCCAGGTCCGGCCAGACCGCGTAGGTCCGCTCGGCCAGCACGTCCGGCAGCTCGTTGAGTACCTCGTAGAGGATCTGCACCCCCTGGTTCGGCAGACCCACCTCGTACGCGTCCGGATACATCAGCGCCCAACGGACGACCGCCGACTCCCAGTCCTTCACCACCGCGCCGAGCTCGCCGCCGACGTACTGGATCGGCTTGCTGACCTGGGGCAGCAACTGCTCGAGCTGCGGCCAGACCGTCAGCGCCGCTGACCTTTCCGCGGCGGACGACGCGGCGCTCATGGAACCTCCCGGGACACTCCGTTGGGACACCAATCATCCAGAGTACGCGTCACGCCCGCACCCCGGTTCGATGGACCCCGCACCGCTGCCGGGGAGGTTTTCGCCGGAACGTCCCCCGGTGCTCGCTCGGCCGGATTTCCCCGCCGCCGAGACATCCTCGTACGATCCGGCGCGGAAGGACCGGTTGGTCGGGCGGTACTAACCTCGAACCGGCGCGAGAGGAGACCCGCACAATGCCGCAGCCTCAGCCGGAGGAGACCGCACCGGCGGGCCGAGCCACGCCGCCCGGGCCACCCCCGGCCGAGGACTCGGCGACGGTGGCGACCGGCGACCGGCACGCCAGGACCGGCGCCCGGCAGGACAGTCGAGCCGACCAACAGAAGGGTCGAGCCGACGACGAGCAGAACCGCCACGCCGACCAACAGAACGGTCCAGCCGACCACGAGCAGAACCGCCAGGCCGACGACGAGCAGGACCATCGAGCCGACGGAGGCGCGCCCCAGGCCGCCGTCGGAGGTGAGACGCCTGCGGCGGAAGAGCCGGCGGCCGCCACCGAACGGGACGGAGCGGACGAACGGCAGGTGATCGAGGAGGATGCGCCGACCCGCCGTACCCCGGCGCCGGACGCGACCCGGGGCGAGCGCCCCGATGAGCGCCGGTCGGGGCAGCCGGTCGACGCCACCCGGATCGACCAACCCGCCGAGGCTGCCACCGACTCGGGTCCGGCCGAAGCCGGTACGCCGGTACCGCCCCCACTCGACGACGAGGAGCCGGCCCCGACCCGGGTGGCCGCGCCGCGCTGGACCGGCTCGGCGGCCGTACCACCGCCCCGGCCGCGCAAGCGTCGCTGGTTCCGGGGCGATGCCGAGGACGGCGGGCTTCCGGCGGCGCCGACGGCTCACACCCACCCGGCCGATCCGACCCTGCGGATGCCGGACGTCGAGGCGGACGAGGACGAGATCCCGACCCCGGTCGACCCGTGGGCCGGTGCCGCCGACGACCCGTGGGACACGTACCCACCGTTCGGTGGCCATCCGGGCGCGGCGCCGCATCCACCGATCGATGACCATCCGGGCGCGGCGCCGCATCCACCGTTCGGCTCCGACGCGCCGGTCAGCCCGCCGCCGGCCCGGCAGTTGCCGGTGACCCGGCGCTTTCCCGCGCCGACCGGTCCGCCGTCAGCACATCCAGGGTCGCCCCCGCACCAGGCGTCGCCCCCCCACCAGGTGTCACCCCCGCACGCGGCGGCACCACCACCGGCGGCACCACAACCGGTGGCACCGCCACCGCCGGTACCACAACCGGCGGTACCACAACCGCCGGTACCGGCACCGCCGGCGACCTGGGGCCCTCGACCGCCGGCCGCGCCCGCGCCCCGGAAGCAGCCCCTCGGCCCGCCCCGACCGGTGAAACAGCGGCGCCAGCCGGAGGCGCCGCCCGCCCCGCCCCCGCTCCGTCCGGTACGCCGCCGACGGCGCTGGCCCCGGGTGATGTTCATGATGACCCTGCTGAGCATCGCCTGCTGCTGCGGAATCCCGGCGTACTACGTCAAGCCGATCTGGGACCAGTACCCGGCATCACCGGCGGATCCCCTGCCGAGCGAGGTACTCGACCTGCGGCTGCTCGACAACGCGTCCGGCCGAAAGACCGCCGAACGGTTGAAGCAGGAGGTCCGGGCCCGCAACTGGTTCACCGGCGAGGCGTTCGCCGGGGTCTACCGCGCCTCGAACGGCAAGGTGGTGACCATCTTCGGCAGCACCGGCTTCCAGTTCAGTCCGGAGTCGGTGGTGCAGGACGAGGTCACCCGGCTCAAGGACGAGTACGCGGCCACCTCGGTCGAGTCGGTGCCGACCGGCGTACGCGGCGAGTACCGCAGCTGCGGCACGGGCAGGGCCGACGGTGACGAGGTGGTGGTCTGCACCTGGGCGGATTACGGAAGCTCCGGCACGGCGCTGTTCACCCGCCTGTCGATAGCGGACAGCTCCGAACTGCTCAGCACGCTGCGGGACAGCATCGTCGTGCGGGAGCCGGTCGGCTCGAACAGCGGCAGCGCCAGCAGTACCGGCTGAGCGGGCGACCGGCCGCCGGAGGCCGGTCGGGCGCGCCGCGCACGGACGGGAGCGGACGGGCGTCTACGAGCCGCCGTTCTCGGCCGCGTTGCGGGCCGGCGCGTACCGGGGCACGTACTCCTGTCCGGTCAGCTTCTGGATCTCCGCCATGATCTCGTCGGTGATCTGCCGCAGCGAGGTCCGGTCCGCCGGGCGGCCGACGAAGTCCATCGGCTTGCCGAACCGGACGATCACCTTGCCGGTGCCGAGCCGGGGCAGCCGGGCGCCGATCGGCTGGACGCGTTCGGTGCCGATCATCCCGACCGGGATCACCGGCACCTCGGCGGCGAGCGCCAGCCGGGCCACCCCGGTACGTCCCCGGTAGAGCCGGCCGTCCGGTGACCGGGTGCCCTCCGGGTAGATCGCGACCAGGTCACCGGCGCGCAACACCGGGATCGCCCCGTCGAACGCCGACAGTGCGGCCCGGCCGCCGGCCCGTTCGACCCGGATCGCGCCGAGCCCGCTGATCACCGACCGGGTGAACCAGCCGCGCAGCCCGGTACCGGTGAAGTACTCGGCCTTGGCCCAGAAGGCGAGGTGCCGGGGCACCACCGAGCCGAGGAACAACTCGTCCGCGACCGAGAGGTGGTTGCCGGCGAAGATCGCACCGCCGGTCGCGGGCACGTTCTCCAGGCCCTCGACGGTCGGACGCCAGGCGACCCGCATCGCGGTGCCGACGGTGTACTGACCGATGGTGTAGAGCAGCGGCACGGGACCTCCGGCGGTCAGGGTAGTGGGGCGCTGTCACGTTAACCGACGGCCGACCGGTCCGCGTAGGTGACCGTCTCGATCACCTGCCCGGACCGGTCGGGCGGAACTTCTGGTAGATGCCCCTGCTGGTCCACTTGTCGCTGACCCGCCGGACGTCCCGGGACTGCTCAGCGGCGCCGTACCGTCACCGTCACCCGCTCGCCGTCGCCGACCTCCCCGGCGAAGCCGTCGACCTGCTCCGCGAGGTCGACGGAGCCACCCTGGGAGTCGACCTGCTCCGCGAGGTCGACGGAGCCACTCTGGGAGTCGACCTGGTCGGCGAAGCCGATCGAGTCGGCCAGCACCTCCCGGGCCACGAAGTCCCGGTACGCCTCGACCGCCGAGGTGACCTCGGCCGGAGCGGCGAGCAGCACCTCGATCCGGTCCGACACGTCGAGGCCGGCGTTCCGGCGGGCCTGCTGCACCACCCGTACGACGTCCCGGGCCAGGCCCTCGGCGGCGAGTTCCGGGGTGACGGTGGTGTCCAGCACCACCACGCCCTCCCCGCCGGGCAGCGGCGCGGAGTGCTCGGGGTCGGCGGGAACCAGCTTCAGCTCGTACTCGCCCGGCTCCAGCCGCACCCCGGCCGCCTCCGGTACCCCGTCCACCAGCGTCCAGTCGCCGGACTTGACCGCCTTGATCACGGCCTGCACCTGCTTGCCGACCCGGGGGCCGAGCGCCCGGGGCACCACGGTCAGCACCTGTTCGCAGTGGCTGGCCAGCTCGTCGGTGACGGTGACCGCCTTGACGTTCACCTCGTCGGCGAGCAGGTCGGCGAAGGGCCGCAGGGTCTCCGCCACCGGGCTGGCCACGGTCAGCGACGGCAGCGGCAGCCGGACCCGCAGGCCCTTCGCCTTGCGCAGCGACAGCGCCGCCGAGGCGACCGCCCGGGTGGCGTCCATCGCGGCGACCAGCCCGAGGTCGGCCGGGAGCTCGGCGGCCTCCGGCCAGTCGGTCAGGTGCACCGACCGCTCTCCGGTCAGCCCGCGCCAGACCTCCTCGGCGGTCAGCGGTGCCAGCGGCGCCAGCACCCGGCTCACCGTCTCCAGCACCGTGTAGAGGGTGTCGAAGGCGTCCCGGTCGCCGAGCCAGAACCGGTCCCGGGAGCGCCGGACGTACCAGTTGGTCAGCGCGTCCAGGAAGGACCGGACCGTGCCGCAGGCGCCGGAGATGTCGTAGACGTCGAGCTGTGCCTGCACCGTCTCGACCAGCTCCCGGGTCTTGGCCAGCACGTACCGGTCGAGCAGGTTCGCCGCGGCTCCGCCGTCGCCGGCCGGCCCGGTGTCGGTCCGCCGCCTGGCCTCGTAGCCCTCCGCGTTCGCGTAGAGCGAGAAGAAGTACCAGACGTTCCAGTACGGCAGCAGCACCTGGCGTACCGAGTCCCGGATCGTCGTCTCGCTGACCACCACGTCGCCGCCGCGCAGCACCGGCGAGGCCATCAGCGTCCAGCGCATCGCGTCCGAGCCGTAGCTGTCGAACATCTCGTAGACGTCCGGATAGTTGCGCAGGCTCTTGGACATCTTGCGCCCGTCCGAGCCGAGCACGATGCCGTGCACCACGGCGTTGCGGAACGCCGGCCGGTCGAAGAGCGCGGTCGCCAGGACGTGCATGGTGTAGAACCAGCCCCGCACCTGCGGGACGTACTCCACGATGAAGTCCCCCGGGTAGTGGTGCTCGAACCACTCCCGGTTCTCGAACGGGTAGTGCACCTGGGCGAACGGCATCGACCCGGACTCGAACCAGCAGTCCAACACCTCCGGCACCCGGCGCATCATGGAGCGTCCGGTGGGATCGTCCGGATTGGGCCGGGTCAGCTCGTCGATCATCGGCCGGTGCAGGTCGGTGACCTTCACCCCGAAGTCGGTCTCCAGCTCGGCGAGCGAGCCGTAGACGTCGACCCGCGGGTACTGCGGGTCGTCGGACTTCCAGACCGGGATCGGCGAGCCCCAGAACCGGTTACGGCTGATCGACCAGTCCCGGGCGTTCGCCAGCCACTTGCCGAACGAGCCGTCCCGGACATGTCCCGGCGTCCAGTTGATCTGCTGGTTCAGCTCCAGCATCCGGTCCTTGACCTTGGTGACGGCCACGAACCAGGAGGAGACCGCCTTGTAGACCAGCGGCGTGTCGCAGCGCCAGCAGTGCGGGTACGGGTGGGTGTAGGTGTCCTGCCGGAGCACCACCCCGCGCTCCTTCAGCTCCCGGATCACCGACTTGTTCACGTCGAAGACCTGTTCGCCCTGGTAGGGCGGCACCAGCGCGGTGAACCGGGTGTGGTCGTCCACCGTCACCACGGTCGGGATGCCGGCCGCGTTGCAGGCCTTCTGGTCGTCCTCGCCGAAGGCCGGGGCCAGGTGCACCACCCCGGTACCGTCCTCGGTGGTGACGAACTCCGCACCGAGCACCTGGTATGCGTTCGGCCCGCCCTGGCTGACCAGGAAGTCGTAGAGCGGGGTGTAGCGGCGCCCGACCAGGTCCCGGCCGTAGACGGTGCCGACCTGGGTGTAGCCGTCCAGCTCCTTCGCGTACGCCCCGAGCCGGGCGGCGCCGACGACGTGCCGCTGGCCGTCCCGCTCCAGTACCGCGTACTCGATGTCCGGGCCGACCGCGAGCGCCAGGTTGGACGGCAGGGTCCACGGCGTGGTGGTCCAGACCCCGACCCGGACCGGCTCGCGCAGCGGCTCCGGCGCGGACTCGTCCGGGGTCAGCTCGAACCAGACCGTCAGGGTCGGGTCGTGCCGGTCCCGGTAGACGTCGTCCATCCGGGTCTCGGTGTTCGACAGCGGGGTCTCGCAGCGCCAGCAGTACGCCAGCACGCTGAACCCCTCGTAGACCAGCCCCTTGTCGTGGAGCTGGCGGAACGCCCACATGACGCTCTCCATGTAGCTGAGGTCGAGCGTCTTGTAGTCGTTGCCGAAGTCGACCCACCGGGCCTGCCGGTTGACGTACCGCTCCCAGTCCCGGGTGTAGGCCAGCACCGAGGTCCGGCAGGCGTCGTTGAACCGCCCCACGCCGAGGTCGAGGATCTCCGCCTTGGTGGTGATCCCGAGCTGCTTCTCCGCCTCCACCTCGGCCGGCAGGCCGTGGCAGTCCCAGCCGAAGCGCCGCTCGACCCGCCGGCCGCGCATCGTCTGGTACCTCGGCACCAGGTCCTTGACGTAGCCGGTCAGCAGGTGGCCGTAGTGCGGCAGGCCGTTGGCGAACGGCGGACCGTCGTAGAAGACGTACTCGTTGGCGCCGTTCGGGCCGGGGTCGCGGGCCTCGACGCTGGCCTCGAAGGTCTTGTCGGCCACCCAGTGGTCGAGCACGCGCTGCTCGACCGCCGGCAGCTCGGGGCTGGCCGGCACGCCCGTGCCGGCGGGGGCGTTCTTCGGGTAGGCCATCGCGGGTCGCTCTCCTCGTCGCAGCTCACTGACCGTGGTCTGCGAGGACGAGCCCCTGGTACGCCGGAGACCGGCGCGGCCGTGGGCCCGCGGTACCACCCCGCTTGGCGGTCGGGATCGACCACCCGCTCGTTGGCCGGCTGTGACGGGCCGGTCCCGTCCGGTTCTACTGGGGTGTTTCCACCTGTTCTTCCGGAGGCTCGCCGGTGATGGCCGGGTCGACGCCTGTACCGGTCAACGATACTCGAACCCATCCGGCGACCCCACTCGATATCCCCGCCGCGACGTCCCCGCCGACCGTCAGGCCAGCTCGGGGAACCAGAGCGCGATCTCCCGGCGGGCGGTTTCGGCCGAGTCGGCCGCGTGCACCAGGTTCTCCCGGGACGAGCGGGCCAGGTCGCCCCGGATCGTGCCCGGGACCGCCCGGCGCCCGTCGGTCGCACCGACCAGGCCGCGGACCATCTCGACGACTCCGGAGCCGGAGAGCACCAGCGCGACCAGCGGCCCGGAGGTCATGAACGCCCGCAGCGCTGGATAGTACGGCTCCGCCACGTGCTCGGCGTAGTGCAGCTCGGCGAGCCGGTCGTCCATCCGGCGCAGCACCATCGCGTCGATGCCGAGGCCCTTGCGCTCGAACCGGCCGAGGATCTCGCTGACCAGCCGGCGCCGCACCGCGTCCGGCTTGATCAACACGAGGGTACGCTCGGCGGAACCGCTGCTGGCCACGAACACCCCTCGGTACGTCCGGAAACTGGCACCGTCAGCGTATGGCGGCCCGCACCCGGCCGCGGTGTGAAGGTCGGCACGTTCGGCCAGGTCAGCGCCGACGATCCGGCGACGAAGACCGCACACCCGCCGCGAGGTCGTTCCATTCCCGCCGGATCGGGCCTAGCCTGGCCTTAACCAGGGAGGTCCACTGTGGCAGATGGTCGTCGCCGCCAGGTCGCGCCGGTGCGCAAGCTGGTCGCCGCTGTGCTGGGCACCTTCGCCACCTTCGTCGTCCTGTTCGGCTTCGGGATGCGCAGTTGGGCGATCGCCGTACTCGGGGTGGCCCTGCTCGCCCTGGCGATCGCGCTCGTGGCGGTCACCGCCGTACGCAGCGGCCCCCGGGCCTGGGTGACCGGCATCGGGCACGTGCACAGCGTCACCGAACCACCCGCCTCGTCGACCTTCGGCCGGTGTGAACTCCAGATCGTGATCGACGCGCCGGGGGTGCCGGGCCGTTCGGTGCGGATCCGCGACCCCCGGGTGCCGGTGTCGAAGTGGCCGGACCCCGGCGCCACCCTGCCGATCATGGTGGCCGTCGACGACCAGCGGCACGTCCGGATCCTCTGGGACGAGGTGCTGACCCACGCCGAGGCGGCGGCGAGCGGCGACCTGCCACCGGAGTTCCACCTCGACCCGGTCGACGACGACATCCTGATCGAGCAGGAGGCGCCGCCGTGGGCTCGGGGTGGGCGGGACGACCCGTACGGCACCGATCCGTCCGGCGGCGCGCCGGTCGGCGACGAGCTGACCGAGGACGACCTCGCCACGCTCCGGGACGACCCGGAGCGGCTCCATGACAACCCGGAACGGCTCCGGAACGACCCGGAACGGCTCCATGACAACCCGGAACGGCTCCATGACGAGCCCGAACGGCTTCGGGACGACCGCGGTACGGCCCGGGAGGAGCCGGTGGTGATGCGGCAGACCCCCGGCGGAACCATCGTGCTGGAGGGGACCCTGGTCGACCCACCGTCCACCGCGCCGCTACCCCGCCGCCCCCGCCCCACCTCCGGTCCGGGCGGCCGGAACCGCCGGCCCCGGCCGGGTCCGACGGCGGCCACGGCGCCGGTCTCGGACCCACCACCGGCGCCACGCCCACCGGAGCCGGACGAGCCGGAACGGGAGACACCCGAACCGGCACCGGGGACCCCGGAACAGGCCGGCGCCGGAGGCGAGGCCGACGCTGCGCCGGGGGGCCCCGGCCGGTCGGCCACCACCGCCGGCGGCACCGACCCGGCCGACACCTGGCACGACGAGATCGACATCCCGCTCGACGACCCGGCCCCGGAGCTCGCGACGGGCCTCGACCCACGAGCCGGCGCGGCCTCGCCCGAGGATGTCGCGGCCACCTCGGACGACGAGGCGATCCTGGCCGACCTGACCGCCACCCAACCACCCGCCCGGCTCGGCGAGTCCGGGCCGATCGCCGGGGTCGGGATCACCCTGCTGGTCGCCGACCTCGAACGGTCGATCGCGTTCTACCGGGACCTACTCGGCTTCTTCGAGATCGACGGCGGCGAGGGCAGCGCCGTCCTCGCCTCCGGCGCGACCCGGCTGGTCCTGCGAGCGATCCGGGAGGTGGCACCGATCAACCGACGGCTGGTCCACCTCAACCTGGAAGTGAACGACGTGACCGCGTTCTACGAGGAACTCCTCGGCAAGGGCGTCAAGTTCACCTACGCCCCCCGGGCGGTCAACCGGGGCGCCAAACTCGAACTCTGGGCCGCCGCGTTCCGGGATCCGGACGGGCACGGGATCGCGCTCACCCAGTGGCGGCACCGGGCAACCGGCTGAGTCGCCGCACCGGGTGCCGGGGTGGCTGTCAGCCGCTGCCGAGGATGACCCGCCGGACGTGCAACACGTACGCCCAGACCGCGGCGAAGATCAACCCCAGTGCGCCGAGTGACCAGTGCAGGAGTCCGGAGAGCAGCAACAGGCCCTGCAGGACGGTGCCGGCGTGCCAGGCCCACGGCCGGCGCAGGAGGCCGGCCAGGACGACCGCCCCTACGGCGAGCCCGACGACCACCCCGATCGCGGTGCCGCCGAGTCCGCCGCCGAGCAGCCGGATCGGCTGGATCGCCAGCAGCAGCACGAGCGCCTCGACGCTCAGCGTCAGGGCGCCCAGACCACGTACCGCCCGGTCCGGGTCGCGCAGGCCGGAGGGCCGGCCGCCGGGCGTACCCGTTGGCTCCCCGAGCGGGCCGGACGGCTCAGCGGGCCGGGCTGCCGGTTCGATCCGCCCGGCCGGCTCCGCCGCCTCGTCCGGGGCACTCATCGCTTCAACAGCCGTCGCGCGTCGGCCACCGTGACCACCGAACCGGTGACCAGCACACCCACCCCGCTCAGCTCCCCCTGCACGTCGGACTCGGCCAGCGCCACGGCGGCCTCGATCGCGTCCGGCAGCTCCGGCGCCACCTCGACCCGGTCCGGGCCGAAGACCTCGACGGCGAGGTCGCCGAGTTCGGCGGCGGGCATCGCCCGGGGCGAACTGTTCCGGGTGACCACGACCGCGTCGACCACGGGTTCGAGCAGTTCAAGCAGGCTTGGCGCGTCCTTGTCCTCCAGTACGCCGACCAGCGCGATCAGCCGGCTGAACGCGAACTCCTCCTGGAGTGCGGTGACGGTGGCGGCCATGCCCTGCGGGTTGTGCGCCCCGTCCAGCAGGATCGTCGGGGCGGACCTGACCCGCTCCAGCCGGCCGGGTGAGTCGGCGGTGGCGAAGCCCTGCCGGACGGTCTCGACGTCGAGCTGGCGGGACGCGCCCGCGCCGAGGAACGCCTCGACGGCGGCGAGGGCGAGCCCGGCGTTCTGCGCCTGGTGCGCCCCGTGCAGGGGTACGAAGACGTTGTCGTAGACGCCGCCGAGGCCCTGCAACGACAGCACCTGGCCGCCGACCGCCATGGTCCGGCGCAGTACGCCGAACTCGCCGCCCTCCCGGGCGATGGTGGCGCCGACCTCGGCACAGCGTTCCAGGATCGGCTCGGCGGCCTCCTCCGGCTGCACCGCCGAGATCACTGTCGCGCCCTTGTGGATGATGCCCGACTTGGCCAGCGCGATGTCTGCGATGGTGTCGCCGAGCCACTCCGTGTGGTCGAGCCCGATCGGGGTGAGCACGGCGATCCCGGCGCTCAGTACGTTCGTGGAGTCCTCCGCCCCGCCGAGCCCGACCTCGACCACCGCCACGTCGACCGGGGCGTCGGCGAAGGCGGCGAAGGCGAGTGCCGTCGTCATGTCGAAGTACGTCAGCGGCTCGTCGGCACGCTCGTCGACCAGCCGGGCCAGCGGCGCCACCTCGCGGTAGACCGAGACGAAGCGTTCCTCGCTGATCGGCTCGCCGTCCAGGCTGATCCGCTCCCGCACGGTCTCCAGGTGCGGGCTGGTGTACCGGCCGGTGTGCAGCCCGAAGGCCCGGAGCAGCGAGTCGATCATCCGCGCCGTCGACGTCTTGCCGTTGGTGCCGGTCAGGTGGATCGCCGGGTACGCCCGCTGCGGGCTGCCGAGCACGTCGAGGAGCCCCTCGATTCGCCCCAGGTCGAAGACCATCCGGGTATAGCCACGGCCGGCCAGTTCCGCCTCGACCTTGGCAAACTCGGCCGCCCGCTCCGCGCGCTCACTCACCGCGTCCCTCGTTCCCGCACCCACGCCCCGCCCTGTCTCACGGTCAGCCCAACGCTGCCAGGGCGCTGGCGATCCGCTCCAGGTCCGCCTCGGCCGCCGCCAGCCGATGCCTGATCTTGTCGACCACCGGCGCCGGCGCCTTGTCGAGGAAGGCCTGGTTGTCGAGCTTCGCTCGGGCCTGGCCGATCTCCTTCTCCGCCGCGGCCCGGTCCTTGGTCAGCCGGGCCCGCTCGGCGGCGACGTCGATCGACCCCCGGGTATCCAGGGCCACCGTCACCGCGCCGGAGACCGCGAGGGTGGCACTGGCCCGGAAGCCCGGCGTCACATCGTCCAGCCGGACCAGGGAGCGGATCAACGGCTCGTGCGCGGCGATGCCGGCCCGGTCGAGCCCGTCGAGCCGGGCCGCCACCCGCTGGGCCGGCCGCAGGCCCTGGTCGGAGCGGAAACGGCGGATCTCGGTGACCACCCGCTGGAGTTCGGTCACCTCCCGCTCCGCCGCCTCGTCGCGCAGCTCGGGTGCGGCGGCCGGCCAGGCGGCGGTCATCACCGAGGCGCCGGCCCGGTCGGCTCCGGTGTTCCCGGCGCCGGCCAGCGCGATCCAGAGTTCGTCGGTGACGAACGGCACCACCGGGTGCAGCAGCCGCAGCAACCGGTCGAGCACGTGTCCGAGTACCCGGCGGGTGACCTCGGCCGGCTCGCCACCGGCGGCCAGCACCGGCTTGGCCAGCTCGACGTACCAGTCGCAGACGTCGTCCCAGGCGAAGTGGTAGAGCACGTCGCAGACCTTGGCGAACTCGTACGCCTCGAACTGCTCGTCCACCTCGGCGGTGACCTGCTGCAACCGGGACAGGATCCAGCGGTCCACGGTCGAGAGCCGGGCCGGCTCCGGCAGGTCCCCTGCCACGTGGGCGCCGTTCATCAGGGCAAATCGGGTGGCGTTCCAGAGCTTGTTGCAGAAGTTGCGGGAACCCTGGCACCACTCGTCGCTGACCGGCACGTCCTGACCGGGGTTGGCGCCCCGGGCCAGGGTGAACCGGGTGGCGTCGGCGCCGTACCGCTCGATCCAGTCCAGCGGGTCGACCACGTTGCCGAAGGACTTCGACATCTTCTTGCCGAACTGGTCGCGCACCATGCCGTGCAGCGCGATCACGTCGAACGGCTGCCGGCCCTCCATCGCGTACAGGCCGAACATCATCATCCGGGCGACCCAGAAGAAGAGGATGTCGTAGCCGGTGACCAGGACGCTGGTCGGATAGAACTTCGCCAGGTCGGGGGTGGACTCCGGCCAGCCGAGCGTGGAGAAGGGCCAGAGCGCGCTGGAGAACCAGGTGTCCAGCACGTCGACGTCCTGGTGCCAGCCCTCCCCGACCGGCGGCTCCTCGTCCGGGCCGACGCAGCGCACCTCGCCGTCCGGGCCGTACCAGACCGGGATCCGGTGCCCCCACCAGAGCTGCCGGGAGATGCACCAGTCGTGCATGTTGTCGACCCAGCCGAAGTACCGCTTGGCCATGTCGGCGGGTTCGATCCGGACCCGGCCGTCCCGCACCGCGTCGCCGGCTGCCCGGGCCAGCGGTCCGGTGTTGACGAACCACTGCAACGACAGCCGCGGTTCCACCGTCGTACGACACCGCGAGCAGTGTCCCACCGCGTGCGTGTACGGCCGCTTCTCCGCGACGATCCGACCCTGCTCGCGCAGTGCGGCGACGATCGCCGGCCGGGCCTCGAACCGGTCCAGCCCCTCGAACGGACCGGGCGCGGTGATGACGCCCCGCTCGTCCATCACCGTCAGGGTCGGCAGGTCGTGCCGCTGGCCGATCTCGAAGTCGTTCGGGTCGTGCGCCGGGGTCACCTTGACCATGCCGGTGCCGAAGCTCGGGTCGACGTGCTCGTCACCGACGATCGGGATCCGACGCCCGGTCAACGGCAGCTCGACCTCGGTGCCGATCAGGTGCCGGTACCGCTCGTCGTCCGGGTGCACCGCGACCCCGGTGTCCCCGAGCATGGTCTCGGCCCGGGTGGTCGCGACCACCACGTCGTCGCTGTACCGGATCGAGACGAGTTCGCCGTCGTCGTCGGTGTGCTCCACCTCGATGTCGGACAGGGCGGTGAGGCAGCGCGGGCACCAGTTGATGATCCGCTCCGCGCGGTAGATCAGGCCGTCGTCGTAGAGCTTCTTGAAGATCGTCTGTACCGCCCGGGACAGCCCGTCGTCCATGGTGAAGCGCTCGCGATCCCAGTCCACGGAATCGCCGAGCCGGCGCATCTGGCCGAGGATCTTGCCGCCCGATTCGGCCTTCCACTGCCAGACCCGTTCGACGAACTTCTCCCGGCCCAGGTCGTGTCGGGACAGCCCCTCCTCGGCGAGCTGGCGCTCGACGAGGTTCTGGGTGGCGATGCCGGCGTGGTCCATGCCGGGCAGCCAGAGCGCCTCGTAGCCCTGCATCCGGCGACGTCGGACGAGCGCGTCCATCAGGGTGTGCTCGAAGGCGTGGCCCATGTGCAGCGAGCCGGTGACGTTCGGTGGTGGGATGACAATGGTGAACGGGGGCTTGTCGCTGTCGGCCGAGGCCCGGAAATGCCCGGCCGCTACCCACTCCTCGTACCGCCGACCTTCTACCTCGCCCGGCTGGTACTGGGCGGAAAGGGTCGGGGCCGGGGCGCGGTTCGCATCCAGAGTCTCGGTCACCCTCGAAGTCTACGAGCCTCGGCGCCGGGCCCGTCGTGCGCCACCTCCCGGTCGCGTACGGTGGCGGCTATGTCCGATGCCCGCCGCTCCGATCGGCATGACACGGCCGACACCGAGGCCGGAAAGACCACGCCGGAACCGACCGTGCCGGCCCAGTCCCGGCAGGCCACGGCCGAGTCCGGCGCTATCCAGATCACGTCGGAGCCGATCGTGCTGCACCAGCGAGCGGGCCGGGACGCCGACGCGGTCGACATCACCCCGGCGCTCAACGCCGAGCACAATGCCGGGGGCGCCGAGCTCAACAGCGCAGCCGGGGAGCCCGGTGCCGCAGGCGGCGGCGAAGCCGTGCGGTCGGCTTCTCCTGGCCCGGCCGGCAGGCGCTCGTCCCGGCGCCGCAAGGTCGTCCTCGGGGCGGTGCTCGCCGTCGCTGTCGCCGGGGTTGCCGCGCTGGGCAGCGTCGGCCTGCGGATCGTGCAGCAGAAGGATGCCACGCTCGCCACGCCGGTCGAGGTGGCCGGTCTCACCCGGGACGAGAGCCAGGGCGCCCAGGCGACCATCGAGTACCTGCGGACCGCCGTCAACGCTGAGATCAACTTCGCCGAAAGCTACGGCGTCGCGTACGCCGACCCGGCCGGCCCGGACCGCAGCGTCCTGCTCTTCGGCGGTACGACCCTCGTCTGGCAACCCGAGCGGGATCTGGACCGGCTGTTCGAGCTGGCGTCGGAGGAGAACAGTCCGGTCGCCGACATCCGCGAGGTCGACGCGGGTTCGCTCGGCGGGATCATGAAGTGCGGGACCGCCCCGATCGACGGCGGCGAGCTCGTCTTCTGCGGCTGGGCCGACCACGGCAGTATCGCGATGGGCATGTTCGCGGGCCGTTCGATCGACGAGTCCGCCCGGCTGCTCCGCCAGATCCGGAACGCCGTACAGAGCCGGGACTGACCCGCCGCTGCGGATTGGTTGGGGGGTGGTCGGGGCCGTGGGAACCGGCCAACCCCCTTTTACCCGGTCCGTTGCTTGTCCCGAGAAACACGAGTGGCGCCACCCGCATCGGGTGGCGCCACTTCGTGGATGATGTCCGGCGGTGTCTTACTCTCCCACACCCTCCCGAGTGCAGTACCATCAGCGCTGGAAGGCTTAGCTTCCGGGTTCGGAATGTAACCGGGCGTTTCCCTTCCGCCATAACCGCCGTAACCCTATCAACAACACAAACAACAACCCCCACCCCACACGGTAGGGTTTCTTCTGTTGTTCGTTTGCTGTGAATCACACAGTGGACGCGTAGCAGCTTTGTAGTCAAGTCCTCGGCTTATTAGTACCGGTCAACTGAACCAGTTACCTGGCTTACATCTCCGGCCTATCAACCCAGTCGTCTCACTGGGAGCCTTACCCCCCA